>JAAYAT010000071.1 GCA_012719225.1 Verrucomicrobiaceae bacterium
ATCCCCCGAACACAACAACCCATACCACCCCACCTGTCATGTCACATCACTCCGTCCTCTGTCTGGCCACCTCCCGCGCCCAAGCGGAACACATCGTCGATCAACTGAGGCTGGCCCGGTTCTCCAGCAACGACATTTCCGCTCTCTTCGCCGATCACGGCACCACCCGCGACTTCGCCCACGAGACCCACACCAAAGCGCCCGAAGGAACCGCCGCCGGAGCGGGCACCGGCGGCGTCATCGGCGGAGCCCTCGGCTGGCTCGCCGGGATCGGGGCGTTCGCGATTCCCGGCATCGGCCCCTTCATCGCCGCCGGCCCCATCCTCGCCGCGCTCAGCGGAGCCGCCATTGGTGCGACGGTGGGCGGCATCGCGGGCTGTCTCATCGGGATGGGCATCCCCGAGATCGAAGCGAAACGCTACGAAGGCAAGCTGCAGGAAGGCAACATCCTCATCGCGGTCCACACCGAGAACCACGACGAAATGGACCGGGCCAAAGAGATTTTTGAAACCGCGGAAGCCGTCGATATCTGCACCACCAGCGAAAAGCCGATTCCGCAGCCATCGTGAGGCTACGAGAGGGGCACGAGCAACGTGCCGGGTTTCTCCTGGGATCTCCGGACCCACGGGGCGGCCCGTCCAGTGACGACGCATCCTGCGGACCCCCGCATTTCTTTTGCGACACGCGTGCGCGTCGTCCCCCCCCTCCCCGGCAACAACAAAGCCTGCGGTCGGCTCCCCCCGACCGCAGGCACCCTTTTCTCCCCCTCCCTCTCTTCTCGAACGCGTATTTTCTCTCACGCAAATTGCCCGGTGGCGGATGCAATTCGCCTTTCCCGCCGCCTCACGACCCTCTCCCCCCCGCGACGCCAATCCCCGACAGAACAGACTTTCCGGCCCGACACGACCCGCGGCACGACTCCTGCGAAAACGATTCTCCGTGGCATTCTCCACCACACCGAAAACCTGAAACCAACCCAAACCATGTCAAAACTCAAATCCATCGAAGCCCTCCTCGTTCAAGAGATCAAAGACCTCTACAGCGCAGAAACCCAACTCGTCAAAGCCCTCCCCAAGATGGCCGAAGCCGCCGACGACCCCGATCTCCGCGCGGGATTCGAGACCCACCTCAAGGAAACCAAAGTCCACGTCGGTCGACTGGAGGAACTGGCCAAGCTCCTCGATGTCTCGCCGAAGGGGAAATCCTGCAAGGCGATGAAAGGCCTCGTCGAAGAGGGGTCCGAAGTCATCGACGAAGACGGCGAATCGTCCGTGAAGGACCTCGCCCTGATCGTCGCCGCCCAGAAAGTGGAGCATTACGAAATGGCCGGCTACGGATCCGCCCGCACCCTCGCCGAAGTGCTCGGCTACGAAGAGGCCGTGGAACTCCTCCAGGCCACGCTCGACGAAGAAGGAGAAACCGACAAAAAACTCACCAAGCTCTCTCTCCGGCTCATTCCCCAGGCCGGAGCCATCGCCGCCTGAGCCAGCAGACACGCTCCGCCGGCGTTCGCCCCCTCCGTCCCGTCGATTCGCCTCCGGGGCGGAGGGGCGGGGCCTCGACACCGCAAGCACAACAAGCACCACAGAAAGGACCTCTCCCGTGCATCGTTTTCTCAGCCAGACCAGTGATCTCTTCTTCGACCAACTCCGCGACATTCACAGCGTGGAATCCCAGGTCGCTCTCACCCTCCCCGACCTCGCCCGCCTAGCCGCCCTGCCCGAACTGCGCGAGTTGCTCGAAGAACAGATCCCCCTGACCTTGCAGCAAAAACACCGCGTCGCCGGCATCTTCGAGCGATACGGCCAACAGCCCGGAAACGACGAGAGCAAAGGGATGAAAGGACTCATCGAGGGAGGCAACGAACACCTCGCGAGGGTCCTTGACGACACCGTGCGCGACCTCATGTTGATCGCGCACTGCAGCCGCATCAAGTACTACGAGATCGCCGCCTACCACTTCGCAACCACCCTCGCGGAAAATCTCGGCTACTACAAAGAAGCGGAGACCCTCTCCACCATCTGGGAGGAAGAACGGGACGTGTCCCACGCGCTGCACACCAACGCGGCAGCCCTTTTCGTGCAGAAGTCGCTCACCTTGTCCGGCGCCCCTCGCGGGGAAACGATGTCTCCCGGGTCGGTTTGACCCCTTCCCCGCCGCCGGGGCGGTAGGTGTAGGGACCTCCGCTCGCCCCGTTTTCGCCGCCGTCCGACACCACCGGAGTTTCCTGCGGCGGTGTCTCCTTCGGGTAGGCGGTGTGCCGAACCGCGTCGCTTTCCCTGCCTTTGAAGAATTGATAGATCAGGCCCATGAGAGTTTGTGTGTTTGTGGTTTCCGGTTCCCCGCGCCGCGCTGTGAACCATGGATACGCCTTCGCCCCCTTCCTCACGACATCCATCGATTCGTCTTCACCGCCTCGCTACGTCACACGCTGTCAAAAAAAGCGCAGCAACTCAAGACCAATCGCCACTTTTTTGCCTAACCTTTCGGGAAAGTCAGGCGGATCGAAGCGCCTTTGGCGGGGCGTTCCACTTCGATGGCGATGTCGAGGAGGTCGCAGAGCTGTTTGATGATGGCGAGCCCCAGTCCGGTGGAGACTTCGCCGGCGGTGGGACGAGCGCTGAGACGGGTGTAGGGCTGGAAAAGCTGCTCCCGGTCCGAGTCGGAGAAACCCGGTCCCTCGTCGCGGACGGTGAGGGCGACGGGCTCCGGCTCGAGGGCGACTGTCACGGTGGAGCCCGGGGGGGAAAATTTGATTGCGTTGGTCACGAGGTTCTCGATGACGCGCGCCACCGCGACGCGGTCGCTCTTGACCCGCAGTGGTCCCTCGGGAACGTCGCAGGCGACGGTGATGTCCTTGGCCCGGGCTTCGTCCTGATGATAGCAGGCGCAGGCCCTGGTGCGGGCCGCGAGGTCGAAGATCTTGCGCTCGATCTCGAGGGTGGTGCCGGCGGCGCGGGCGTTGGCGAGGTATTCGTCGATGAAGCGCAGGGCCTGGGCAGAGGACTCTTTGATCGTCGAGGAGAGCCGTCGCGCCTGCTCGGGGAGTCCGTCGGTCTCGTCGAGGAGCTGGGCGCTGAAGTGCGAACTCCCCACCCAGTTGCGCAGGTCGTGGGCCATGATTTCGAGGAAATGCTCGGCTTTGCGGAGGAGGTGTCGACATTCCACGCGGGTTTTTTTCAGTTCGAGATGCGAGCGCACCCGGGCAATGAGTTCCGCCTTGTTGAAGGGTTTGGTGATGTAGTCGACCCCGCCGGTTTCGAGGGCTTTGACGATGGTGGATTTCTCGCCATCGGCGGAAAGGAAAATGACGGGCACGTCCTCCATCTCCGGCAGGGCGTGCAGGTCCCGACAGACTTCGAGGCCGTTTTTGCCGGGCATGAATATATCGAGGAGGACGAGGTCGGGGGTTTTGGCCTTGACCCGCTCCAGGGCCTGGTCGCCATCCTGCGCGATCATGAGATCGTATCCGAATGCCGCGAGCATGGTCCCCACGACCTGGACGTTGGCGAGCTCGTCATCGACCACGAGAATGGTCCCGGAATCACCTGAAAATCGGTTCATGATTGCGTGTGGCGTATTCGTCGGCTTTTCACGAGATTTTTTCAATGAGTTCGTGAAACCCTTTCAACAATTTTTCGATGCGGGGCGGGTGGATCTGCTCGACGGCGGCATGGAGCTCGCGGGCGTAGTCGGCCAGAGCGGGTTCGTCGTATCGGACGGCGAGGTGGCCGAGTTCGTCGGCGACGGAATCGACGTCGCTGAGCAGCATGGCCCGGAGCAAATGAGGCCAGCGCTCGTCCCGCAGGGTCTCGAGCGCTTCGACCAAGCCTTCCCGCGTCCGCTTTTGCCCGGCCGGGGCGGGGTCAGCGGGCGGGACGGTGGTGGCGGTCGGACGGGGGTTCCGCTGGTTTTCCGAGGTGTCCCGAGCCACCCCGTCGGGGGCCCCGGCGCGGCGCGCGAGGACGGCGCTCATGCCGCGAAAGAGGCTCGCGCGGGTGAAGGGCTTGCGGAGGTAACCGTCGAAACACTCGCGAATCTGCTTGTCCTGGCTCGACAGGGTCGATGCGGTCACGGCGATCACGGGGACGTCGGCGAGACGGTCGTCCTCCTGCATCAGAGCGCGGGCCTCGTCTCCGCCCATCACCGGCATGCGAATGTCCATCAGAACGATGTCGGGCGGCGTCTCTTTCATCCGATCCAGAGCGGCGAGTCCGTTTTCCGCGTATTCGATGTGATGATGGGTGTCTTCGAAAAATCCGGCGATCAGCTCGATGTTGAACGGGTTGTCGTCGACCACGAGAATGCGGCTGGGCGGCAGATCGTCGAAGGAGGCGGTCGCGGTGTCCTCCGTGGTCGGCGAACCGGGCGTTTTGACCCGCTCGACATGGGGCAGGAGCAGGCGGAATTCGCTGCCCGCCCCCACTTCGCTCATCACCTCCAGTGCGCCTCCCATCAGAGTGGCCAGTTCGTGACAAATACTCAGACCCAGACCGGTGCCACCCAGCATCTCGTCCGACGATTCCGCCTGACGGAAAGGCTGGAAAATCATCGCCATTTTTTCCGGGGCGATCCCGCGTCCGGTATCCCGCACGGAAAAAAGGAGTTCGCAGCTCTCCGCTTCCACCTTGTCCGCGCGGATGCATCCCCGGATGGAGCCCTCGGTCGTGAATTTGAGGGCGTTGCCGAGCAGGTTGGCGAGCACCTGCCGCACCCGGATGGGGTCGAAGACGAGTCTCTCGGGGCAATCCTCGTCCACCGAGAATTCGAAGAGCAACCCGCGCCCGCTCGCCTGCTCCTCGAAGACAACCTGAATACCCCGGGCGAACTCGCGCACGTTCACCGGACAGGGGGCCAGTTCGAGGATGCCGGACTCGATCCGCGAGAGGTCGAGGATGTCGTTGATGAGGTCGGCGAGAGTGCCGCCGCTGGTGCGGATCGCGGCGAGGTAGCGACGTCCCCGGTCGGAGGTGACTTCGTTGTCGAGGAGTTCGCTGAATCCGAGGAGGGCGTTCAGCGGCGTGCGGATCTCGTGGTTCATGCTCGCGAGAAAGCGACTCTTCTCGTGGGCCATGCGCTCCGCCTCGTCCTTGTCGCGCTCCAGTTGGATCGTCCGGATCTGGTCGCGGAGGTGGCCGATCAGAAAGACGAGCCCCAGCACGCCCAGGACCAGCGAAGAATACGCCGCGAGGTTCAGGAAGAGGGCCGCCCGGTCGACCTGACGTCGGTATTCGGATTCCGCCAGGACGAGATTGTCATCCACGATCTCCTCCATGTGATCGAGGACCCGGCGGATCTGCGCGGACAGATTCCGCCTCATCCCCTCGCGCACGGTTTGGACCGTTTCGTCCAGATTGTTCGCCCGCCGCTGGGCGATGGCGGCTTCCAATTCCTGGTCGCGATCTTCCAGGAGAATCTCCAGCTCCGGAAAAAGTGCGGCGATCCGGGGGAAGTCCGGCGCGAGCTCCTTTATCAATCTCATGTTCTCCGCCCGGTAGGTGAGCGCCTGCTCGTAGGGATCGAGGTACAATGTCTCGCCGGTGATGAGGAAGCCCCGCTCCGCCGTCTCCGCCGCGATGTTGTGCTGCCGTATCAGGGAGACCAGGTTTCTCATCCGCTGATCCCGCTCGATCTCGTGTTGGGCCTGGTGCAGGGTGACGCGGTTGCGCCGGGAGGAATAGGCGATCCCGAGGAGAAAGAAAATCGTCAACCCGAAGAGGACCGCCACCACCACCATCCGGTACCGACCGACCCTGGAGTTCATGAGGTTCATTTCCGCGGTCTTCCAGCAGCACCCGTACCATTCGATTCCCCGGCAGGGGAATGACCGTCCGTCCACGGAGTTTGCTGGATTCTTTTTCCCATGGGAGTGCTTCGCGAAGTCGTAACCGGGCGGGCGGGTCGGGCCCCGCACGTGCGAATTGCATCACAAACGTGGCTTCTTTCGTGCAATTTGCAACTGCCCGCCCTCACGGCTCCCGAGGCCCGGTTGTCATAACTTTGTTATCATAAAACTCTTAAATGCCAAGGGTCCGCCGGGCATACAATCTGCGGAGGCGGGAGGGGATGGATATCCTCATAGTCGACGACGAGAAAGCGGTGCGCACGAGTACTCTCATCGCACTCGAAGCCGAGGATCATTACGCCGAGGCGGTCTCCGACGGCGAGGTGGCTCTGCCGCGGCTCAAGGAGGATGAGTTCGATCTCGTCCTCCTCGACCTGAACCGCGGCGGCAAGAGCGGCCTCGACATCCTGCCACGGATCCAAAAAATCCGCCCCCGGACGCCGGTGGTGATCTTTACCGCCGAAGCCACCATTCCCACCGCAGTGCGCGCAATCCAGGCGGGGGCGATGGACTATCTCGAGAAGCCCTTCACCCCCGACCAACTCCGCAGCGTCGTCGCCCGGGCGAAACAATGGCGGGTGCTCCACGAGCGCATCGAGGAACTCGAAACCGAGATTTCGACGCAGTCGCCTCCCCCGCATTTCACCTCGCGCGACGCGAAGATGAACGAGACCCTCGATCTCCTCTTCCGCGCCTCCCCGACCAACGCCTCCATCCTCATCCTCGGCGAGAGCGGTACCGGGAAAAGCCTCGTCGCCCGCGAGATCCACCGCCGCAGCCATCTCAAGGACAAGCCTTTCGTCACGATCTCCTGTCCCAGCCTCTCGAAGGAACTCCTCGAAAGCGAACTCTTCGGCCACGTCAAAGGGTCCTACACCGGGGCGATCAAAGACAAGTGGGGCAAAGTCCACGAAGCGAACGGCGGCACCCTTTTCCTCGACGAGATCGGCGAACTCCCCCTCGACATCCAGCCCAAACTGCTCCGGCTCCTCCAGGAACGGGAATACGAACGACTCGGGGAAAACAAGATCCGCACGGCCGACGTCCGCGTCATCGCCGCGACCAACCGCAACCTGAGAAAATGCGTCGAGACGAACCGCTTCCGCGAAGATCTCTACTACCGTCTCGACGTCATCTCCGCGTGCATGGCACCCCTGCGGGAACGCCCCCGCGACCTCAAGGAGTTCGCCGAGAAGTTCGTCGCGTTTTTCGCCGGTGTGAGCAATCGCAAGCTGGAGGGGTTCAGCAGCGATGCGACCAGCCGACTCCTCAGCCACCAGTGGCCGGGGAATCTCCGCGAACTGCGCAACGCGATCGAGCGGGCCGTGATCCTCGCGCGCGGGCCGAAGATCGAAGCCGACGATCTCCCGACTCCGACAACAATCCGCCTCGATTCGGAAGACGAATCCTCCCAGTTCGTGCCGGGGGCCTCCTGCTCCATCGAGGAGCTCGAGACCGAGCACATCCGGTGCATCCTCGCTCGGACGAGAACCTTGCAAGAAGCCGCCGGGGTGCTGGGGATCGATCAGGCCACTCTCTACCGGAAACGGAAACGGATCGGCCTGTGAAAGACAGGACGCGGAACGCGGCGGAACGCGGTGCATCTTGCACGACGCCTGTCGGTTGGCATCGGGAATCTGCACGATTTCCCCGGACTGCCCTTCGCTCACCGTCCCTGCAACCGACTGACGTTCAAACGCCCGGACGAATCCCCCCGCCCGTGGCACGATCACTGCGCTCCACCTTGCATCATGAAAAAAAGCGCCGCACCGGCAAAGCAGGACAATCGGAAGACGACCCGCAGCCTCAAGGAGAAAAGCGAGGGCAAAACAAAACGCGTCGGCAAAACGAAGTCCGGTGCCGCCTCCCCGGCGGGAGCGAAAGAGCGCGTCGCCGGGATCGGTGAACCCATTCAAGAGCGGCTCCACGAAGTGGTCGATACCGCCGTCGCCGGAGTGGAACGACGGGTCGATTTCTATGTCCAACGCGCTTCCGACCGAATCCGCGAGATCGAAAAGACCGGCCACGAAGCGGCCCGGAAATTGTCCCCGCAACAGCCCGAAGCGCTCACCGACACCATCGAGTACCTCGCCGGTCAAATCGGGGGACTCGCCGACTATTTCGAACGGCGGGAGGCCCGCGACATTCTCGACGACACCCGGCGGCTCATCCGCGAACACCCCGTGCCCACCCTCGGTGCCTTCGCTCTCCTCGGGATCACCGCCGGGCGCGTCCTCCTCGCCGAGCGCGACGCACCGACCCGATGATTCGCCCTTTTCCCCTCCCCTCCCGACCTCAACCCGCAGAACATGTTCACCCGCAACCATCCCTCACCCCCCGCAGAGTTTCCCTCCGAACCGGGGGAGGAGCCGTATCCGTTTCCCCGCTCCGGACCGGAGCCAGAACGGGAACCGGAACCGGAGCCGGAGCCGGGCCTCGTCGAACTGCTCCCCCAGCTGCTCGAGGATCTCCGCACTTGGATGACTCTCGAAGGCGATCTCGCACGCACCGAACTGTCGGAAAAAACCCGGGCTGCCCTGCGCGGACTCGTCGTCGCGGCGACCGGATTGGCCCTCTTCCTCTGTGGCGGACTCGCGATCCTGTTGGCGACAGGCTTCGCCGTGAGCGGACTGCTCGCGCGCGCCGGAGTGGACCCCGCGTTTTCCCACGCCCTCGGTTTCCTCGCCTCTGGGCTGGTCGGTGCCCTGAGCGGCTGGTTCGCGATGGACAAGGCCAGAGCGGTCCTTACGCCCGCTCGCTTGATACCCTCGCGCACGACCACGGCGCTGCGCCGCGCCCTTCACCTCCAACCCCACGACGAAAATGAGCAGAACCCTCCGTCGCCCTGACGATCACAACGGACACATCAGCTCCGCGGAAATCGTCGAAGACCTCAACCGAACCCAACAACGCATTGATTCCACCCTCAACCTGATCACCTCCAAAATGAATCCCAAATCCATCGGCTCAGAACTCGGAGCCTACCTCGTCGACACGATCCATCATTTCGAACTCGAAGATCTCAGGCACTTCGCTTCCCGCACCGCCGACCGCACCGGCCAGTTCATCAAGGAGCACCCCGTCCCGGTGTTTTTCGGATGTCTCGCCGTGGCCTCCTGCCTACTCGGCCGCAACGGACGGAGCCACCCCCACGAAGAAGAGGAGGAGTCTCACGGACGGCTCCGCACCGCGGCCGGGAACGCCGCCGCCACGGCCTCGGCTACGGCGACACGTGTCTCGGCCGCCGCCGCGCGCGAGGCCAAGGCTCTCGCCAGCACCGCCCGATCCACCCGCCATGCCGTTTCCGAACGCGCCGGCGAGGGCGTCGAAAAACTCGACGAACTGGCGCACCGGACCTCTGACAGAATCGCCGGAGCGGCCCACCGAACCGCCGACGTCGCCCGCGAATCCTCCGCCCGGCTGCGCTCCGCCGCCACCGATACTGCGGAAACCCATCCGCTCGGCATGGCCCTCGGCGCGCTCGCCGTGGGATTTCTGACCGCCCTCGTCCTCCCCGGACCGGGAAGAGAAAAAGGGGACTCCTGAGGTTATCTGAAAACTTGGCGCAAAGAGGTATAGGCTACGCGCACCGGTCGTGAACGTCGCAACACGCTACCGACTCACCGCGAGGAAGTGGGCGAGTCGCTGCGGCTGAGAATGATGTAGATACCGTGAATGATCCCGGGAATATACCCCAGCAACGTGAGCACCACATTGATCCAAAACGGAGCCTTCCATCCGACCTGGAGAAACACTCCGAGGGGAGGAACGAGGATGGCCATCAGGATTCGGACAAAGTCGCGACTGTTCTCTTTCATATCCTCTTACAGTAAAGCGGAAAAGATACCAAGCGGACCAATTTTATCACAACCCACTTATACTGTGTGAATTGCAGTTTTCCAAAGACTCGTTTCCGCCTCTCCTCGGAACCTTTTGTCAGGCATTCTGCACACCTCGCCCGAAAAATGCATCATCTTTCCACCCGCAGTCTCGAGGCCAGCACCACGACCGCCGAGACCGCGTCGCCCAGAGACGTCACCACCTCGTCCGCACCGCATTCTTGCAAAACCGTCCCGCCGTCCCCGTTTCCGCTCTCACTTCCGCCGGCCACTTCGCGGAGCGCCACCACCATTTTGATTTCGGGGAACCGGGTCCGCAGTTTGACACAGAGATAACGCACTTGATAAAAAGTGGTGGGTGTCACCGCGAGGAGACAGACCACTTCCGCCGAAGCCTCTTTGATCCAGCCAAGCAGCTCGCCCGAGACGAGCTTGGCCGGTGCGTTCCCCGCCTCGACGCCCCGCCGGTGCAGCAAATTCACCAGCATATCGCCGGCCAGTTCATCGCGAAAGGAACTCACCGGAACACAAAAAATCCGGAGACTTTTTCCCGACTCCGCCGGGGGCTCGGGATTATCCTGACCGAAACGCAATTCGAGATCCTCGATGACCGCGCCAACCCGTCGATGCAGGCGGACGAGTCCCTTCCTCGAGAGCATCTCCTCGCGATAGTCCGACTCCGCGGTGGAGAGCACCGGCAGGAGCACGGACTCGTAGAGATCTTCCTCGGAATGTTCCTCCAAGTACTGATCGACGAACTCGAACTCCTCCCCCTCCCCTCGCCGTTGCAGCCATTGGTAGCATTCCTCCGCCGCACTGAGAGGGCGTTCGTCACTCAAGAGGACGCTGAAAAACGATCGGCGCGGGATATGCCGTCCCATGACCACGAAACACACCGTGATCGGGGTGGCCAGCACCAGCCCGACCGGCCCCCACAACCAGGTCCACGCGAGCGCGGCCACGATCAGGGCGATGGGGGTGACTCCGGTGGTCGAACCATAGAGGAGAGGTTCCGCGACATTGTTGCTGATCAGTTCGAGCAGGATAAAAAGGGAGATTGTCAGGATAGGTGCCATCCAGCCGGGCGAAACGACGAGGGACATGAGGATGGGAAACAGCGCCCCGATCCACGGCCCCACGTAGGGAATGAAGCGCAGCACGGTACACAACGCACCCCAGAGGATCGCATTGGGCACGCCGATGAAATAAAGTCCCACCGCGACGGGAATGCCGTAGGTGACGTTCACCACCAACTGCATGAGGAGGTATCGCGCGACGCTGGCCCCCGCCTCGTCCATCGCCCGCGAAGTCTCGCTGATACGTCCCTGGCCGACCAGGCGGAGGATGCGATGGCGCAGATCCTCCCGCCGCAGCAGCATGAAAATGAGCAACAGCACGACCAACGCGGCCGTGGCGAGGGATTCCAGGACCGGGGCGAGGACGAACTGGACCATCTCCAAGCGTTCGTTTTTTCCACTCACCACCTCCACCGGGGTGGCGGGCACCTCCCCGGCGTCTGTTTCCGGCTCCGATGTCGATGTCGTTTCCCTTCCGTTCGCGGAGGACCCGGCATTGTTTTCGCCCAGGCTTTCGCCTTCGCCTTCCTCTTCGGAGCTCGATCCGCTTTGCAGGACACCGGCGAGATCTTGTTTCCAGGCATCGACCGTCTCCGTGAGACGACCCGTGAAGCGGAAGCGAGGCAGTTGGATGCCGCGCAGCTTGGAGCTGATGTTTTCCTTGTATTCCGGTAGTTGCGATGCCAAATCCACGGCCTGGCGGGTGAGCACGGTGCCGACGAAACCGGCCGCGCAAAAGAGCATCGCGACCACGAAGAGGACCGATCCGACCCGCCCGAGAAACCGGTGCAACTTGGTCACCAGCGGAGCGAGCAGGAAGGTCAGGAGCGCGGCGAGAGCCAGAGGGATGAGAAGCTCCCGCCCGAAATACAAGACTCCGAAAACAAAAGCGGTCAGGAGAAGATTGGAAATCATCTCCAGCGACTCGGCCGCCGGAACCTTCTTTCGGGGGATGAGCATCCGTGGGCTAACGGAAGAGGATGGTGAACTCGATCCGGTTCTGCATCGCGGCCCGTTCGCCGTCATCGGGCACGGCGGTCGGGGCCGGCTCGGTGACCACCTCGGGATTCAGGATCGTGAAACTCGACTCGGCCATGCCTCCTTTTTCTGTCATCCATTTGACCATCGCCACGGAGCGCGACCACGCGAGATCCTTGTCGTGGAGGTTGGGCGCGAAGTGGTAGGTCAGCTGAATCTCCCGGGCGAGGGCCAACTGGATGTACTCGGCGATGAGAGTGAGCTTCTCCTCCGCGATTCTGTCGACGGTGGTGGTTCCTGCCCGGAAAACGTTTCCCACGTCCAGCGAAAGGGCGGCGCTCGTCCCGGTATCGAGGATGCCGAGTTCACGCTTCAGCTCTGCGAGGCGTTTCGCTTCGCCCACCGCGAGGGTGCGCGGCGGTTCGACCACGTCCCGAGCGGTCGCCGGGGTTTTGGGGATTCCGGCGGGTCCCACGACACGATTGGCAGTGGGCGCGGGGATGGCGTCGACGGGGCGGATCGGCGGCCGCACCAGCGGAGGCCCGGTCTGCTGCGGCGGAGCCGTCTCGCCGGGGGTGACCGGCTCCGGCTTGCCGTCGCGATCGGAGATCTGGATGGTATCCGGTCCGCCCTCGATGACGACGCTCTGGGCCGCCGCCATTCCTGGAAGGGAAAATACCAGCGCGAAAAACAACACGATGCGCGCGCCGGTCCGAACGCCGTGGGAGGAGGGGAGGAAGAGAAGGAGGGGTTTTGTCTTCATGCCTCCTATCCAACGCAGATCCCGTGCCGCGGGGGTTCTCTTTGTGCAACCTTGTTGTGTTCAGCACCTTACCCTGTCCGCCGCCGGGACTCTGGGAGCGTCCCGCCGACTCCCTCCGTGCAGATTGCCCGCCCGGTCTTTGCCCCCGCGATGCAAAAAGCCCGCCCTCCGCGACTGAACCGTATCGCAGAGGGCGGACAGGTTGTTCGGGCCAGACTTCCTTCGGGGGATGAGACCCGGGAGCCTATTGCAAACGAACGGTTCGAACGATGCGGTAGTTCGGGTCCATGTAATAGACCATGTCGTTGTAATAGCGCACCGTGATGTTTTCCTCGGGGCGCGGCACCTCCACGAAGGTGGTGCGCTGTGCCTCGGGAATGACATAGCCTTCCACGAAGGCGGCGTTCGCCTCCGCCTGCAGCGCGGGATTCACATTCACCACCCGCACGATTTTCCACGAATCGGAATCGACGTAGTAGGCGCGTCCGGCGTGGTAGCGGATGACCACGTCATTCGATTCGAGCGGAGGCAGTTCCGTGAAATGGGTGTGATACTCCTTCGGAACGGTGTAGCCCTCCACGAAGGTGGATGTGACCTCCGGGGCCAGTATCTCGCGGGCGGCTTCGACGGCCCCCTCGCCTTTGATCTTCACTTTGTTGTCTTTGATTTTGATCTTCACATCGTCCTGGGCCAGAGCCGGAGGGGAGGCGGCGAACAGTCCGAGGGCGATCAGGCCGGAGCCGAGTGTTTTGATAATGAGGTAGGGTTTCATGGGTTATCTGCTGTTGGTTTTTTCCGGATGAAATGGGATCGCATCCGACTCTCCACAGCCGCGCACGATGTGTGCCAGTGACCGGCAAGCCCCGTCCGCGCTCGCCCCGAAGGCCTTTCCGCCCCAGCGGGTAGGCAGCGCCATCCCGTACATTGCATCGTTCCCCCCGCGATCCGCACGGCGCGAACCCGACCTACATTCCGAATTTTTTCCGTTTCCGGTAAAGGGTCGCCTGATCGATCCCGAGAATCTTGGCGGCTTGGAGGAGGTTTTCGGATCGCGCCACGACTTTCCGAATATGCTCCGTCTCCAGTTCTTCCAAGGTCACTTCCGCGCCGGGCACCACCGAGTCCGCAGCGCCTCCCCCGTCTCCGTTCCCGGCGACGGCGACGGCATCACGCGGGGCGGGCAGGTCGTTCTCTTCGATGAAACGGCCCCGCGTCAGGATGACCGCCCGCTCGATCGCGTTGCGCAATTCGCGCAAATTCCCCGGCCACTGGTGGGTCATCATCCGGGTCATCGCGTCCTCGCTGAAGCCCTCGAGATCCCGCCGCCCCTGCGCCGCGAAAAAGTTCAGGTACCTCTCCGCGAACACGCGCAGGTCGCCGGGCCGCACCCGCAGCGGAGGGATCGCCGTCGAGATGACATCGAGGCGATAGTAGAGGTCCTCCCGGAAAGTGCCCTCCGCGACGCACTTTTTCAGATCGCGGTTGGTCGCGGCGATGACGCGGACATCGGCGGTGCGGAGCTTGTTTTCCCCGAGCCGCTCGTATTGGCGCTCCTGCAGCAAGCGGAGCAATTTCGGCTGCACGTCGAGCGGCAGCTCACCGATCTCGTCGAGGAAAAGGGTCCCCTCGTTGGCCACGTGGACCTTTCCCCAGCTATCCCGGATCGCGCCGGTGAAGGCGCCCTTGACATGGCCGAACAGCTCGCTCTCCAGCAGATCCTTCGAGAGACTCGGGCAGGAGACGGTCACGAAAGGTTTGTCGCGCAGATGACTGCGGCGGTGGATCTCGCCGGCCACGAGACTTTTCCCCGTGCCGCTTTCCCCGAGAATGAGAATGGAGGCCGGGGTCGCGGCGGCGCGGAAAAGGAGATCGAGGGTCTCCTTCATGCCGGGATCCTGCGATTCAAAAAACGGCGGCGGCGACTGCGTCGAAATCTCGGTCTCCAGCTCCTCGATCCGTTCCTGGAGCTGCCGCCATTGCCGCGCCCGACCCACCACGCTGCGCAACTTTTCAGGAGTGAACGGCTTTTCGAGATAGTCCATCGCCCCCGCCTGGATCGCCTGCACGGCGGTGGGAATGGTGGCGTCCGCCGTGAACACGACCACGGCGGTGCCCGGATGGCGCTTCTGCATGTCCGGGAGAATGTCGAGGGCACTCTCCCCCCCGAGGTTCAAATCGATCAGAACGAGATCGAAATCCTCCTCCTTTAATCGGAGCATCGCGACGCCGCCATCGGACACCGCCTCGACGTAGTGGTCGTCCATTTCCAGGGCGACTCGGGTGCTGTCACGTACGGTTTTTTCATCATCGACGATAAGAATGTCCATTGGGTCTCTGCCGCATCGTAGGTCGCATCGGCCCGATACTCAAACCCGGAATGAGGGCAGCACCGCGCGGGGTGCGGGGAAGGCGGCTCGGGTGGATCACGCGAATCGGTCTCGACGCGGGAGAGACAAAAAGCGGCCCGGTGTCCTACCCTGCCTCGAATGAAACGCTTTTTCTCCCTTTTCCTCGCCCTCGCCGGGGTCGCGGCGACCCTCCCGGCCAACACCGCCAGCGCCGCTCCCGCGAAGGACAAACACGTCATCCTCGTCAGCATCGACGGGTTTCCCGCCTACCTCTGGCACGATCCCACCCTGGCGGTGCCGAACCTGCGCGAACTGGCGGCGAAGGGGGCCTCGGCCAAGGCCCTCACGGTGAGCAATCCCTCCATCACCTGGATCAATCACACCACTCTCATCACCGGGGTCGAACCGAGAAAACACGGCGTGCTTTTCAACGGGCTCCTCGTCAGAAAAGACGGCGTTCCGCCCGTGATCGAGCAGTGGGCCGACAAGTCGCGCATGGTCTTCGCCCCCACCCTCTACGACATCGCCCACGAGGCCGGTCTCACCACCGCCGAATCCGACTGGGTCGCGATCACCAATCCGGGCACGATCCACTGGAGCTTCGCCGAATTGCCCCAATCCGACGGCGCCGTCGTCAAGGAAATGATCGCCGACGGAGTCGCCACCGAAGAGGAGATCGGCTGGATGCAAAGAGGTCCGAACCGGAAAGGGGTCCACTTTCTCGACTCGATGTGGACCCGCGCGGCGATTCACATGTGGGAAACCCACCAACCCAACCTGCTCCTCTATCACACCCTCAACACCGACTCCACCCACCACCGCTACGGACCGCGCAGCGGGCCGGGCTACACCGCGCTGGAACTCGCCGACCGCCTCCTCGGCGATCTCATCGACGCGGTGGATCGCAGCGGATTGCGCGACAAAACGACCATCGTCGTGACCACCGATCACGGATTCAAAAAGGTGAACAAATTCGTCCGGCCCAACGTCGCCCTGAAAAAAGCCGGACTCGCCCGCGGTCTCGGCCCGACGATCTCCTCGTGCGACGCCTACGTCATGACCCAGGGCGGCATGGCGTTCGCCTACGTCACCAACGCGGCCCGACGCGCCGAACTGCTCCCGCAGCTGAAGGAAATGTTCTCCACCATGGAGGGCATCGCCGAAGTCATCGACGGGGAGGACGGCCCACGCCTCGGGATGCCGAAACCGGAGGAAAACCCCGGGATGGGCGATCTCGTTCTCTACGCCGCCGACGGCTACGCCTTTCGCGGGGATGCCACCGGCGAGGAGGTCGTCACTCCCGCCGTGAACTACGCGGGCACTCACGGCTATCGCAGCAGCGACCCCGAACTCGACGGGATTTTTGTCGCCAACGGACCGGACATCCAACCCGGCGTCGTGCTGGAGAGAGTCCGCAATCTCGACGTCGCACCGACCCTCGCGAAGATCTTGGGCCTGACCTTGCCCGAAGTCGACGGGCGCGTCCTCGACGAGATTCTCAAAAAATAAGCCGCGGCCCCGCTCACCGCCCCCGGGCGAGGCGGATCAGAATCTCCTCCACCGCTGCGTCCGTCCCGGTCTCGCCCGAGACGGAGAGGAGCCGATCCGCCTCCTCTTCCCCGGGCGGTTCGAAGGCGGATTTCAATTTTTCGTACACCGCCAGATCCGCGTCGCTGACGCTGGCGGGATCGTCGGCGCGGGCCGCGAGACGCCGCCGCACGACGCGCTCATCCGTCTCGATCCGGACGATCGCGAGCTTGGCTCCGGCCGCTTTCGCCGCCGTGAACACCTGACTCCGCTCCTCCCGCGCGCGGAAATTCGCATCGAGAATGACCAGCCCGCTCCCGGAGGTGAGGTCCTCCGCACGCCGACGGAGTTCCGCGTAGGTCCACCGGGAAAAATCGGCCGTGTAGCCGTCCGACGCGAGGGTTTCCGTCGGCGCCACCCCCGCGAGTTCCTTGCGGATGCGGTCACTCGCGAGAATGGGCCAGCCCCGACGCGAGACCTCGGCGAGAGCGGCGGCGAGATGCGATTTTCCCGACGCGGGTGGCCCGCAGAAAAGCAGCCACCATGGTCCGTCCTCCTCGATCGCCGACACCGCCGCGAGGCGCAGGTAGGTCGCGGCGGTCGCGGCGGCGGCTTCCCGTTTGTCGGCGGGCTGTTCGGCTTCACCGGCCTCGATCGCCGAGACCTTCGCCCGCACCATCGCCCGGTAGCGCACCAGCATGGGCAACAGGGCGATCATTTTCTCATCGCCGGTGGCCGAGAGAACCGCCTCCCGATACACCGCCGACAATTCCCCGTGACCGCGAAAACGCAAATCCATGAGGAGGAAAGCGTGCTCCGTCGCCGTGTCCCCGCAGCGAAAGGCGGGGGTGAACTCGATGCAGTCGTAGATCGCGAGCGGATCCCCCAGGCAGATGTTGCGGGCATGGAGATCCCCGTGGCCGTCGACGATGTGACCGGCGGCAGCCCGCTCCCGCATCCGGGGAAGATGTTTCTCAAAATCGCAGCGGGTCCGTTCTTCGAGAAAGGCGTGAAGCGAGCCTGACAACACACCGTCAGGCCCGGTCATCGCCCGGGTTTCCTCGAAATTGGCGAGGGCGAATTTGTAAAGTTTGTCAGGATCTCCCCAGGCCCGCACCTCCTCCCCGCGTCGCGCCTCCGCGTGGAAGGCAACGACCTGCCGGGCGATCTCCCGGATTTCCGGAGCCGTCACCCGATTCTCGCGGAGCAGCACGTCGAGCATACGGTCGGCGGGGAGTCGCCGCATCCTCAGGCAGTGGTCGATCACTTCGCCCTCCCCTTCCCCGAGGTGGAGGGTGCCCTCGTGGTCCCGTCGCAGGGGCAGGACATCGAGATAGATCCCGGGACAAAGGCGGCGATTGAGCCGCAGCTCTTCCTCACAAAAATACCGTCGCTGCTCCAGAGTGGAAAAATCGGCGAAGGGCAAACGGATCGATTTTTTGAATTTGTAGGCAAAATCACCGGCGAGACAGACCACCGAAAGATGGGTCTGCACGATCTCGAATCCCTCCTGACCGTCGGGAAAGAGATCGGGATCGTCGAGGGAGTCGAGTTGCGAGGGATCCATCTCAGAGCTTGGCGGTGCGGGCAAGATACACCGTACTGGCCGATTCGCGATCCTGAAGCGGATTCGGAAAAGTCACGACGTGTGATTCGCAAGAGGCGAACACATCTCCGAGCGCCTGGAGGAACCCCTCTTCCGGCGCGTCGTCGGACCAGAGGGCGAACACCCCGCCGGGATGAATTTTCGCGGCGAGAATCCGCAGGCCCTCGGCGCGGTAGAAGCGGCCGTGCCGCTCGTGGAGGAGATTCGCGGGCGAATGATCGATGTCGAGAAGCACGGCGTGGAAAAGGCGGGCGGGATGGTCCGGGTCAAAGCCGGGCTCGCTCGCGGGCGCGAGGGCCAGGCGAAAAAAATCACCGTGGACGAAACGACAACGCGGATCCGCGACGAGACCGGGACCGAGCGGAACCAGGCCCTTTTCGTGCCACTCGATGACCGGCTCGAGAATATCGACGACATGCAGCGAGGCGACGCTGTCGTGTTCCAGCGCAGCCCGCGCGGTGTAGCCGAGTCCGAGACCACCGACGACCACATCGAGAGCCGCCGCGCCGGGGAAGGACTCGGAGGCCGCCGCGAGTCCGAGCCGGGAGAGCGCCTTTTCCACCTCGGTGAAGAGACTCGACATCAGATAGGCGTCGCCCAGGAGGATCTCGTGAATCTCGAGATGACCGAGCGAGCGGAGGATACGGCGGCGCAGGATGAGATCACCCAGCGGCGTCTTGCGGTAGTCGAGTTCTTCAAAGAGCGGGGAAGGAGGCATCGGATACGGGTAGCCCGCGATCCGGGCAAAAGCCACCCGCTATCGAAATCTCTACAGGACGGAAAAATCGGCGAATGCCAGGTAGATGACGAGAACGAACAGCACGATTCCCAGGCCGATCGGGCGGGCCCATTTCCAGGGAGTGAGATCGACGTCACCGGTGTATTTGTGTTCCCAGTCCCGCTCCCGCGGACGGATTTTGCTCATGAGAAACTGGAAGAGCATCAGCGCGGCGAAGACGATTCCGAGAAAATGGAAATCGTGGACCTCTTTCGCCCATTCGGAAAAGGGCGGCACGAAATACCCGAGAATGAGGATGCCGCAGCCGCCCGCGAGGGACAGGTTCGCGGCGAGAGCGTCGGCCCGTTTGAAAAGGAATCCGGCGAGAACCACGGCGAAGATGGGGATGAAATACAGCCCGTTCATCTTTTGCAGATACCCGAAAATGCTCTCTTGTCCGGCGAGAAGCGGAGCGGTGGACATGGAGGCGATGGCGAGGAGGGTCCCGACGAGTTTTCCGTTTTGGATCACCTTGGCATCGTCGACCGCACCCCGGGGGAAGAGATTCTGATAGACGCCGAGTGAGAAGAGGGTCGCGGTGGAGTTGAGCGCCGAGTTGAAGGAACTGAGGATGGCCCCCACCATCACCGCGGCGAAGAAACCGGCCAGCCACGAAGGCAGCACGTCGCTCACGAGGGTGCCGTAGGCGTGATCCGGCCGGAACCCCTCGCGATCCGCGTAGAGATGGAAGGCGATGATGCCGGGCAGCACCAGGACGAGAGGGGCCAGCACCTTGAAAATCCCGGCGATGAGAACGCCCCGCTGCCCCTCGGCGAGGCTGGAGGCCCCGAAGGTGCGCTGGATGATCTGCTGGTTGGTCGTCCAGTAGAACAGGTTGAGGAGCAGCACGCCGGTGAAGAGGGTGGAGAAAGGGACCGAGGAAGTGTCGGAACCGATGGAGTTGAATTTCTCGGGATGGGCTTCCGCGAGCGTCCGGAGGCCCTCCAGCATCCCGCCATCGCCCACTGCGTTGAGTCCGAGGACGAGGATCACGACCCCGCCGACGAGGAGCCCGAAACCATTGATCGTATCCGACACCGCGACGGTGCGGAGACCGCCGAAGATGGCGTAGATCGAACCGACAATCCCGATGAACCAGACCATGATCCAGAGCAGGGCCGTCTCGCTTTCGATTCCGGTCAGGGATTTGAGGTCGAGGATTCCCATGAGACCGATCGCCCCGGTGTAGAGAATGATGGGCAGCAGGATCGCGGCGTAGGCGAGGATGAAGATGAAACTCGTGATCGCTCTGGTCCGCGCATCGAAGCGCAGTTCGAGAAATTGCGGGATCGTGGCGATGCCGCTGCGAAGATATTTCGGGAGAAAATACAAGGCCATCAGGACCAGGGAGGCCCCGGCGATCACCTCCCAGGCCATCACCGCGATGCCGTCGGTGAAGGCGGCTCCGTTCAGCCCCACGAGCTGTTCGGTGGAGAGGTTTGTCAGGAGGAGTGATCCGGCGATGTAGCCTCCGGTGAGGGTGCGTCCGGCGAGGAAATAGCCGGTCGAGGTGCCGTGGTCATCCTTCCGAGTGAGAATCCAGGTGATCACCCCGACGAGGGCGGTGAAGAAGAGGAAGGTGAAAATGGTCATGAATCACAGGCAAAAACGAAAGCGGAAAAAGCGAAGGCCGCGGCTCACTCCACCGAGAAGGCGTGAACCATGCGGTGGTGATAGGTTTCACCGGGACGGAGCACGGCGCTGGGGGCGTCCGGCTGGTTGGGAGCGTCGGGATGGTTTTCGGTCTCAAGACAGAGGGCGCTGCGGCGCGGATACCGGACACCGCCCTTGCCGGTGCCGCCGTCGAGAAAATTGCCACTGTAGAACTGCACGGCGGGTTGGTTGGTGGAGAGTGTCAGGGTCCGGCCGCTCCCGGGGTCGCGCAGCTTCGCCGCTTTGACGAGTGAGTCGTCGCCTGCGGTGCCGTTGAGAACCCAGGCGTGGTCGTAGCCGCCGCCGAGGACGAGCGCCTCGAAGTCGGTCCCGATCCGCTCCCCGATGAGAGTGGCTTTGGTGAAATCCATCGGCGTGCCCGCCACCGCCGCTTTTTCCCCGGTGGGAATCATGCCGGCGTCGGTGGGGAGATAGTGATCGGCGTAGAGTGTCAGTTCGTGGTCGTGGATCGAGGACTCGGGGTCGCCGCTGAGATTCCAGTAGCTGTGATGGACGATGTTGATCACCGTGGGGGCCTCGGTGGTTGCGGTGACGTCCCAGATTAGTTCGTTGTTGTCGGTCAGGGAATAGGTGACCGCCACGGTGAGTTCGCCGGGGTAGCCTTCCTCCCCGTCGGCGCTTAGGTAGGTGAGCCGGACCGCGTCGTCGCCGTCGGTTTTCACCGCCTCGCTCTTCCAGAGTTTTTTGCTGAATCCCTCGACACCGCCGTGGAGGGCGCACGGCACGCCACCGGGTTCGTTGTTGGTGGCGAGACGGTATTCTTTTCCATCGAGGGAGAATTTCCCGCCGGCGATGCGATTGCCGAAGCGACCCACCGTCGCGCCGAAGTAGGCGGAATCGCCGAGCCAGCCTTCGAGAGTGTCGTGGCCGTGGGTGATGTCGGCAAGTTTTCCGTCTTTGTCAGGCACTTTCAGGGAAACGAGGATGGCACCGTAGTCGATGATTTCCGCCTCCATTCCCGAAGCATTCGTCAGGGTGTGAAGTTTCACTTCGCGGCCGTCGGACAGTTTTCCATAGACGGACGTGGTGAGACCGGCCGAGGCGGGAGAGGAGGAGAGGGCGCTCATCGCGATCAGGGGGAATAAAAGGCGGAGGGGATTCATGGAAGGGCGATCATTGAACAGCAAAAGCGGGAAAAAGGTCAACGGCGCATCGTCCGCGATCCCGCCGGACGATCCATCCGCCTCGCGCGGGGGCGGTGGGATCGGGACTACGGGGATTCCGGGAGATGTTTCAGAAACGCCTCGCCCGCTCCGTCGACTTCCAGATAGTCCGGCGAGGCGCTGCGCGAGGTCACCGGCGAGAGCGCCCGGAAGAGACCGGAAACCGCCATCGCCACACCCCCGATCCCCGCCGCGAAGAGACTGCGGCTGGCGATTCCCGTGACCAGCATGAGCCCGCCGATGGCGAGGACGGACCAGGTCAGGGCCACCGCGACGCGGTGGTTGTCCAGAGGCTTCCGGCTCAGCCCCACTTCGAGGCGGGGGCGTCTCCCGAACCAGGTCAGCGGATTGGCGGGATTTCGCAGCGCGATCTCCACGGTTTTGACCGCCGGACGACCGGTCTTGATGCAGTATTCGCACGGAAGGGAGGCCCCGTTCAGCACGATGAGAGAACGCCCCTTGCGGTAGCTCGCCATGTACGGCGCTGCGGCGGGCGGCACCGGCTCGAGCGTCCGCGCGGACTCCGGCGACGAAGGGGGTTGGGCTGAGCTCATGAGACGGTTGAGTCGGTTCGGCGGGTGGGTGGCTTCACCATACCCGAACCCGGCCGCTCGAAAAAGTCCCTGATCGAGTCCTCTCATTCGTCTCCTCCCGAGCGGAAGATGGCGTGGGATGGCTCGCCCCGACCCCGCCCCTTCCTTTTTCGGGAGGATTCGCCGGAGAGCGCACGACTTGCTTTCCCCCTGAAAACGGCGAACTTTCCCTCCATTTTCCTTCTTTTCGCACGCAAAAAATCCCCCTTTCCTCTCCATGAAACGATTTCTGCGTGCCACCCTGCCCCTCTTCATTCTGGGGGTCTGCGGGTTCCTCGCCTGGTGGTTCATCGCCCACCGTCCGGAACTGGCGACGATGGAAATCCCTCCCCCGGTCGTGAGGGTGGAGGCCACCGCCTTGAAAAAAACGAGTTTCCCCGTGGTCGTCCAGTCCCAGGGCACGGTGCAACCACGGACCCAGAGCAGTCTCCTCCCCGAGGTCTCGGCGAAGGTGGTCGAGCTGAGTCCCTCCTTCCGCCCCGGCGGTTTTTTTGACCAGGGCGAAGTGCTCCTGCGGCTCGATCCGGTGGACTACGAAACCGCGATCGTCATCGCCAAGGCCACGCTCGCCCAGGCCGAGGTGACGCTTGCCGAGGAAAAAACCAAGGCCGATCAAGCGAGGGCGAACTGGCGCACCCTCGGCAAAACCGGGGAACCCAGCGCCCTCGCCCTGCGGCTGCCCCAAGTCGCCAAGGCGGAGGCCGATGTCGCCTCGGCCAAGGCCCAGATCGCCAAGGCCGAGCGCGATCTCGAACGCACCGTCATCCGGGCCCCCTACGACGGGCAGGTCCTCGAACAGCTCGTCGATGTCGGCCAGTACGTCACCGAGGGCACCTCGCTGGGGAGGATTTTCGCGGTCGATTACGTCGAGATCCGCCTGCCGCTGCCGGAGCGGGAAATGCGTTTTCTGAATCTGCCCGAGCGCTTCCGCGACGGCGAGGTCTCCGCCCCGAACGCGCCGGTTCGTTTGCAATCCCGCATCGACGGCGAAGCGGTCGTCTGGACGGGCGAAATCGTGCGGGTCGAGAGCCGGATCGACGAGGCCACCCGTCAGGTCACCGCGGTCGCCCAGGTCGACGATCCCTACGCCCGGCGCGGAACGGACCGCCCTCCCCTGAAGATCGGCCAGTTTCTCGAGGCGGGGATCCAGGGAGAAACCCTCAGCAATGTCTTCATCATCCCGCGCCGGGCGGTGCGCGCCGGCAACGAAATTCTCCTCATCACCGAAGGGAACAAGCTCAGCCGCCGGACGGTGGATCCGCTCATCAGCGACGAAAATCAGATCGTGATTGCCGCGGATGCCCCGCGCTCTCCCGCCGAGGGCGACATCCTCTGTCTCACCCCCATTCCCTTCGCCGCCGAGGGGGCCACCGTCCTGCCGACGATAGACGGCGCTCTGGAGAATCCGTTGGGAAACCGTCCCGAAAGCAGCGGTGCGGGCACCGTCGGCGCTCCCCCCGCCCGCGAGAAATCCTCTTCGTAAGATGTGTCGTCCATGATCGCCTGGTTTGCCCGCAACGGCGTCGCCGCCAACCTGCTGATGATGGCTGTCATGGCGGCCGGCTTGTGGACCCTGTGGTCGGACAAAATCCCGCTCGAAGTCTTTCAGGATACCCCTTCGCGTTTCATCTCCGTCAACGTCCCCTACCCCGCCTCCTCGCCCGAGGAGACCGAGGAGACCATCGTCATCAAGATCGAGGAGGCGATCCAGCAGGTCGGCGGTATCAAACACGTCAATTCCACCGCCGGCAGCGGGGGCGGGACCGTGGTCATCGAGGTCAACGAGACCGAAGATCCGCGCCGCGTCATGGAAGACGTGAAAATCCGGGTCGATGCCATCCCGAATTTTCCCGCTCTCTCGGAAAGGCCCATCATCCAGCTCGACGATTCCTTTCACTCCGTCATCACCGTGATCCTCAGCGCCGACATGGCCGAGAAGGATCTCAAACGGCTCGCCGAACAGATCCGCGACGAACTTTCCTCCCTGCCGGGCACCTCCCACGCCGAGATCGGCGGGATCCGGGATGAGGAAATCGCCATCGAGATCCCCGAGGCGACCCTGCGGAAATACAATCTCAGCCTCGAGGCGATCAGCCAGGCGATCCGGGCCAGCGCCATCGACCTGCCCGCCGGAGTCGTCCAGACCGAGTCGGGCGATGTCTCCATCCGCACCCGCGGCCGCGCCTACACCGGCGAGGACTACGCCCGCGTCCCCGTCCTGACCCGCCCCGACGGGAGCAAGCTCACCCTCGGCGAGATCGCCAAAATCATCGATGGTTTCACCGAGGATCCCCTCATCGTGAAACTGAACGGACGCCCCTGCGTCATGATCACGGTGATGCGCGAGGGCAATCAGAACGCCATCACCATCGGCGAGCGGGTCAAAGACTACATCGCCTCGGCCAACAGTATCCTCCCGAGCGGGGTCCAGCTCGACTACTGGAACGACCGATCCCGCATCGTCAAAGGCCGCATCGACCTGCTGCGGGAGAACGCCCAGAGCAGTCTCATCCTCGTGTTTATCTGCGTGGGGCTCTTCCTGCGGCTGGAGGCGGTCATCTGGATCGGCATGGGCATGATCATGAGTTTCCTCGGGGCCTTCGCCCTGATGCCCTATCTCAACGTCACGATCAATCTCTCGTCGCTGATGGGATTCATCCTCGTACTTGGGATCGTCGTCGACGACGCCATCGTCATCAGCGAGAGCTGCGACTACTACCGAAGTCGCGGGCTCAACCCGCTCGATGCCGCGATCCGGGGGACGAAACGCATGGCCGTGCCCATCACCTTCGGCGTCATCACCACGGTGGTGGCCTTTCTCCCCATGGCCCTCGACACGACCGATTGGGGCAACATGTTCCGCCCCATCGCGGTGGTCTTCATCGCGGTGATGCTCATCGCCCTCGTCGAGACCAAACTCATCCTCCCGAGCCACCTCGCCCATCCTTTTCTCGGTCGGGCCGGCGATCTGCTCCGCCCGGTGCATCGTTTCTCCGGAGCGGGCCTGCAGTGGTTCATCAATCGCGTCTACCGCCCTTCGATCCGGTTTTGCGTGGACAATGCCTACGCCTCTCTCGCGGTGATGCTCGGCGGCCTCGCCATCCTCATCGGCCTCTATTTCGGCGGACACATCCAGACGGCCTTTTTCCCCCGCATCCCCAGCGAACGCATCGACTGCCGCCTTTCCATGCTCGAGGGAACCCCCTTCGAAGTCACTGACAAACACATCCAACGCATCTACGAGATCGCCGAGGAGATGCGCGACGAGTACGTCGGTCCCGACGGCCGCAGCGTCATCAAAAACATCGTCGCCTCCACCGGCACCACCGTGTCCCGGGGACGGCGCATGACCAATTCCCCCGGCTCCCATATTGGCGGGGTCGTCATCGAAACCTACGGCCCGGAAGAGCGCAGCCTCGAAGCCAACACCGTCGAGATGGCGGCGGAATGGCGCAAACGCATCGGCACCATCGTCGGGGCCGAGGAAATCACCTTCCGCGCCGAGTTCATGCGCAGCGGCGATCCCATCGACATTCAACTCACCGGCCCCGAACCCGACGAACTCCTCGAAGTGTCCGAGGAGATCAAACTCTACCTCTCCCAGTTCCCCGCCCTTTTCGACATCAACGACTCCCTCGATTCGGGGCGGAGCGAGATCCAATTGCGGCTCAAGCCCGAGGCCCGCCAGTTCGGCGTGACCGTCAACGATCTCGCCAGCCAGGTGCGGCAGGCCTTTTACGGCGACGAGGTCCAGCGCATCCAGCGCGGACGCAACGAAGTCAAGGTGATGCTGCGGCTCCCCCGCGAGGAACGGCGCAGCCTCGACACCCTCGACACGATGCGGGTGCGCACCGACGACGGTCTCGAGATTCCCTTCAGCAGCGTGGCCGAGGCCAGCGTGGTGAAAAGTTTCACCAGCATCCAGCGGGTGGATCGCCGCCGCGCCCTCAACATCACCGCCGACGCCGACAAAAAAACCGTCGACATCGAGCAACTGCGCGCCGAAACCGGCATCTTTCTCGACGAACTGCTCGCCAACCGCACCCACATCCGCTGGAGCTTCGAAGGCGAAGCCCGCTACCAGAGGGAAAGCAGCGCCCACATGGCCGTCTCCCTCGTCCTCATCCTCGCGGGGATGTACGCGATCCTCGCCATTCCCTTCCGGAGCTACACCCAACCCTTCATCGTCCTGCTGGTGATTCCCTTCGGCGCCGTCGGCGCGGTCCTCGGCCACGTCTTCCACGGCATCCCCGTCAACATCATGTCCCTCTTCGGCATCCTCGGCGTTTCCGGTGTGATCGTGAACGACACCCTTCTCCTCGTCGACGAGATCAACGACCTCCGCGCCAAGGGCATGCCGCTGCGCGAGGCCGTCCAGCGCGGCGGAGTCCACCGGTTCCGCGCCATTTTCCTCACTCAGATCACCACCTTCTTCGGACTCGTCCCGCTGATTTTCAACGGCACCTGGGTCGCCAATCTCGCGCCCTTCTTTTTCAGCACCGGAGCCCAGAGCACCCACGCCCAGTTCCTCACCCCCGTCTCCGTGGCGATGGGATACGGCTCCCTCTTCGCCACCGTGATCACCCTTTTCCTCGTTCCCCTCACCTACATCGCCATGGCCGACCTCGGCCACTGGATCGGAAAAATCCGCACCGATTGCAAGGAAGCCTGGCTCGGGAAACCCGCGACGGGAACCGGCGGCGCGACCGAAGCTGGCTGAACCGGCCCGCCGGAACGTTACTCGCCGGTCAGCGTCAGGACCGCGAAAACCGGTCGGTGATCCGAGGCCATCGCTTCGTCGATGACCCGCGTCTCCTCGACCCGGAACTGAGCCGCGGAGCGGTAGAAGATGTAGTCGATCCGCGAAGTCGGGTTCTGCGACGGCACCGTCGGCGCGGCGGTCTCGTCGATCGCGTTTTTCCACTTTGTTAGAAGCACCCCGACCGGTTCCGCATCGGGCGTGGCGTTCATGTCCCCGGTGAGAATGGTCGGCAACGTGTCCCCCTCGGCCGCGAAAAGCTCGTTGATGGCGTGGGCCTGATCGACCCGGTCGCTCTCGACATTGTGCTGGAAATGCGTGCTGATGAATCGCAAAGGTTTGCCGTCGGGACCCTCCACCGTCACCGCGATGGCCGCCCGCGGGTAGGTTGTCAGTTCGGGCGTCGCCTCGGTGTAGGGGAGCGGATGGATGAGGACGTCGAGAACCGGCAGGTTCGTGAGCACGGCATTGCCGTAGAGGCCACCCTGGTAGTGTTGGGTCGGACCGTAGTAGCTTTTCAAACCGCACAATTCACCGAGTTTCGCCGCCTGGTGGACCTTGCCGGAGCGCCGCACCATCACGTCCACTTCCTGCAGCGCGACGAGGTCGGGCTTGACCGCCCGGATCACTTCGGCGAGCCGCTCCAGATCGTAGACGCCGTCATTGCCCTGTCCGTAGTGGATGTTGTAGCAGAGCACGCGCAGGGAGGATTTCCCGGTGGAATCCGGCGAATCCTGCGCCGGGAGGGTCGTCGTCAGGGCCATGATACCGAGGATAAGCCCGCCGAGAGGCTTTGCCAGAGAGGGAAGAATGTTTTTCAGCATTTCAAAAAAGGGGAACAGAAGGTGGACCGGTCGGTGCGTCGCGAGAAGGATCACCCGAACCGTAAGAAAACAGAAGCCTGAAATGTCGCCCAGCAGGGACGCAATAACGTCGGCTCACCGGGGACGGCTCGCCCCTCGTCGCGAATCGATTTCGATTTCGATTTCGATGGCGATGGTTCGTCCGCTCCCAATTGACTTCGTTTCACTCCGTCCATCTCCGCTTCGCTCCGATTCCTGACTCCTAGCTCCTGACTCCTAGCTCCTCCCCCCAAAAACTTTCCAGTGGCAAAAAGGCGCAATCCACGCCATAGCATTCCCATGTCGACCCCCACTTATTTTGTCGTTTCCCGCGAGCAGCACGAGGCCCTGGTCTCCGCCGCTTATCAGCACCGTGGTTACCAGCCGGAGGAATCCGCCGCCGCCGCGCGCATGTGCAGCGAGGCCTCCTGGCACGGCATCCGCACCCACAACGCCCTCAAGGCCCTCCACCTCGACGAACTCTTCGGCAGCGGAACCGGCGGCTGCGTCCCCGGCGCGGAGATCGAGATCCGCGAAAGCCGTTTCCCCGCCGTGCAGAGCTGGAACGCCAACCGCAAACTCGGCCAGGCCGTCGCCTGCGAGGCCATCGAAACCTGTATCCGCCTCGCCGACCAATACGGCAGCGGCACCGTCGCCATCGACAACGCCTTCCACTACCTCTGGGGCGGCGGCTACGTGATGGACGCGGCGAAGCGCGGCTACATCGCCTAAACCAACTGCACCTCGACCCTCGCGGAGGTCGTGCCTTTTGGCGGAAAATTCCCCACTCTCGGGACCAACCCCCACAGCTGGGGCTTCCCCACCACCGACGCGGTCGGCTACCCCGTCGTGATCGACTGGGCCACCTCGGAGATCGCCATGGGCAAGGTCCAGCAATACAAACGCGAAAACAAAAAACTCGAATCCGCCTTCGGCGTCGACAAGGACGGCAATCCCACCGACGACCCCTTCGCCGTGGTCGCCCTGCTCCCTTTCGGTCGGCACAAAGGCTACGGACTCGGTCTCCTCAATGAACTCTACGGTGCCGCCATCGGCGGTTCCCTCCCCACCCTGCGCGGACGGAACACCGAAGCGGAAGGCACCGGCGAAAAAACCACCTGCGCCTTTTACTTCCAGATCGTCCATCCCGACGCCATTCATGTCGGCGACTTCTCCAAGGGCCGCAGCCAATCGGAAAACATCACCGCCGTGCTCAACGACATCCTCGGCCACGGCAACGAGAGCTGCATGCTCCCCGGCACCATCGAGGCCAACAGCGCGAAACTCAGTGAAAAGGCGAACGGACTCCTCTTCAGCGAGGCCGAGATCAAAGGGTTCATCGAACTCGCCGAAGAATGCGGCCTCGACGCCTCCGCCTGGGCACCCGAATCGCTCCCCGCTTTCGCTGGCTGAGCGGCCCGAAAGGAAAGAAAAAAGCCGGACGGCTCTCGCACCGTCCGGCTTTCGGAAAAGGGCTGGAAAAAAATCCGGCTACGACAACTCAGTAACGGGGACCGTAGTAGCCCGGCGCGGGCTGTCCGTATTGCTGTTGCTGCTGCATTTGCTTTTTCTCCTTGTTGGAGCCGATCGCGCCCCCGGCGAGACCACCGACGGCCCCTCCGATGAGAGCTCCGGTACCACGATTGCCGTCACCGGCGACCAGTGCGCCGATCCCGGCACCGGCGGCACCGCCCGTTGCGGCTCCCCGCTGGGTGGGGGAACATCCGATGGAACTCCCCGCGAGCGCAATGGCCGCGACAACTAGAAACGAAGAGGCGAGTTTTTTCATGGTGGAGAAGTTTCGCTTTTCTTAACTAAACTTTCAAGAAATGTTTTGAGGGGATTCGGCTTTTCCACGGGAACCGGTTTTGGCTCCTCTTTCCGCAAACCGGGAATGGGGCCGAAGCCGACGAACCGGGATTTCGACTCCTCGTCCGGCACCACCCAATCGAAGACACTGACCCCGTGAATCGTTTTCCCGCGATAGCGACGCCCGCTGCTCGCGCCGAAGACGACACCCTGTCCGTCCTCTTCCAGCGTTCCGAGGAAAATCATGACGTGCGAGATCGCGGGGAGCGCCTCCCCCGTCTCGTAGGTCCCCTCCCAGAAGAGCAGATCGCCCGGTTTCAGCTCCGCGAAAATCGGATCTCCGGTGTCGCTCACCCCGGGAGTCTCCCGCAGCTTGCCGGAGGCCTCGACCCATTCGTAAAAATCCCGCGAAGACCGAGGGAGCGCCCCGAGACCGAGATCCGAGAGCGCGAACTGCACCGTGCCGGAGCAGTCCATCCCGCCTTTTTTCGGGGAATTGGAGCCGAACCGGTAGCCCAGTTTCTTTTTTGTCAGCGCCAGGGCATCCTCGATCAGTTCTTTCACCTCCTCGGGCTGGGCCTCGTATTCCACCAGATCCGTCGGGCGAATCGAGGCCACTGCGACCTTTTCGGCCCGGACCGGAGCGAGGGTCAGGACGCTGAACAGGGTCAGCCCGACGATCTGACAGGGTTTTCCGGAACGATGCACCCTGTGATTCTACACCCCCGCGCCCGGTGGCACAAGCGAGCCGTCGATGGAACAGCGATTCCGAAAGGTCGGCTGCGGGTGGCGCAGCAAAGCCCACCGATTCGGGGATACTCCCCGTCTGGGGACGGCTGGGGGCGCACGACCAGATTCGTGAAGCGGTTTTCCCGCAGTTTTCGGCATGACTGCGGGTCGGCGGCTGCTACGAGTGCACGGAGCGGCGGCGGCGCGGGCAGCGCGGTGCTTGCGGGGGAACATACGGGGATCGCATCCGCGGCGCGGCTTCGTGCGCGCCGGGAAACCGGTTCATCCGGGAGGCGGCGGCCACCAGTCCGCGACGCGGAGGTCGGCATCCAGAAGCCGGGCGAAATAGATCGTGGTGCGGCCGTTCCGGACGGCGGGCTTGAGGTTGCGCGAGTGGAAGCAGTGAAACACTGCGTGGGCCATGAAGAGCATCAGCCAGAGCACGAGGATGGAGTTGGGATGGTGGTGGAAGACGTGCCCGGAGTTCCAGTGGGTGCACAACTCGTTGAACCCCTCGTTCTCGATCTTCCAGCGGTCGTGGCCGAAGTCGAACACCGCCCGCCCGGTCGCGAGCGATGCCGACATGGTCGTGGCCCAGTACCAGGTCGAGTCCACGGGGGTGGTCTTCCACTCGTGGGCGACGCGTTCGCGCTTGACTCCGGTCTCGTGGGCGTGGACCACCCGCAAGGGCGTAGCGATGGTCTCGGTGGTGAAACCCTCGGCTTGGCGCAGCTCCACCGAGCGTGCCGGACAGCCTCGCTTTGCCTTCCGGAACTCCTCGGGAGCTTCGGCGGGTAGCAGCCTGCGGGCCTCGTCGAGCAGCTCGGGCTGGTTGGCCTTGAGCGTGGTGACCAGGTGCTTGCCCCGGGCTAGCAGAACAGCAATCATCGAGGGACGCAGGTAGATCGCGTCGCAGGTGAGCACGTCGAAGCAGCGGGGGTGGTTGTCGAGCACCCTTGCGACCAGCCGCAGGGCTGCTGCGACCTCGTCCTCGCCGGGGAGCACCGGCTCCAGGTCGAGGTGGAAGCGGAAGCCTTCCGAGATGATCTGCAAGACGACGATGCGGTGGTAGTATTGGGTGCGCGTCGAGCTTCCTGAGGCGACCTGCCTCTGGAGACAGCGGTGGCAGCAGCGCTTGTAGCTTGAGTGGGTCTCGTGTCCGTCGATGGCGGCGAGCATCCATCCGTGGCTGGGGGACAGAACCTTGTTGCGTTTAAGTCGGCTGTGGATATGGCCCAGGCACTCACGCAACCCGTCAAGTTCGATCCTCTCGGAGACGTAGCTCAGTTCGTCGGCGCAAGGCAGGCGCCACCCTCCGAGCCAGCGCCGCATCGCCGAGGAGGAGCGTTGCTGTTCGAGAGCATTGAAGCTGGGCTGCCTACAGGCGAACATCGCGAAGAAGGCGCGGGCGAACACCTCGGTGGGAATGAGTGCCCAGGAGCGCGAGTCGCTCACCTTCCGCCGCCATGTCTCGCGCAAGCGGAAGACCTTCTCTTCGTAGGCTAGGAACCGGGCTAGGATGAGGTGGGCGGGGCTGGGGGTTTTCGTTTACCGGAGCCGGCGGAGGGCCGAGCCCGGCTCTTGTGCTCCTTGAGCCTGGCGCGCCCCTGCGAGTTGATCCCCTCGATGAGCGCGAGTGCCGCCCGGCAGTCCTCGACCCACTGGCGGACGGTCTGCTCAAGATGCTTGGGCACGTAATCCATGGTGGTCTTGCCCTCGTGGGTCCGCCCCAGGTAGAGCGATCGGTGCTTGGCGTCCTCGTCGGTGGCGCAACGGCAGGAAGGCTTGCCGCAGCGTCGGGCGACCTCGATAAGACTGCCGTGGATCATCCCCTCGGATCGGGAGAGCAGCTGGTGGAGCTGGCTGCGGAGGCGGCGCTCCTCCGGAGGGAGGGAGACAAGGTTGACTGGGCGGCGGGCCATATTGCATTACTGGTATACAATAATATATCAGATATCAAGCGAAAAATCAGCCTGGTGACAAATGCGAAAATGCCCAGTCACCGCCGGAACCCGAGGGAGGCCGAATCCTCCGCCATCAAAGGCCTCCAAGCCTCACGAAAAAAAT
>JAAYAT010000072.1 GCA_012719225.1 Verrucomicrobiaceae bacterium
CCGCACCGCCCAAGCGCAGGCCGCCGAAAAAGCCGCCGCCCGCGGAATCGGGGAACTGAAGAAAAACGTCGAGGTCGCCGCCGAGAAAGTGTTGGGCAATGAAGCGGAAGCCTTCCGCCTGGCCCGCTCCGAACTCGACAAACTCATCGAAGAGAGTGAGGCCGAGACCCGACGCCTCGGTGACAAGGAAGCCTCCGACGAAGCCGCCGAAGAGGGTCAAGCCACCGGGCCAACAGGGTCGGACGAGGGCGAAAGAAAGGGAGGCGAAGCCCTCGCAGAAGCCGAAAAACCCCAACCCGGCACGGGCGAGAGCAAGGACGCCGAGGAGCAAAAAGGCGCGAAAGGGAAGGGCGAAGGGAAAGGGCCAGGCGAAGCCCAAACACTCGCCGCGGGAGAGCCCGGCGAAGGCGAAACTCCCGGTGCGGGTGCCGGGGAAGCGCAGGACGGCACAGGAAAGGGCGAGGGCGAAGCCCCGCAACAGGTGATGCGGCCGGGCAAAGGGCAAAGACGCGGCGGTCTCGCCACGGGCGGCGATGACCGGAACGGCGGTCCGCCTTCTCCCGGTCAGACCGCGGGAGGACCGCTCTTCTTTGATCAGGACAGCGAACAGCGCGAGGCGGGTCCCATCACCGGCGAGGACTACGAGGCCTGGAGTGATCGTCTCGCCGAGATCGAGGAGATGCTGCCGCAGGAGGACCTGCGCAACGCCGTCGGCCAGGTCCGCGACGACGCGCGGGCGATGCGGATCGACTTTCGCCGCGACAACCAACCGCCCGGGGCCGCGACGATCCAGCGAAAGATCACCGAGCCCCTCATCGAGCTGCGCCAGCGTCTCAACGAAGAGATCGCCAAACTCAATCGGGAAAATCCCGTCGCGCCGATCGATCGCGATCCTGTCCCGAGCGAGTTCCGCGATTTGGTGAGAAGGTACTACGAAGAGCTCGGCGCGGGCAACTGACCCCCAGAGCCGCACGCCCTCCCGATCCATGGTAACTCCTCCGCCGTATCCTCCGTCCTTCGACTGCGAAGTTTCCCCTTCATGACCGTGCCTTTCTCCGAACCCATACCGGCCAAGCTCGCCTCCCTCGCCTTTGCCAACGAGTCCTGGGCCTGGGTCGCGATGCTCTTCGGGCTGGGGGCGTTGGCGGTCCTTTTCCTGACCTATCGTTTCTCTCCTCTGCGGGGTGGGAAAAAGGTCGCGGCCATCCTTTTGAAGGCCACTGGTTTGGCCCTCCTCGCCCTCGCCCTGATGGAGCCGGTCCATCTCGAGGAGACGCCGAAAAAACACTCCAACGATGTCGTCGTCCTCGCGGACAATTCGGCGGGCCTGGCCGTTCCGCTGCGGACGGATCGGCCCTCTCCCGCGGCCGCGTTGCAAAGCGCCTTCGCCGAAGCTTCGCCTGGACAGCCGCCCGCGTGGTTGGCGGGAATCGCCGGGACCTTCCGGGTGCAGCCCTTTCTCTTCGATCGCGGACTGCGCCGCGTCGACGATTTCAGTGGACTCGACTTCGCCCGCAACAGTTCGGCGCTCGGGGCGGCGCTGGAGAGCATCGAGTCGCGTTTTCAAAACCGTCCTCTCGCCGCGACGGTGGTTTTCACCGACGGAAACGCGACCGATGCCGCTCTGCTGGAATCGTATCTCACCGCGCAGGCGGAGAAGGAGCCGGGGCGGCGCGTCCCCGTTTTCCCCGTGCTCGTGGGCGAAGCCAATCCGGCGGCGCGCGACCTCGCGGTGACCCGGGTCGATGCGACCACCACGCAGTTCGAGGACGCCCAGGTCACGCTGCGGGTGGAGGCCGAAGCCCTCGGCGAGTTCCCCGATGCCGTCGAGATCCATGTGTCGAATGAAAAAGGCGACGAGATCGCGAAAACTCCGGTCGTTTTTCCCTCGGGCAGCGAACGCCGCGCGACCTCGGTGCGGCTGCGCCTCGCCGCGGTGCCGCCGGGGATTTCCTTTCTCAATGTGGGGATTCGTCAGGTGGGTGAAACGGTCCCGCCGGAGCTGACGGAAAAAAACAACCGCCGCCGCGTCTCGGTCCATCGCGGGAACGGACCCTACCGCATCCTCTATGTCAGCGGACGGCCGAACTGGGAGTACAAATTCCTCCGCCGAGCCATCGCCAACGACGCCGAACTGGATCTCGTCGGGCTGATCCGCATCGCGAAGCGCGAACCCAAATTCGAGTGGCGGGGCCAGGCGGGCGAGAGCGGCAACCCGCTCTTCCGCGGGTTCAACAAGGAGATCCCCGAAGAGGCGC
>JAAYAT010000007.1 GCA_012719225.1 Verrucomicrobiaceae bacterium
GCCGTTGCGGACCTGGGGGACGCGCAGATCGATCTGACCAACGCGGGTGGCGAGGGACTTCGGCTTGAAGCCGTTGGCATGTCCGAGGCGCTCCTCGGATCGTTCGTAGGGCTGTGCTTGGAGGACGTAAGCGACGTAAAATTGACCCCACAAAATCTTGCGCCGGCCTGCGCGGACAAATCCTGCGCCGATGCTCTCGCATCGGCGGCATGAACCGCGCCAACCGGCGCAGGTTCCTGTGGGGTCAATTTTACGTCGCTTACGATGAATTAGTGGAACTGGCAAAAGTGATATTCGGGGATGTGATGGATATCGACAATATTATCGGCTTGCTCCGTGCGGCGCACTGCGAGCCGTTGCGTTCGCCCAGGTAGAGTAGAGCACCTCTGGCGTTGCTCCGCCGAATCGCGAAAGTCGGGAGATTTTTCGTTTCAGAGTTTTTCAACAGTCTTATAAAACTAACAAAACCAGAAATTTCATCTCCATCGGATCTCTTCGGCGCTGACGATCTCGCGGATGTGCCCATTGTCTTTGCGGAGGAGCAGCTCGCCTCGCGGGCCGATGCCGCTGGCGGTGCCGACGATGTCTTCCCGGCCGCTCCGGATCTGGAGCCGTCGCCCGTGGAGAAGGTCGCGGGCGGTGATCCAGGCGAGGGTGTCCTGGAAGTCGAGGAGTCTCTCGGGGTGGTGGCGCAGGAATCCCTGGACGATGAGTCCGAGGAGAAACCAGCGGTTGGATTCGTAGCCGGCGATTTCGTAGAGGGAGGTAGCGAGTGCGCGGAGTGCGGGGGGGAGTTCGTCGGCTCGCAGGTTGACGTTGACGCCGACTCCGACTATGGCGACGGGATGGGGTTTCAGGGTGATCTCGACGAGGATGCCGGCGAGTTTTTGCCCTTGGTAGAGGAGGTCGTTGGGCCATTTGGCCTGGAGCTGGTGCCCGGGTCCGAGGATGTCCTCGATGGCGCTCCCGACGAGTGAGGCGGTCAGTTGGGGGAGGCGCGACCAGGTCTCGCGGGGCGAGTCGAGGGGGAGCGCGAGGGAGAAGAGGAGATTGCGTCCCGGCGCGGCCTCCCAGCGGTCGCCTCTGCGTCCGCGTCCGCTGGTCTGGTAGTCGGTGGCGAGTAGCTCGGGCGCGGTGATTTCCCCGGCGCGGGCTTTCGCGAGGAGATCGTCGTTGGTCGAGCCGGTTTCGGGGGTGTGGCGAAATTGATCGGGAAGAAAGCGGCTGCGATCCGCGGCGGGCCAGCCCCGGATGATCTCGTCGTGGATCCCGCGGTTGAGGTGGCTCATGCGGCGATGAGATCGAGCCCGAGATCGACGGAGCGGACCGAGTGGGTCAGCGCTCCCACGGAGATGAAATCGACGCCGGTCTCGGCGATGCCGCGCACGGTGGTGAGGTGGACCCCTCCGCTCGCTTCGAGGAGGACGGCGGGGGCGAGCTGGTCGCGCAGGGCGACGGCGCGGCGGAGTTCGTCGTTGCTCATGTTGTCGAGCAGGATGACATCGAGGCTGGCGAGGGGGAGGAAGGAGGCGACTTGATCGAGTCGATCTGCTTCGATTTCGATTTTCATGCCGGGGGTGCGGGTTTTGATTTCGGCGATGCGGGCGCCGAGATCGAGGGGGCTGGGGTTGGCGACGAGGTGGTTGTCTTTCACCATGACGGCGTCGTAGAGGCCCATGCGGTGGTTCCGTCCGCCGCCGTGGAGGACGGCGGCCTTTTCGAGTTCGCGCCATCCGGGGGTGGTCTTGCGGGTGTCGAGGAGCTGCGCGGAGGTGCCGTGGACGGCTTCGACGAAGTCGCGGGTGATGGTGGCGATACCGCTGAGTCGCTGCAGGAAATTCAGCACGGTGCGTTCGGCGGTGAGGACGAGCCGGGTCGGTCCGGTGATCTCGGCGACGAGGTCTCCGGGGCGGGCGCGGTCTCCGTCGGCGAGGACGGGGCGGAAGCGGAGTTCTTCGCTGACGGCGGCACACACGGCGGCGGCGACTTCGCATCCCGAGATCACCGCCGTCTCGCGGCTGACGATGCTCCCGATGGAGCGATGGGTGGGATCGACGAAATACCGGCTGGTGATGTCGCCGAGGTCGGCGAGATCTTCGTCTAGGGCCATGAGGATGAGCTGGCGGGAGAGGTCGTTCATGGGGTGGGGGAGGGGGGGGACGGCGTTCGGCGGGCCGTCAGTTGGCCGTGAGGTGGCGGAAGTAGAGACGGTCCATGGACTTGTCGAGGCGGCGGTAGAAGTCGATCAGGACGTCCACTTTCTGGTCGATGCGGGGATAGCGGCGACAGATTTCCCAGAGTTCGTGGTTGGTGAAAAGATGGGCCGCCACTTCGTTCAGGTCCTGCTCCACCGAGACCATGTTGTAGGCGGTGAGGAATCCGTCTTCCATCAGGACGATGTCGAGCTGGAGGAGGCTGCTCCCCGATCCGCCGGTTTTTCTCTGTTCGGCTTGGAGGACTTTGGTCGATTCGGAGCGATCTCCGCTCTGCTCTTCGACGACGCCCCCGGCGCGGTAGGAGAAATCAGGATCGTTCGCGGCGGTCCACCGTTCGGATTCGAAGAGGCTTTTGTTTTGCTTCAGCAGCAGCGAGGAGAACTCGTGATGGAAGCGCTGCTCGAATCCGCGCGCTTCGAAATTCTCGCGGTAGACGAGGATGATGCGCCGGCTGTTGGCCATGTAGGTGCCGCCGTAGCCGACGTCGTAGAAGCGCAGCCCGCCCACGACGAAGACGCCTTCGAGAAAGCGGTCGCGGATTTTCGGCGGGTATTTGGCGAGGGCGCGCTGGATGAGGGAGGCTGCCTCTTCGCGGAGTCCTTCTTCGAGCGGGACGATGCTGGCGTCGATGGGCGCGGCGACCCAGCTTTTCGGCAAAAAGCCGGGGTCCTCGGGGAAGCTGATGAGGGCTTCGTCGGCGAGAGCCGGGGAGGACGCGAGGGTCGCACAGAGGATCAGGAGGGAGCAAAGAAAGGGGGTGGGAATGCGCATGGAAGGGAGAGTCAGCGGTTGCACTTTTCCAGCCACACGGCGAGCAGGGAAATGTCCGCGGGAGTGATGCCGCTGATCCGGCCCGCCTGCCCGAGGGTGAGCGGTCGCACCGACTGGAGCTTTGCCTGGGCTTCCCGTTTCAGTCCGGAAATTTCGTGGTAGTTCATGGTCGTGGGGATCTTCTTTTCCTCCGCTCTCTTGGTCTTCGCGATGAGGTCCTGCTGGCGGCGGATGTAGCCCTCGTATTTCACGTCGATCTCGACAAGGTCCCAGATCGCGGGCGGAAAGGCGGTCTTGAGTTCCGGGTCGAAATTTTCCCAGCTCGATTCGGGACGGCGGAGCCATTTGGCGAGGGAGCCGTCGGCCGTGTGGGTGGTCTCCAGCCGCTGGCGGAGGGCGGCGATGGATTCGACCTTGCTGCGGGTTTTCGCGAGAAAGCCGGGGGAAACGAGACCGGCCGCGGCGGCGGTGTCACTGAGGCGGAGGTCGGCGTTGTCGTGGCGGAGGAGGAGCCGGTGCTCGGCGCGGCTGGTGAACATGCGGTAGGGTTCGTCGGTGCCTTTGGTGACGAGGTCGTCGATCATGACCCCGATGTAGGATTCGTCCCGCGCGAGGATCAGGGGCGGTTTCCCCGCGACCCGGAGGGCGGCGTTGGCCCCCGCGACGAGTCCCTGTCCGGCGGCTTCTTCGTAGCCGGAGGTGCCGTTGATCTGCCCGGCGAAATAGAGGCCGGGAACCGCCTTGGTCTCGAGCGTGGGATAGAGCTGGGTCGGCTCGCAGTAGTCGTATTCGACCGCGTAGCCCGGCCGGATGATATCGACGTTTTCCAGCCCCGGGATGGAGCGGATGAAACGATACTGCACGTCGAAGGGCAGCGAGGTGGAGACCCCGTTGACGTAGTATTCGAGGGTGTGGCGGCCCTCCGGTTCGAGGAAAACCTGATGGCGGTCCTTTTCCGCGAAACGCACCACCTTGTCCTCGATCGAGGGGCAGTAGCGCGGACCGACCCCCTCGATCTTGCCGGAATACATCGGAGACTTGTCCAGGTTGGCGAGGATTTCCTCGTGCGTGTCCCGGTTGGTGTAAGTGATCCAGCAGGGAATTTGTTCCACGTGGAACGCGGCATCGGACCACCGGTTCAGGGTGAAGATGTCGTCGTCGCCGACCGGTTCCTCATCGGAGCGAAAGGAGAAACGCGGCGCGGGGGTGTCGCCGTCCTGTCGTTCGCATTTCGAGAAATCGATCGTCCGTCCGTTGAGTCGGCACGGTGTTCCGGTCTTGAATCGGCGCACGGCGAAACCGAGCCGGATGAGATCGTCGCTGAGGGTCGAGGCCGAATCCCCCATGCGCCCTCCGCTCTGGTTCTGCATCCCCACGTGCATGAGGCCGCGCATGAAGGTGCCGGTGGTGACGACCACGGTCCGGGAATGGAAACGGACTCCGAGATTGGTTTCCGCTCCGGCGATGCTGTCGTTCTCCACGAGCAGTTTGGAAATGTTCCCCTGGTGCAGATCGATCCGCGGCTCCTTTTCCAAAAGCCACTTGATGCGGAACTGGTAGGCCTTCTTGTCGCATTGCGCGCGCGGGGCGCGGACGCTCGGTCCTTTCTTCGCGTTGAGGATGCGGAACTGGATGCCGGTCGCGTCGGTGTTCAGGGCCATGACCCCGCCGAGGGCGTCGATCTCGCGGACCATGTGTCCTTTCCCGAGACCTCCGATGGCGGGGTTGCAGGACATCTGACCCACGGTGTCCAGGTTCTGGCTGAGGAGGGCGACACTCGCTCCGACGCGGGCGGCCGCCATGGCCGCTTCGACGCCGGCGTGGCCGCCACCGATGATCAGGACATCGTATTTTTTAGGGTAATCAAACATCTTGAAGAAGTGAAATGTTCCACGTGGAACAATCCGGGCGGAGCCGGGGCGCGAACGAGGGGAAAAGCAAAATTCGGACAGTTACCGGTTTCCTTACGGGGCACTTTACGCTACCGTGCGCGGCCTTCCAACCACGGAGGGATATTTTCTTTTGTGATGGCATCGAAATCCGTACCCCAATCGCTCGTTCCCTTCGCTGACGCACCGATCAATCAGTCGCTCACCGCTGCGGATAAAATAGATCTGCTCCGTCAGATGGTCCGCATCCGCCGCTTCGAGCAGGTCTCTCTCAAGCACTATCATCTCGGCTCCATCGGCGGATTCCTTCACCTCTACATCGGCCAGGAATCCGTCGCCGTCGGATCGATCTCCCTGCTCGGGGAAAACGACCACATCATCACCGCCTACCGCGACCACGGGCACGCCCTCTCCGTGGGGATGAACATGAACGAGTGCATGGCCGAGCTTTTCGGAAAAGCGACCGGATGCTCCAAAGGCAAGGGAGGCTCGATGCATTATTTCGCCCCCGACAAAAACTACTGGGGCGGTCACGGCATCGTCGCCGGGCAGACTCCGCTCGGGGCCGGTCTCGCGTTCGCGATCAAATACAAAGGACTCAAAGGTTGCTGCCTCTGCTATCTCGGTGACGGCGCGGTCAACCAGGGCGCGTTTCACGAGGCGCTCAACCTCGCCTCGCTCTGGAGCCTGCCCGTCGTCTACATCATCGAAAACAACGGGTATTCCATGGGCACCTCGCAGGCCCGTTCCTCGGCCTTTCCCAAGGAAGGTCTCGCCGCCCGCGCCGAGGGCTACAACATGGACTGGGACGTAATCGATGGGGTCAGTCTCTACGAGATCCGCGCCGGAGTGCAAAAGGCGGTCGAGCGCGCCCACGAGCAGTGCCGCCCCACACTTCTAGAGATCGACACCTACCGGCACAAAGGGCATTCCGTCGCCGATGCCAACGCCGAGAAATACCGCACCAAGGAGGAGATCCAGGAATACATGAACAAGCACGATCCCATCGAGTTCTGGAAGAGCACCCTCATCGACGAGGGAGTCCTCTCGGAAGACGACTACAAGGCGATCCACAAAGAGGCCGGAGCCGAGGCGGACGCCGCCGCCGAATTCGCCATCAAAAGCCCGTTCCCCGACGAATCCGAAATTTTCGACGATGTCTACTGGGAGGTGGACAACAACACCGAAGCCGGACGCAGCGGTCGCCATTTCTTCCACGGCTGAGACTTCACCCTCTCTCCTCACCAACGATACCCTATTAGTTTTCCCCTGAGCCAAACAGCAAAAACGCTAACGGCAAAAAGCTCTCTTTCCATGCCACGAGAAATCACCTACCGCGAAGCACTCCGTGAAGGCCTCGACGAGGAACTCGCCCGCGACGAGAATGTCGTCATCATCGGAGAAGAAGTCGCCGAGTACAACGGCGCTTACAAAGTCACCGAGGGACTTTGGAAAAAGTGGGGCGACAAGCGCATCATCGACGCCCCCATCTCCGAGGCCGGATTCATCGGCATCGGCATCGGGGCCTCCATGCTCGGCGTGCGCCCCGTCATGGAGTTGATGTTCTACAGCTTCGCCTACGTCGCCTTCGACCAGATGATGAACAACGCCGCGACCTGTCGCTACATGTCCGGCGGTCTCATCAATGTCCCCATCGTCGTGCGCGGTCCCGCCAACGGAGGCACCAACGTCGGTGCGACCCACTCGCACACGCCCGAGAACATCTTCGCCAACATGCCCGGACTCAAGGTCGTGACCCCCTCCGACGCCCACGACGCCAAAGGGCTCATCAAGTCCGCGATCCGCGACAACGACCCCGTCTATTTCATGGAGAGCACCGTCCTCTACGGACTCACCGGCAGCGTCCCCTCGAACGATGAACTCGAGGAGGGCGAACTCATCGTGCCCATAGGCAAGGCGAAAGTGAAACGCGAGGGTGCCGACCTCACCCTCATCGCCCACGGACGTGCCGTCGTGACCTGCCTCGCCGCCGCCGAAACCCTCGCCGATAAACACAACATCCACGCCGAGGTCCTCGATCTGCGCTCGATCCGTCCGCTCGACGAAGAGGCGATCATGGCCTCGGTGCGCAAGACCCATCGCGCCATTTGCGTGGAGGAGAACAAACCCTTCTGCGGCGTCGGGGCGCAAATCTCCTCCATGATCATGGAGCAGGCCTTCGACGATCTCGACGCCCCGGTGCTGCGGATCACCAGTGCCGACGCTCCGGCGTTTTACAGCCCGCCCATCGAGAAGCTGCAACTCCCCGATCCCGACGAAATCGTGGCGCGGGCGCTGACGATCTGTTAGAGTCCCCGCCGGACGACCTGTCAAAACAAGAATTTTCCACCTTCCCACCCGCAAGAAAACGTATGGCAGCCTATTTGAAAATGCCCAAACTGAGCGACACGATGAGCGAGGGCACCCTCGTGAAATGGCTCAAGCAAGAGGGCGACACCGTGTCCATGGACGAAGACATCGCCGAAGTCGAGACGGACAAGGCGACCATGGCGATGCCCTCCTTCGACGAAGGCATCCTCCACAAGATTTATGTGAAAGAAGGCGAGACCGTCGCCCTCGGCACCTCCCTCGCTCTCATCCTCGAGCCGGGCGAAGAACCGCCCGCCGACGCCGACCAGCCTCCTGCGGCGGCGACGTCTTCCGCTCCCGCTGAAAAAGCGGCAACGCCCGACGAAGCCAAGGCCAAAACTGAAGCTCCCTCCGCGGAAGCCGCCCCCGACACCGGCAAGCCCGCCGCGGCGGCGAAGGCCTCCGCCCCGGCCGGAGGACGCGTCAAGGCATCGCCCCTCGCCCGCAAGCTCGCCGAAGAGCAGGGCGTCGATCTCCGCCGTCTCAGCGGGAGCGGGCCCGGAGGTCGCATCGTCAAAAAGGATGTCCTCAACGCCCCCGCCGGCGGCGGCGGTTCCCCACTCGGACTGCTCCCTCCGCCGGCGAGTCGGTCCGATCAGTCCATCGCCCTCTCGGGAATGCGCCGGGTCATCGCCCAGCGCCTCATCGAGAGCAAAACGACCATCCCGCATTTTTATCTCAACATCGAGATCGACACCGAGGCGCTCATGACCTTGCGCGAGCAGGTCAACACGGCCAGCCTCGCCAACGGCGGTCCCAAGTACACGGTGAACGACTTCATCATGCGCGCCACCGTGCTCGCGGCCGACGCGGTTCCCGAAGTGAACGCCTCTTTCCAGGGGGATGCCATCCTCCAGCACGGCGAAATCCACCTCTCCGTCGCCGTGGCGATCCAGGAAGGTCTCGTCACTCCGGTGATTCGATCGGCCCAGACGAAATCCATCAAAGAACTCGCCGCCGAACTCAAGGACCTCGCCGGTCGCGCCAAAGACAAAAAACTCACCCCCGACGAGATGCAGGGTGGCACCCTCACCATCTCCAACCTCGGCGCTTTTGGCATCGGCCATTTCGACGCGATCATCAACCCGCCCCAGGCCGCCATCCTCGCGATAGGCACCATCAGCAAACAGCCCGTCGTCAACGCCGCCGGCCAAATTGTCCCCGGCCAGCGCATGTGGGTCGGGATGAGCTGCGACCACCGCGTCATCGACGGTGCGGTCGGAGCCCGCTTCCTCTCCGAACTGAAACGTTTCCTCGAAACGCCCCTCCTTCTCATTTCCTAACATTCATTTATTTACACCCATGGCATCATACGATCTCATCGTCATCGGTGGCGGCCCCGGCGGATATGTCGGAGCGATCCGCGCCGCCCAACTCGGAAAAAAAGTCGCCTGCGTCGAGAACGATCGCGCCGGGGGAACCTGCCTCAACTGGGGCTGTATCCCGACCAAGGCCCTTCTCAAAAACGCCGAGCTCTACCACACCCTCGCACACCGCGCCGGCGAGTTCGGCCTCAAGGTGGACGGGCTCTCCTACGACTGGGAGAAAGTGATCGGGCGCTCCCGCAAGGTCTCCGACAAGCTCGCCGGGGGCATTGAATTCCTTTTCAAGAAAAACAAGATCGACTACCTGCGCGGCACCGGCGGTCTCGCCGCCAACGGCAAGGTCGAAGTCATCGACGCCGAGGGCAAAAGCGAGCTGCACACGGCGGCGAACGTCCTCGTCGCGACCGGGTGCGTGTCGCGGGCGCTGCCTTTCCTCCCCTTCGACGGCGAGAAGGTGATTGGCTCGAAGGACGCCATGACTCTCAAGAAACAGCCCAAGTCCATGGTCATCATCGGCGCCGGGGCGATCGGGATCGAGTTCGCGTATTTCTTCAGCGCCTACGGCACCGAGGTGACGGTCATTGAAATGATGGACCGCATCCTCCCGGTCGAGGACTCCGAGGTCAGCGCCGCCCTGAAAAAGTCGCTCACCAAACACGGCATCAAGTTTCACACAGCCACGAAGACGGCCGCCGCCGAGACGACGGACAGCGGCGTCCGGCTCACCCTCGAACCCGCCGCCGGCGGCGATCAGACGACGGTCGAGGCCGAGGTCTGCCTCGTCGCCGTCGGGGTCGCCCCCGTGCTCCCGAAGAACGCCGAACAACTCAAGCTGAGCGATCGCGGCTACATCGAAACCGACGAGCGCTACCAAACGAACATTCCGAACGTCTACGCCGCCGGAGACATCATCGGCCCCCCTTGGCTCGCCCACGTCGCCAGCTACGAGGCCGTCCAGGCTGTCGAGGGAATGTTCGACCCCGACTTCAAACCGAAGAAGGTCACCGTTTTCCCCGGCTGCACCTACTGTCATCCCGAAGTGGCCTCGGTGGGTCTCACCGAAGACGCCTGCAAGGAGAAGGGGCTCGACTACCGCGTCGGCAAATTCCCCTTCGCGGCCAGCGGACGCGCCCTCGCGGTGGCGGATTCCGAGGGGTTCGTGAAGATCATTTTCGACAAAAAGCACGGCGAGATCCTCGGGGCCCACATCATCGGCGCCGGTGCCACCGAGCTCATCGCCGAGATGGGCCTGGCGATCAATCTCGAGGCGACCCACGAAGAGATCGAGGCCACCATCCACGCCCACCCCACCCTCGCCGAAGCGATTCACGAGGCCACCGGCGACGCCTTCGGCCACGCCATCCATATTTGATTGTCAGGGATTTTTCCCTCTCGACACCCCCTCCGGAGGCAGGTCCGGCCGGAGGGGGTGAGTCGACCATCCCCCTCCGGATCCGCGCTATCGCTGTCTCCGGTAATACCGTACCAGACCTGCGGTGATCCCGTCGGCATACTCCTGATAGATATTTTTCCGATAGATCCCGTTGATCTCGCGGAGAGCTTCATAGGGGCCTTCCTGGACGCGCAGGTGGGTTTCGCGGTGGTTCATGCAGAAGGGTTCGAAAAAGAGCACCGGACAGGAGAACACCCGGTTCGCGAGGAGGTTCCGCGCCCAGACCAAGTCGTTGTCGTTGACCGACATGCCCCGGGTGCCGTCGTAGTGAAAGGCGGGGAGACGAGTTTCCCGCTGCATGGTCCGGGAGACGACATCGGCGAGGGCCAGCTCCTCGTAGTAGATCCGCTGGAGGATGCGCCGCACCATCTCAAAGCGGGTGTCGTCCTCGGCGATTTCGCCGCGCGAGTAGCAGCCGTTGATGAGGAGGTGGAGGTGGTTCGGCGAGCGGAAGGCCGGGCGACTTCCCCAGGGCGATGCGTCGAAATGGAGACAGAGGGCGAGGTCGGGTTGGAAGCTCCCGTTGAGGAGTTCGCCGCGCGCGCGGATCTCGCTCGAAATCGCAAACATCGACTTGGCGGTGCTGGCGATGAGACGGGGGGAGGGGATCTGCCCGCGCTGGAGGAGGTAGGCCCTCGCCTCCTCCCCCAGAGTCTCGACCCGCTCGGTGGTGGTCGGATGGTGTGACTCCCGCGTCAGGAAAACCGTCGCCCCCAGCAGGGTGAGATCCCGTTCGAGAACGCGGGCGACTGTCAGGGTCATCTCTCCTTCTCTCACGGGAATGGTGTCTTTTCCGAGAAGAAAATGCCTGTCATCCCAAGTCACCCATTCCCCTCCGATGTGGCCGGGGTCGATCGCGATGCGCAAACCCTGGAGCGGTTTTGTCGAGTTGTCGGGGAGATCGTCCATCTCCACTGGCTTTCGCCAGAAACGCGGTCCGTCGGTCGAGAGTTTGTCTTCCGTGCGAAAGCGCAGATCATACCAGCCGCGCTCGGGGAAGTTGGACTGCTTCAGGATGAGGACGCGATCGGATCGGATCTGGATATGATCGGAGGCCTCCTCCGGACTCCTCGCGTAGCAGTGATGGAGGAGATAGGTGAACTCCTCGCGGGTGATGGTGCGCTGGTAGTCGTCGAGGGCCGACCAGTCCGGCACCTCGCCGAGGCGGGCGATGAAGGGGAGGGGAGGGACAAAACCGGACGGCTCCGCGCCTTTTTCCCCCTCCTTCTTTTCCGCGGGCGTCGCGGGCGCAGTCTCCGCCGGAGACCGTTCCGTTCCGAAAACAAAAAGCCCTGCGAGGCACAGCAACAAGGCGCGGCGGAAAACGAGACCGCGAAATTCGGAGAGAGCATTCAAGAGAGTGAAACTTTTTGGTTTCCCCGGAGGCAAAGCGGGCAGAATAAGTGAAGCATGCTCAGAATTCTATTTCTAGGAGATATTGTCGGAGAACCGGGGAGAAAAGCGGTGATCTCGCGCCTTCCCGCGATCAAGGCCGAGGAAGAAATCGACTTCATCATCGCCAACGGGGAAAACGCCGCCGGAGGCCGCGGCATCACCCCGAAGATCTCCATCGACCTACTCCGGGCCGGCATCGCGGTGATCACGACCGGGGATCATGTCTGGGACCAGATCGAGATCATGGACTTCATGGAAATGGAACCCCGCGTGCTGCGGCCGCTGAATTATCCTCCCGGCGTTCCCGGCGGAGGTTCCATCGTCCTCGATACGGCCAAGGGAAAGGTCGCCGTGCTCAACGCCCAGGGCCGCAGCTTCATCCAGCCGCCTCTCGAAAATCCCTTCCTCGCGCTGGAGACCGAGATCGCGAAGCTCCGGGCGGAAGAGGACGTCAAAGTGCTCTTTGTCGATTTTCACGCCGAAACGACCAGTGAGAAGATCGCCCTCGGTCGCGCCCTCGACGGAACCGTCTCCGCGGTCGTGGGAACCCACACCCACGTCCAGACCGCCGATGAGCAGATCTTCCCCGGCGGCACCGCCTTTCTTTGCGACGCGGGCATGTGCGGGCCGCTCGATTCGGTGCTCGGACGAGAGACGGACCCCGTCATCGCCCGCTTCCGCACCTCCACCCCGAGGCGTTTCCCGGTGGCCAAGGGTCCGGTCGGTCTGCGCGGCGTCATTGTCGATGTCGATGAGGAGAGTGGAAAAGCCCTCGCCATCCGCCGTTTCGCCGAGGATATCCCGGAATGACCGCTTCCGTACTCACTGGCACCGGTCGCGATGTCAGGCGGAACCGCGAAGCGGAATCGACGGGTCTTCTTGAGCCGACAGTGCCGGCATCTCCACGAAGTTCTCCCGTTCGATGACCCTCTCCCCATTCCAGCGGTAGGCGGTGGCACCTCCTCCGTGCCCGAGCCCGTAGTCGAGAGTGGCGACGTTCGGTGCCTGCGGACCGACCGGATGGCGCTTCAACTTGTAGTGGCCGAAGAAGACCGGAGCTTCTTCGGGACCGTAGGCGAGGAGAGCGTCCAGACCGTGCAGGTCAGCCGCCCCCTCCGGTAGTTGCGCTCCGGGGGGAAAAGCGATCTCGCTCCAACTGAGTCCCGCCAATTCCCCCCACCAGCGCACCCGCATCGATTTCCTCAAGATGCCGTTCGAATCGGCGAGCCGGATTCCGTCGGGCATCTCGATCTCGACCCCCTTGAGGACTCGTCCGATGGCCTCCCACGCCCGCGAACCGCGACGGGCCGATTCGATGAGAAAGTCGCGGTCCCGCAGGGACTTGTCCGCGAGATAGGCGATGTCTCCCGGCACCCACGAGGCATGGACGACGCGAAGATCCCCGAAATCCAGGAAAAAGGGCAGCCCTTTCATCCATTCGCTCCAATCGGCGATCTCCTCCTCGTGCCCCTCGAACGACTTCATCGTAGCCGCGATCTGAGCGCGGTGCCCGGGAGTATTCAGGCGCAGGCGTTTGCCCTCGGCGTCACGCGTGTGGTAGGCGATGAAGTTGTACTCGTGGTTTCCCATCACCACGAGCGCTTGACCCGAGTCCATGAGGCGGCGCACGAAGTGGAGGACCCCCCGGCTGTCCAGACCGCGGTCAATGAGATCGCCGACAAAGATGAGCTTGCGACCCTCGGGATGGACGATCCCTTCGTCCTCCTCGCGGTAGCCCAGCTTTGCCAACAGAAGAGTAAGAGCCTTCAGCTCCCCGTGGATGTCCCCGACAAGGTCCCAGTGTTGATTCGATTCGTTTTTCATGACGCCCTCAGAATACCGGAGGAACCTGATTTAAATACAGTGAAAGAAGAAGAACGACTGACTATTGGGTCATGTAGAAGCTGGTCAGACTGAGGGTTATCCCGGCGATGCCGCAGAAACGGCAACGGCAACACGGTGGATCGGGTAGGAGATTTACATTCCGCGGCGACAGTCACGTGCTGAAACGGGCTTTCTGGTCGAAAAATAGGCGCGAAGCTTGAGCCGCCTCGATCATCCGAACAAACCCCCGGGAACAATAGGATCAACACGAAGAAGGTTCTTCA
>JAAYAT010000008.1 GCA_012719225.1 Verrucomicrobiaceae bacterium
TCTCGATCCCAACCAGAAGCAGGAGATTCGCCAGCTCATCCGGCGTATGGGGGAAACCAAGGCGATCATTTTTTCCACCCACATTCTCGAGGAAGTCGAAGCCTCCTGCACCCGTGCCATCATCATCGACCGCGGTCGCATCATCGCCGACGGCACCCCGGAGGAGCTGATGGCCAAAGCGAGCAACGCCGGCATCGTCACCCTGCGCGCCTCCGGTCTCGCCGGATCGGGGATCCAGGCGGAACTGGAAAAACTCGATGTGGTGGCCTCGGTCGAACCGATCGCATCCGACGAGAACGGCATCACCGCCCGGATCACTCCGGCGAAGGGCAAGGGCGACAAGCTGAGCGCCTCCGTTTTCGGAGTCTGCAAGGAGAAGAATCTCTCCATAGAGGAACTCCGGGTCGAGGAAGGACGCCTCGATCTGCTCTTCCGCGAGATCACCAAAACCGACGCCGAGAAATAAGCGACCGCCGCTGCGCCGCACCAACGAACCCTTTCTCCCGGAGACAATTCAACCCCCATTTATCAGAGTCCTCATGGATGCCTTACTCACCCTTGTTTTGGAATTCGCCATTCCGACGCTGATCGTCTCGGCGATCTTCGTCGCGATTCTCTTTTTTGTGCTGCCCCGCGAGGTCCGCACCATCTTCAAAAGAGAGCTGAAGAGTTATTTCACCTCCCCGATCGCCTACGTCCTCTTCGTGGTCTTCCTCGGGATCTCGAACACCCTCTCGTTCTTCTTCACCGGGGTTCTCGAAGGGGGCGAGGCCGACCTTTTCCTCCCCTACTTCCAGTATCTGCCCTGGTATCTCGTTCTCATCGCTCCGGCGGTGGGCATGCGCCTCTGGTCCGAGGAGCAGCGCCTCGGCACTCTCGAGCTGATGCTGACGATGCCGCTGGCCCCCTGGCACGCCATTCTCGGAAAATACCTCGCGGCGGCGGTGGTTCTTTTTGCGATGCTGGTGCTTTCCTTCCCCATTGTCTGGACGATCAACTTCCTCGGCGACCCGGACAACGGAGTCATCATGGCCGGTTTCGTCGCGACCTTCTTTGTCGCCCTTTGTTTCCTCGCGGTGACTTCGGTGATCTCGGCGATCACCCGCAGCCAGCTCGTCGCCCTGCTCGTCTCGGTCGCGATCTGCATGATGCTCTGGCTCGGCGGACTGCCGCATCTCAGTGAACTGCTCATGAACCTCAAAGGCGGCTGGCTCGTCTTCTGGCCGATTCTCAAACTGGTCAACGTGCTCGGGGTGATGCCCCATTTCACCGAACTGGCCAAGGGTGTCCTCGGCTTGCGCGACATCGTCTTTTTCCTCAGCTTTATCACCTTCTGCCTCTTCGCCACTTCCGTCGCGATCCGACTGAAGCGAGCCTGAACCTCCATTTCCAACCCCACATCTTACGATCAACGACATGAGTGAATCGAAAGACCGCCAATCTCCCAAACTGAGCCGTCGCAGCGCCGCCCTCGCGGGTCTCGCCGCGATCTTTGTCATCGCCCTGCTCATCAACTTTCTCGCCGACAAGGTGAGTCTGCGGGCCGACCTCACGGAATATAAATCCTACACTCTCTCGGAGGGCACCGGCAATATCCTCTCGCGGCTCGACACTCCTGTGCAGATCCGCTACTACGTGACCGATGACCGCAAAGTGATGAGTCCCGGTGAGCGTTCCCGCGCTCGCCGTGTCGAAGATCTCCTCGCCGAATTTGTCCGCGCGGCGCCGACCAAAGAAATCGAACTCACCAACGAGGCTGGTGAATTCGAAACCAAAAAGGTCAAAATGCTGACGGTGAAAAAACTCAATCCCGTACCCAACACCGACGCGGAAGACTCCGCCATCATCGACGGTCTCCAGGCCGGCGTCTCCGGCGAGACGAACAACGAACTCTATTTCGGGATCGCGATCCAGTGCCTCGACTCGGTCGAGGCCATCCCCTTCGTCCCGGCCCGCCCGGAGACCTCCCTCGAGTACGATCTCGCCCGGGCCGTCTCCAGCGTACACGATGGCAAGAACAAAAAAATCGTCGTCATGTCAGGCATGGCGATCGGAGGTGGATTCGGCGGCAATTTCCAGGCCCCGCCGCAGCAGCCCTGGATGTTTTACGAGCTCCTCGGCAAGGACTACGAAGTCGAAGTGATCCCCTCGACCTCGACCGAGATCCCCGCCGGAACCTCCACCCTCATCGTGGTCCATCCCTATGACATCACCGCCGAAGGCCAGTTTGCGATCGACCAGTATCTCCTCCAAGGCGGCAACGTCATCGCTTTCGTCGACCCGAATTTCTTCTACGCCCGAGCCCTCGCCCCGCAGGGACAACCGCAGATGCCCGGGATGCCTCCGCAGGGCGGACCGGCTCCCAGCTCGGATCTGGACACGCTCTTCAAGGCATGGGGAGTGAAATATGATTCCAACCGCGTCCTCGCCGACCTCGATTTCGGCTCGGAGATCA
>JAAYAT010000073.1 GCA_012719225.1 Verrucomicrobiaceae bacterium
CATGACGCGGGCGGTGAAGGGGTTTTCCTCGCTGGCGATCCAGTTGGCGAGGGCGGTGCGGCGTCCCGTGGTGGTTTCCGTGGGGGTGATTTCCGGGGCGGGTTGGCCGAGCAGGGTGAGGAAGGCGGGTTCAATCACTTCGTCGTGCTGACGGCGTTTCAGGATGGTCTCGGCCGGTTCGATGCCGACGTCGGTGGTGATGAAGGCGGTGGGGAGCGGGGCGGGCTTGAGTTTGTCAAAGGCCTTGAGCTTTTCGGTGAGTTCGGTGTAGCGGGCGAGTTTCTTCTCGTCCTTGGCGAAGATTTTCTTGAAGTCGATGCGCTGGTATCCGTAATCGACCTGACGTTGCACCAACTGGGCCAATTGTTCTTCGTAGGCGGTGCGCTCTTCGGGCGATTTCCAGTAGATCGCCTTGACGTCTTCGGGGAATTGTTTGACCACTCCCTCGCGTCTGCCCTCGATGATGGAGGCGGTGAGTTCGTCGATCCCGGCGCGCAGGTCTTTGGTGGCGGCCTCCCATTCCGCCATCTTTTTGTCGTAGACGGCCCGCTCTTCGGGCGAGGCGAGAAGCTGGTTCTCGGGCCACCAGGTCGAGTTGAGAAAGGACTGCAGGGCGAAGTAGTCTTTCTGCAGGATGGGGTCGAATTTGTGATCGTGACACTGGGCGCAACCCATCCCGAGCCCGAGGAACGTCTCGCTGGTGACGTTGGTCATCTCGGTGAGGATGAGGTCCCACTGCATCCGCGCGTTGCGCTGGTTCCACTCGTAGACCCCGAGTCTCAGGAAGGCGGTGGCGATGAGGGTGTCGGGATCGTCTTTGGCGAATTCGTCGGCGGCGAGTTGTTCGCGGACGAATCGATCATAGGGCTTGTCTTCGTTGAAGGAGCGCACCACGTAGTCGCGATACATCCACGTCTCGGGGCGGTAGCTGTCGGCGCGGTAGCCGTCGCTCTCGGCGTAGCGCACCACGTCGAGCCAATGCTGGCCCCAGCGCTCGCCGTAGCGGGGGCTTTCGAGGAGGCGGTCGATCAGTGCGACGGTGGCGCTGTCAGGATCTTCGGCGTAGGCCTTGCCGAAGTCGGCGACCTCGGCGGGAGTGGGCGGCAGACCGTGCAGGTCGAAGTAGAGTCGGCGGACCAGTTCGTCCGCATCGGCGGGGGCGGCGGGGTGGAGGTGGTTTGCCTCCAACTGCTTCGCGATGAAACGGTCGATGGGATTCTTGGCCCACTCCTCGCCGTTGGCGGGAACGACCGGTTCGGTGACGGGCTGGATCGCCCACCAGTTTTTGTCGGCTTCGGTGAAGCCGTTTTTGTCGGTCTTGCTTTTGGTGACGGTCTCGGCGGGCCAGGGGGCGCCGAGGGCGATCCATTTTTCCAGCGCGGCGATTTGGGCTGGCTGGAGCGCCTTCTTCGGGGGCATGGACAAATCGGGGTCGCCGCGGTGGACCGCTCCGATGAGGAGGGAGTCGGCGGGTTTGCCGGGGACGAGGGCGGGACCGCTTTCACCACCGGTGAGGATGAGCTCCCGGTGATCGAGACGTAGTCCGTTCTTGGCTTTTTCGGGGCCGTGGCAGTCGTAGCATTCCGCCGCGAGAAGGGGGCGGATCTCATTTTCGAAAAATTTCATGGCCTCGCGGTCATCCGCCGCGGGGGACGCGGTGACGAATCCGAGAGTGAGAAGAGACAATGTCAGGGTCAAAAATTTCATTCAGCGGGAGAGGTTTGGATCCAGAGCGTGGGAGCGGGGGACGTGGGATGCTCTTTCGAAGCGAAAGCATGGACGAGGCCCTGCTGGTCGGCTTCGCCGGTTTCGCGGACGAGGAGCAAGTGGACGTGGCGACCCGGTCGATCCGGTCGATCCGATTGGGAACGCAGGAAATCGGTGAGGGCGTCGGAGCGGGTTTCGACGAATTCGTTGGGGGCGCCCTTGCGGATCTCAAAGGTGGCGAGGCGTCGGGCGACGTCCTCCGAGAGGGTGTCCGCGACGAGGGTGCCGGCGTTTTTCCAGAGGAAGGAGTCCTCGCTCCAGCGGGTCGCCGCTTCGTCGACGATCCCGTAGACGGCGAAGCGCGAGTCGGGCACGAGGGAGGAAAAGCCGAGGCCGCTCGCCTCCATTTTCAAGGCGAGTCGGGCGTCGCGGATCTCCCCGCCGGCGAGGGAACTGAGATCAAACGTGAGGAGGGCGCGCCGCTGGTTGTTCTCGGCGAGATCGGTGTGTTTGACCATGAGGAGGGGATGGCCGCCGGTGGGGCCGTGGCTGTCGCCGCGTCGCACGTAGGCGTCGCGGCCCTCGCCGATGGCGGTGGAGATGGGGGTCCAGTCCTCGCCGGGGGAGGGGAGAGGTTCGGAGCGCCGCACCTCCAGATCGGAGTCGCTCAGGGGATCGGCCGCACCGACGAGGACGTGCCCTGCGAGGAGGTGTTTCGTCTCGGGCGACTCACCCTGACGCACTTTCACCTCGCCCTCGAAGACGAAGACATTGGAGTTGCCCAAGGGGGTCGTGGTCACGCCGAAGCGGGTGCCGAGGTCTATCACTTCCATTTTCTCCGTATCAATCGTGAAACCGTGGGCCGATTCCGGCACGTCGGCAACGACGGATCCCTCGACGAGACGGCACTTCATCGCGGACTCGACCACCAGCACGCCGGGGGCCTCGAGGGTGACGGTGGCACCGCTCTTGAACTGTATCGTGGCCATGCCTTCCATGAGCGATAGGGTGCCGGGTGCGAGTCCCGCGCCCTCCACCGTGGGCAGGTCGGAACCCGCCCAGCGGCAGCCTTCGGCTTCGACGAGGGTGGCGACGATGTCCCCGCTGTGGCGATCCCACATCAGGAAAAGGGTCGCGGCGAAAAAGAGCAGGGCGGCGGCGCTGCTGAGCCAGAGGAGGGGGCGGACCGTCGTCTTCGCGGACGGGGTGGGCACCGCCTCGGCAAAGAGGGAGGGGAGGGCCTCGCTCTCCGTTTCGAGGAGGGCGTGGATCCAGCGCTTTTCCACGTACTCGCGGCGCAGGTCCGGGTCGGCGAGGACGGCCTGCTGGAGCGCGTCCCATTCCGTCTGGGACAGTTGACCGTCAAAAGAACGGTCGATATTTTCGCGATGGTTCATGTGGCGGGGGCGTTGAGACGGGTGGTGACGCACTCGTTGAGCGAGGCGCGGACGCGGCTGAGGAGTTTGTAAACGGCGGCCTCGGTGCGGTCCGTCTCCCGCGCGATGGAGGTGATGTCGTGGTCCTCGTAGTAGCGCAGCAGGATGAGTCTGCGCTGGTTTTCGGGGAGTTTTTTGAGGCATTCCTGCAGCGCCTCGGACCGGGCCGAATAGTGGTCGGACTCGTGATCGATCTCGGCGGCGACCGCTTCGAGAAAGGCGGGGTCGGTCGAGTAGAGCGGTTTGCGTTTCGCGCTGCGCCGGTAGTTGAGGATCTGGTGCAGGGCGATGCGGCGAGCCCAGGCGACGAAATGGCTGCCGGGTTCGAAGCGGTCGAACTGCTTCCACATGGTGAGCTTGCAGCTCTGGATGATGTCCTCGGCTTCGTGCCGGTCGCTCACGAGCGCATAGACGTAGGCCGCGAGAGATTTCTCGTGTTCGTTGAGCAGGATGAGATAGTTCTCCGCCGCCTGATCTGGACTGGTATCTGCCATGCCGACAAGTCTAAGGTCCGGTCCAGATACATTTTTGACAAAAAAATTCGTTTTTTTCCGGGCAGGGCCGAAAAAACCCCACCTTCGGCAAAAGAAGGGTTTGGGATTGTTCGTCCGAGGGTCTCGCGCCCCCCTCTACAGACTTTTGCGCAGCGAAGAATAGCCGCTAAACAGCCAAAAAGCTAACAGCTAAACAGCTTCCCTACCCGGTCACTTCTTTGACCAGCTTCTCCAGCCTCTTGGTGTAATCCAGCCAGACGGCGCGGGCTTCGCCGGAATCATCGACATCCTGCCCCGCGTGGATCGCGGCTTTGATGTGGGGCTCGATGGAGAGCCAGCCGTCGTAGCCGGTGCGGTGGAGATCTTCGATGATGCGGCGCTGCACGGGATCTTCGTCGACGTGGCAGGTGATCCAGTCGCCGCCCTCGGGATTGGGTTTGGCGCTCTTGATGTGGACGTGGACGATCTCGTCGCGGCACTTCTGGTAGTATTCCCAGGTCGCCTCGTTGCTGTTGTGGTGGAGGCTGTTGTTGCCGGTGTCGATGATCAGCTTCAAAGCGGGACTCTTCACTTCGGCGACCAGTTCGAGGTAGCCTTCGGGGCTTTCGCCGTATCCGTTGCAGTTCTCGTGGGCGAGAATGACGCCCTCGGCTTCGGCGATGGGGGCGAGCTCGCGGAGGCGGCGCACCACCTCGTTCTTCCAGTCTTCGCGGGAGAGGGGGGCGTCCTTGTCATTGGGCCAGGACATGATGCGGAGAAATTTCGCTCCGACTTCGCGCATCCGGGGAGCGACGCGACGCAGTTCGTCGATGTCTTTTTGAAAATCCGAAGTGACGGGGCGGGCCCAGTTGCCGATCTGACCGCCGAAACCGACGATGGTGATGCCTTCGGCGGCGAGGGTGTCCCTCACCGCGGCCCACTCCTCGTCGCTGTGGTCGCAGATGTTTTTTCCTCCGACGAGGCGGAGTTCGATCGCGCTCCAGCCGGCCTCTTTGAGAGTGGCGATCTGGCCGTCGAGTGATTTTTCCGCTTCGTCAGCGAATCCGGTGAATTGAAAGGGCATGTCTGTCTGGAGGTGTTTGGGTGAATAAAAAGTGGAAGCGGGAAGATACACAGGATCGCCCGAGGTGCAAATGGAGCGGGGGTAGCTGTTTAGCGGTTAGCGATTTAGCCGTTTAGCGGTTGCGCGTAGAGGAGCGAGTAGAGGAGCGAGTAGGAACATGCCAATGTTCCCGGGGGTTGAGGGGTTGAGATTCCTTCTCATAAATTGGCGAAGTTCGGGTTCCACACGATTTCCCAGAGGTGGGAGTCGGGATCTTGAAAGTAGCCCGCGTATCCGCCCCATGTCGTTTCTCGCGCCTCTCTCACGATTCTCGCTCCCGCCTCACGCGCCCGCGCCAGGATCGCATCGACCTCGTCCCGCGAAGCCACATTGTGTCCGAGGGTGACGGTCGATGGCGCACCGGGGGAGAACGGGATCCCGGTGTCATGGGTGAGGCTGATCTGCGGCCAGAGGGCGAGTTTCAGACCGTGCCGTAGATCCAGAAAGGCGACGGCACCGTGTTCGATTTCCGTGCCGATGATTCCTTTCGTCGGCAGACCGAGACCGTCGCGGTAAAAGGTGAGAGCGCGCTCAAGATCGTCCACGCCGAGGGTGATGACGGAGAGGTGGGGGTTCATGGAGGGATGGGCGGATTTTTTTCGGAAGTATTTCAAAACGGACCCGCTATTTCAAGCCCGGAACCCAACGCGCCTCGGGCGGCGAGTCACCTGTTTTCGCTCGCGATTCCGAATGATTCCGAATGCAGAAGATTCGCCGACCTCGTCTTTCCACCGCCGATCCGCCGATTGCCGTCGCAGTTTCGGCTTGATCTTGTCGGTCGGTCTGGAAAACTCACCGTCTATGAGTGATGAATTTTTCCCGGGCATCCCGAAAATCCCGTTTGCAGGTCCAGCTTCCCGGGATCCTCTCACTTTCAAGCACTACGACGCCGATGAGCTGGTCGGCGGCAAGCCGATGAGGGATCACCTCCGCTTTGCTTGCGCCTATTGGCACACGATGCGGAACGGACTCGGGGATCCTTTCGGCGAAGCTACCGCGGTTCGCCCTTGGGACGACGGCACGAACTCCGTCGCCAACGCGAAAAAGCGGGTCTGGGCGATGTTCGAGTTCATGCAAAAGGTCGGGATAGACCACTACTGCTTCCACGACCGCGATGTCGCGCCGGAACTGGGCGATCTCCAGGCTTCCAACGACGCCCTCGACGAGGTCGCCGGGGAATTGGAAAAGGCGCAGCAAGCCACCGGGATCCAACTGCTCTGGGGGACCGCCTGTCTTTTTTCGCACAAGCGATACAACCAGGGGGCGGGCACGTCGCCCTTCGCCGATGTCTTCGCCTACGCCGCCGCCCAAGTCAAAAAAGCCCTCGAGGTGACCCACCGCCTCGGCGGGGAGGGCTACGTTTTCTGGGGAGGACGGGAGGGCTACGCGACCCTCTACAACACCGACATGAAACGCGAGCTCGATCACCTCGCGGCCCTGCTGAAGATGGCGGTGGCGCACAAGAAAAAGATCGGTTTCCGGGGCGAGTTCTACATCGAGCCGAAACCCCGCGAACCCTCCACCCACCAGTATGATTCGGATGCGGCGGCCTGTCTCAATTTTCTCCGCGAGCACGATCTCATGGGCGAATTGAAGCTCAATATCGAGACCAATCACGCAACCCTCGCCGGGCACACCATGATGCACGAGTTGGAGGTGGCGATGGCGGCGAACGCCCTCGGTTCGATCGATGCCAACACCGGCGACGAGTTGATCGGCTGGGACACCGACCAGTTCCCGACGGACATTTATCTCACCAGCCAAATCATGCTCTGCGTGCTGCGGATGGGGGGATTCACTTCGGGGGGCTTGAATTTCGACGCCAAATGCCGACGCGAAAGTTTCGAACCGCTCGATCTTTTCCACGCCCACATCGGCGGCATGGACGCCTTCGCCCGGGGACTCAAGATCGCCCACGCGATCCTCGCCGACGGCCGTCTCGACGCCTTCAAGAAAGAGCGCTACCGCTCCTTCGACTCCGGCATCGGAGCGAGGATCGAGGCGGGCGAGGTCGGATTCGAGGAACTCTCCGCCTACGCCCTTTGCCACGGCGAACCC
>JAAYAT010000074.1 GCA_012719225.1 Verrucomicrobiaceae bacterium
CGCTGCCGTCAGGCGAACGACCTTACGTCATCCACAGACCGGCATGGCAATCTCCCGTATACTGGGAACTCCGGGAATCGATTCATCTGCCGAAACAAGGTTCGGCGAAGGTAGGGCGAACCGTCTCTCACCGCATCCGGTTTGCCAACTGTTTGGGATCCCGGCTGGAATGGAATACCGCCAGCACCCAGATGCTCTCGCCGCGTTCTTCGTAAACGACTTGATAAGGGAAGCGCCGCAACAGGGTCTTACGGTAAGGAGGTTTGAACAGCCGATATCGGCCCGGGTCGCGGCGTATCCGGCCAAGGCATTCGTCCACCGACCGCAAAAACTCCGATCCCAAGCCCTCGTCGCAGTGGTCATACCATCGTTTCGCATCGTCGGCGTCACAAAGGGCGCGGGGGAGAGGAGGACCGGTTTCATCCTCAAGACTTCTCCGCCAAGCGGGCCTTGGCGGCTTCCCAAGGGATGCCGATGGAAGGATCCGCCAGCAGTTGCTCCCGTCTTGCGTCCAACTCCGCCATCTGCGCGTCGCTCAAGGGCAACTCGGCGTCCTCCTCGCTCAGGGTGTCCCAGATGTCCTCGACCAACTGGACCCGTTGGCCGACCGACAGTCTGCGAATTTCGTCAATCATCGTGCTCATGGTCGTCTACTGCTAGGAATTTTCCTTTTTCATCCCATCGGCTCCCTTCCCGCCGAAGGCCCGGGGTCGGAGAGGGTTAGGGGGAGGTAGGGGCGTTCAGGGCCATCACGGGAAAGAAGCACCTGAATCCGATCACGGAATCAATGATTTTCCGCCAAAAATTGGCTGAAAAACGTTGCCGCGGCTTGGTATTTTGTCAAATGCGGAATTGGTTCACCCGCTCTGCCAGTCTGGATGAACGCCTAGCTCGCCGCCTTCCCCGTCCGCGCCGGGCTCCATTTTGCGACTCTCGATGGCGACTTCCGCCGTTTTGAAACCGCCGGCCTCGATCTTCACCTTCTCACCACTGGCGATTGACGCACTTGCCATCCTCGTTCCGGGGTCGGGGCAACAATTCTTCAGTTGCCGTGTGGTTCTGGGACCTTTACCGAGAGGTGGGCAAATCCAACTTACGTTCCAGTTCGGCAATGAGATGGTCTCTCCGTGACCAACTCATCGGGTCATTTGGCCTTGATTCTGGCGGATTCGACGAAAGGACAGGAATGCGGGAGCCTGTGATGATTTCCGCTCCGCCAAGGATCTGGCTGATCGCATTCGCAGCGATGTCGCAGACCCGCATTGGAATCATGCCGGGTTGGGAACTATTCACGGTGTAGGCATTCAATTTCGTCTCCCGTAGAAAGGGCCGGAGGATCGGAATCATTGCGGCATCTCGGGTGAGGGTGATCGAGTCCAACGCCACGTAGAATTCTTGGCTCTCCGTACCCGCCGGATTGCGGCCACGGTCATCCAGATTTTCAGCACGATAACCCGTCAAAATAGGGTACCCTCGCAAGACCGCTTTGCTCAGTCGCGGAGAAATCGTTGGATCTTTGGCCCACGAGCCTCGATTTCGGTCGAGGACGTCGAGGCAGCGATGGAGTGTGATCATTCGCTTGTGCGCGGAAACACTCACTTGGTATTTGGAGGATTTCTCGGCCAATTTCACAATCGGTTCAATGAACGAATCGTCCCAGATCCCGGGAGAAGGCAAATACAAATCGACAATGGCCTCCTCTCCACGCGTGGCCAAAGCCTCGAGAAAGAAGGCTAACATCGTGGGATCGTCCGCCCAACGCCGTTTGACTAAATCCATCAGAGGGCCGCATACAAAGTTTCCGTCCATTTGACGCTGTTTGACCGCCGCTAGAACCTGCTGCAGCGTGAGGGAGTCGGACACGAGCGGCTCCTGAAGCAAACCAGAGAGGCGATTGTTTTCCGTCTCGTTGAGACGGGCGGAAAACTCCAATCGCGTCGTGAGCAAGGGCGAGCCGGACGAAAGTTTTGTGAGGAGACCGGCCAACTCGGTCTGCATAGACTTGACCTGCGCGACGGAGGGCATTGTCCACATCGTGGAAAACGGCAACGATCCCTTGAGAGTTCGGCCATCAGTCAGTTTTAGATCGATGGAGAGATCCATCTGGGGAGTGTCATTGCTCGACCGAACCCCCAACAACATTCCGATAGGAATGCCTGGAGAGGCAGTCTGATAAGTCCCTTCAGGAACGACGTTTCCCCGGGAGATCGGTGAATCATTCCCGGTGGGGATTCCGAGTGAGACTCCCGAAAGAGAGTCCGAACACCACCCGACTTTTCTTGTAACCGGTGCCGATAAATTGCAGGAATCGATTTGCGGCGGCGGCCCGTCGTTGTGTAACTCGAGAATCAGCCAATCCTGATCCGCCATCGATGCCGACCGCTTGACTTTCACGATCACCTTCAAGCTGCCCGACTCGGCAAGCGTGTACTCCCGCCACTCGTTGGCTTCCGCTGCGTGTCCCGTTGGTGCGAGAGTCTAGACGAACAAGCTGGCAAGGTGCGGTAGCCAGAAGATTCGGACATGAGCTTGGGACTGAACCGGATTCAAGATCTTCAAGAATATCGCATGCCGCTGATCGCGTCCATCCGTTTTGTGACCCTCCCTCGATAGGGGTAAGTTGGCAGGCAGATGTGTTACAGGCTAAACGGGTCAAAGACGGAAAAGACCGATTGACAAGGGTGGGACGCTCCCTCTCCGACCCCGGGCCTTCGGCGGGAAGGGAGCCGATGGGATGAAAAAGGAAATTCCTATCAGTCACTCAATACACCCGGATCGACCAACTGTTGACCGGCTGGCGGGAGAGCCGCAGGCTCATGAGGGAGCGGGCGTCGTTCTCGTGGAAGCTGTGGACCATGCGGCCCTCGTGGGCGAAGGTGGGGCTGTTCGTCTCGTAGCGATTGCTCGCGGGAAAGGGCACCGGGGCGTTCGGTGATCCGTCGGCGACGGTCAGTTCGAGCCGGACACCGAGGAGGGCGTCCACCGCATCGAGATTCCAGGCGTGGCGGTGCAGGTAGGATCGCGGCACCCGGATTTCGACCTGTTTCGCGCCGGACGAATCCGTTTTCAGGACGGAGGTGATTCCTTTGGGATCCAGAATCATGTCGTAGCCCCGTCCGAACGCCCCCAGCTCGATCGCCTGGGTGAACCCCGGCCCGTCGGTCCCCCGGGTGTAGATCGTGACCGGTTCCACCGCGCCGAAGGAGCGCACCTCCTCGAGGGGGCGGCCATCGAGGAAAAGGCGGATCTGCAGCGCGGCCTGATTCCCGAGATCGGGCAGCGGGATGCCTTCCAGTCCCGCGACGACGTAGAGCGCCTTGTCGTCCGCGTCAAAGCGGACCGTGGCCTTTTCCGGCGAACGTCTCAGGGCGAATCCCTCGACTGCGGGAGGGCGGTTGGCGTAGTCCTTCCAGGCCTTCATTTCCACCTCTTCCCCGAGAACGAGATCCCGCGAGGATTCCATCTCGCGGGAGAAACGCACGACCCGGCCTTCGACCTCCAACTGAATCCAGAGATCCTGCTGAAAGAGGTAAACGCCCTCGGGTGGTTCGAAGTCGAAGATGGAAAAGACGGACTTGGTTCCCAGAGGCGAAATCGAGAACTCGGTCGGCTGTCCCACCCGGTCCACCATGCCAACTTGAAAGGTCCCTGAAACCGCCTTGTCGCTGCCGTTGACCAAGTCCCATTCCACCCGCATTTTGTCACTCACATTGACAAAACTGCGCGATTTCCAGAGGGCGGTCACCGGAGCGAGGCGCACCGGTACATCGATCAACTGCGAACGCACCGTGTCTTCGACAAAAAAGCTGAAGCGAACCAGTTCGTCGGATGGCTCCATCGGAAAATAGAGATCGGATCCATCGCGACTTTTCCCGAGGACGGGGCGCTGGTAACGGAAGTTGATCTGGGTCGCGGATCCGGCCGCAATCGTGAACCGCTGGGCCGCCTCGGTCGGCAGCATGGCGGCACCGACGGCGAGCGCCCCGATGCTGCCCTCCCGGGTTTCATCACTCTGATTCCGCAGCACGAGCGAAATGCTCACGCCTCCGGCGGTTTCGTGCTGGGCCACCGCCGTGCAGGTGAAGTCGGTGGGAGGAGGTCCGTTGAGCAGGTCGTCGAAGACGCTCTCGCCGAGGAACTGGTGAATTTTCCGCGCCGGGTGAACCCGTTCCCGGGTGGTGAGGTCGGGTCCGAAATGAAAGATGCGGCTGAGCCGGTCGCCGACGATCTCCATCGCGGCCGCCGGATGCGTGTCGGGATCGACCCCGCCGCCGTAGCGGGACAGGTGCAGGCCGAGGTCGATGAAGAGGACGTCGTTGGCAGCGGCGATCTCGCGGGCGGCGGTGGCATACGGCCGCGTCACGCCCCACTCCATCGCCCCGCCCCCGTAGTTCACCAGACTGGGACCGAGCAGGATCAGGTCCGCCCGCACCTCCTTGACGGTGTCGACCATTTCCTGCAGGGCGCGTTTGTAGGCGTCGATCGCGACATAGCCGAAGGCGTCGTAGATCCCGTACTGAACCAGAACGAGATCGGGCTCGTGGAGAAAAGCGTCCGAGTGGACGTGCCGCAACCCGTCGAAGACCGTGCCGTCGTCCGTGGTGAGATTTTCGAGGGAGATTTCGTCCCCGAGGTAATCAGTCAGCTTCGCGGTGCCCTTGGGTGCGGGGTTGAGCAAGCGCACGCTCCCCGGGTAGAAAAACTCGCGGGCGAGTTGGGCGAGAAAGACGCCGGGATAGGAGTAGAGCGGATTGTTGCTTTCCCACGCGGCGGGCAAGGGCGTGAACCCTCCCATGACGTCATCCCCGAGGACCACGGCATGTACCGGTTCGCGTGCCTCCAGTTTAGGAAAGGAGCGCGGCAGGTATTGCTTGAGACGTTGGCGTTGTTCCAGCGTGAGCGGGTAGCCGCTCGCAGTGGCGACGGCCAACAGGAGGAGGAGTCCTGAAACAAGGGGCACTGAAAAAAGTCTCATGTTTTTCTTCCGACGAAGGCTAAACGATGAGCCGGGCAAATTCCTTAGTAAAAGAGCCCTGAATTTCAGGGCTCTTTAATCTTTCCTATGATCGTATCATGCGGTTGCCGAAGGATTTTTTCCACTGCGGGAGAAGGCTTTGACCCCTTCCTCCGCGAGGAAATAACCGGACATCTGGAGCCGCGCCGGCACCACCCCGAATTCTTCGAGAAAGTGGAAGTGTGCCAGGGCGTCCTCGTTCCGCAGCGTTCCGAGGGTGGGCTGGACCTCGGGTTTCATGCCGGTGAGGAGACTGACGAGGACACAGCCGGTGATCTCGTGTTTGTCGCGACCGCCGAGGAATTTCATGAAGGCACCCTGGACCCCTTCGTCGAGATCTTCGACCTCCTCGGGGAGGTAGATGGTCTCGCCCACGACGCCGGGGAGACGGAGTTCCCCGCCGGTGGTGAAGAGGATGTCGCCGGACTCCGCGAAGCGCTTGATGGCCTCGTCGACCCGGAAGACGGGCGGGAAGCTGTAATCGACCACGAGAGTGCCGGGTCGGAGCGACTTGATGTTGAGAACCCCGGGCAGGTTGGAGGAGGCCACCACGATGCCCGCTTCGTAGACTTCGGGCGGGAGGGCCCCGCCGTTTTTCACGATGTCGATCTGGCCCTGATAGCCCGCGTCGCGGATGCGGTCGCGATGACGGCTCATCTGGTCATCGGTCTGGTAGGGATCACAGAGAATGAGGCGTTTGGGATGCTCCATCACGTCGAGCATCAACCGGAGGGTGCCGAAGCCGATGGAACCCAAGCCCACGACGGAGAGGGTTTCGTCGGAGAGGGTGCGGTCCGCCTCCTCAAGGATTCCCTCGACCGATTTCACGATGGTCGCGGCACGGGTCGCATCGCCCGTGGTGATGGCCGGAAGGTTCGCTTCTCCTTCGAGCCAGCTCGCGATATCGCGGCCGTGCTTGGTTGTGGAGGGAATCACTCCGGTGAGGGAAACCGTCCTCGCCCCGGCCTCGGAGGCCATCCTCATGGCGGCGATCAGCGGGGTTTTGACGGACTCGGCGTTTTTGTAGAAATCGACTTCGTAGCAGGGCAGCATGATGACCCCGATGCGCCCTTGCTCCAATTCGTAGACATTCGTCAGGCGAGGTTTTCCGGCGAAGAGCCGCTCGGAAATCTCGTCGCGACTGAGCCCGGAGATGTTCGCGAGGAGATCTGGGATGTAGGTCAGGGCGACGGCGTCGAGCGACGGCATGACTTCGCTGGCGTCCTCCAGCGTGATGTGGTCGAGGGCGTCGAGACCCAAGGCCGCGAGGGCGGATTCCTCCTCCCCGGCAGGCGCTTTTGGCGGAGCGGATTCGCTGCCGAGGTATTTCGCGAGCTGCTCGATACTGGGATGGGTGAGGAAGGCATCGACCGGGAGATTTTGCCCGAGGCTGTCGGACACCTCCACGATGATCCGGAGCGCGAGGAGCGAGTCGCCCCCCAGCTCGAAGAAGTTGTCGGTCACCCCGAAGTCGCTCGAATCGAAGTTGCGGCTGAAAACGTCCCAGATTTTCTGCTCGACGGCGTTGCGGGGAGCGATCTTCGCCGCCCCGCCAACCGAACCGACGGTCGGCATGGGGAGACGTTTGCGATCAATTTTGCGGTTCGGCGTGAGCGGGAATTCCTCGAGCTGTTTGAAGAACGCGGGAATGTAGCTCGCCGGGAGCACGGTGGAGAGATGTTGGCGCAGGTCGGCGCTCTCGATGGCGGCACCGTCAGTGAGGTAGTAGCCGACGAGGCCCTCGCCGGTGGGCAGGTCCTCGCGCTTGATGACCACGGCCTGACGGATTCCTTTGATGGCCTCCATCTGCGCCTCGATGTCGCCAAGTTCCATGCGGACACCCCGGACTTTCACCTGGAAATCCACCCGGCCGAGACATTCGAGACGTCCGTCACGATTCCACCGGGCGAGATCGCCGGTGCGGTAGATGCGCTGGTACCCGACGAGCGGGAGATCGACTTCGCGGAAGGCGGCTTCCGTCAGGTCGGGCTGGTTGCGATAGCCGCGGGCGAGACCGTCGCCCCCGATCCAAAGTTCGCCGGTGAAGCCCATCGGAACGGGCCGCATTTGGGCGTCGAGCAGATAGACCTGGGTGTTGGCGATGGGATGGCCGATGGTGATGGCGGAGTCCCCTTCCACGATGCGTTCGACGGTCGACCAGACCGTCGTCTCGGTCGGGCCGTAGAGGTTCCAGACCTCGGCGGCGGAGTTGGCGAGGGCATTGGCGAGGGTGCGGGTGAGCGCTTCCCCCCCGCACAGGATCCGCAGTTCACTGCGTCCTTCCCAGCCGCTGTCGAGCAGCATCTGCCAGGTCGCGGGAGTCGCCTGCATCACCGTGATGTCCTCCTCGTCGAGGAGGTTGGCGAGACGGCGTCCGTCTTTGACATCCTCGGTCGAGGCGACCACCACGCAAGCACCCGCGAGCAGCGGGAGGAACATCTCCAGCAGGGAAATGTCAAAGGAAAGGGTCGTCACCGCAAGGAGCCGGTCCGCGGAGGTCAGGCC
>JAAYAT010000075.1 GCA_012719225.1 Verrucomicrobiaceae bacterium
CAGACCTTGCGCAACCATCTCCCCAACCGTTCCATACGCTCCAAGAGAAAGCGGGCCGCGCTAGATCCCAACTTCCGCTCCGACCTCCTCGCCTCAATCGCCCATCATTTTGATGCGTAAGCCCTGGAGTTTTCACGCCCTCCACCGTTATGACCAACGGGGTGCTCTTGCCATCACAGGGTCGCGAGCAATTTCTCGTGAATGCCGCCGAACCCGCCGTTGCTGAAGACGATGATGACATCGCCGTCGCGGGCTTCTTCTTCGAGGCGGGCGACGATGGCGTCGGCGTCGGGCTCGTAAAAGGCGGGGATGCCGCCGGCGCGCAGGGTCGTCATGAGCAGGTCGGTGTCGAGCCGTTCGTTCTCGGCGAGGCGGTCGGCGCGGGCGACCGCCGAGAGACAGACTCCGTCGGCTTGACCGAGGGCAGCGGGGAGGGCGTCCTGAAAGACATTGCGGCGCGTAGTGTTGGAGCGCGGTTCGAAAACGGCCCAGAGTCTGGCACCGTCGAAGCGGCGGCGCATCCCCGCGAGAGCCTCGCGGATGGCGGTGGGATGGTGGCCGAAGTCATCCACCACGGTGATCCCGCGTCCCGTGACCCCACGCACTTCCTGGCGGCGGCGCACTCCGCGAAAATTCGCGAGTCCCTCCCGGATTTCCGCCGGATCGACTCCGGCGAAGCGCGCCGCGGTGACGGCCATGGCGGCGTTGCGGACGTTGAACTCCCCGTTGAGCGGAATCTCGTAACGCTCCCCTTCGAGGGTGAACAGGGTGCTGTCGGCCCGGTAGTCGACCTCGGAGATCCGCGCCTCGCATTCTTCGGAAAATCCGACCCGCTTCACCGGCGAATGCCCCTCGGAGGCGAAGACGTCGAGGCAGTTGGGATCGTCGCCGTTGATGAGGGCCAGCCCGTTTTCCGGGACGAGCCGGATCATGTGGCCGAAGGTTTTTTTGATCGCGGCGAGGTTCTCGAAAATATCGGCGTGATCGAACTCGATATTGTTCACGATCGCCACTTCGGGGAGGTAGTGGATGAACTTGGAGCGCTTGTCAAAAAAGGCCGAGTCGTATTCGTCGCCCTCGAGCACGGTGAGGTCCGAGGAGGTGAAACGCGCCCCCTGCTTCAGATTTCCGGGGAGTCCGCCGATGACGAAGTTGGGGTTCCGTCCGGCGGATTCGAAAATCCAGGTCAGGAGCGAGGCGGTCGTGGTTTTTCCGTGGGTTCCGCTGACGACGAAGTTGCGTTTGCCCCGCAGGACCTGGTCGCGCAGCAACTCGGGCAGGGAGACGTAGTGGAGCTTGCGCCGCAGGACTTCTTCGACCTCCGGATTGCCCCGGCTCTGGGCGTTGCCGATGACAAACAGGTCGACATCGTCGGGGATGTTTTCCGCCCGGTAGCCATCGAGAATGTCGATGCCCCGGTCCCCGAGAAAGGATTTCATCGGCTCGTAGACGGCTGCGTCGGAGCCGGTCACCCGATAGCCCGCCTCGCGGAAAGCGGCCGCCACCGACCCCATCGCGGTCCCGCAGATGCCCATGAAATAGAGATGCTTGTCGGTGGCGGAGGGATCGATCATGGCAAAACAGGCGCAAAAAAGAGAACAGGCGCAAAAAAGAGAATCGCTGGGGAAAATCGCTGGGGGAGTCGCCGCCCTATCCTTTTCGGGCGGTCGGGAGACGGGGTTTCTACGATCTTTTCCCACTTCCCGCAATGTCTTTTGCAGGATACAGGGTTCCGCCCGCGCTTCTTTCCCATCGCGACGGAAATTCCATACCGGTGGGGGATAGCCCGTTACGACAAAAAATCGCACGCTAACACGCAATTGACCGCAACGGGCCATGGCGCGAAGCTCAACAATGAGTACTTTTGTCAAGCACCAGCCTCCTTCACGTGGCGGAGTGAAGGCCCC
>JAAYAT010000076.1 GCA_012719225.1 Verrucomicrobiaceae bacterium
CACCCTCGAGGCGAAAAAAACCGGGGACCGCGTGGAGTTGGTCGCGCCGCCCCGGATCCTCTGGGAATTCGACACGCGCGAGATCAAACTCAAGGACGACGAACTCGTGATCGATTTCGAATCCGTCGTCCAGCTCTAGCTCACATCACTCCATCCCGAGCTTTTTCAATTTCGGGGAAATGACGACGCGGCAGTAGGGATTGGTGTCTTTGTTGAGCCGGTAGAAATCCTGATGGTCATCCTCCGCGACCCAGAACGCGGACGCTTCCGAGATCTCGGTGACGGCCGCGTCGGGATACATGCCGCTGCCGTCGAGCTTCTTCTTCGAAGCGATCGCGACGTTCTTCTGCTCGGGGGAATGATAGAAAATGACCGAGCGATATTGCGGCCCCCGGTCGGCACCCTGCTGGTTCAAGGTCGTCGGGTCGTGCGCCTGCCAGAAGACATCGAGAATCTCCGCGAAGCTGATCACCGAGGGATCGAAGGTGACCTGGATCACCTCGGCGTGCCCCGTCGTCTTGGTGCAGACCTGCTCGTAGGTGGGATTCTCGACATGGCCGCCCATGTAACCGGAGACGACATCCGAAACGCCCTCGAGGCGCTCCATCACCGCTTCGGTACACCAGAAGCACCCGCCCCCGATGGTGGCCAGCTCCTGACCCTCTTTGACTGCTTTTCCTTTTTTCATAGGTACGTCCTCGGAGGACTCTACCGCGGCCGCCGCCGGTGCGCCCGCGACTTTTTTGTCCGCGTCTCCTTTCTCCCCATCCTTCGCCGCCGACTCGCCACCGGTTTCGTCAGCCGGTTTCGGGGCGGGTTCCGGTTTCGGAGCCTCGGGTGCCGACGGCGTCGTTGCGGCGGGGGTTGTCGTTTCGACCGCGGGGGCATCACCGGTATCGGGCACCACCTTTTGTTCTTCACCGCAGGCCGCGAGGAAAACGACCATCGCGAGGAGGAGGGAAAAAATCGGGAAATCGGATTTCATCCCGAAACCTGCTCCCGCTTCCGGCCTGGCGCAATGCCTTTACGCCCCGCCACCCTCCCCGCATCGCGTGATTCCCCACGTCTCCCGCCGACCAAATGGACGTCCCTCAGGGTTTCCCGTTCGCTTGAACAGGCATTTAGAGGAAAAGCAAACTTTTTCCGAGATTTTCTTCAATTTCTTTGACTTGTGCCATTATTTCCCTATAAAAATGCCATTGTTATCCCATCAAAGGACTGAATGGCCAGGCCGAAAAACACCACCGAGACCGTCCAGATCACTCTTTCCACCACTCTTCAGGTGAAAGAGCTGCTCGAGGAACTGTCGCGATCCGGTTTTTACGGCAAAAACGCCGCCGACACCGCCCACGTCCTTCTCAAGGAAAAAATCCGGGATCTGCAACGCGACGGCCAGGCTCCGGCGCCTCGCTACACCTCCTTTTCCGCCGATTGATCCACTCTCCTCACCCACCCCCGCACAAACCGCACCACTCCACTACCATGTATCTCAACGATTCCTCCGCGAACGCGGAAAGCTCGAACGCTCTCGCCCTGCTCACCGCCGCCGCCGCCTCGCCGGGGGAGACCTGTCAGGACGATCCCGAGACCCAGCGCGCCTTCGATGAAAGCCTGCGCGCCCTCGCCGAGGACATCATCGAATACCATCCCGGTCTGGCCCACATCCTCATCGGAATGAGCAAGAGCCCCTGCCCCGTTGTCCACGGGCAGAACTGAGACGTCTTCTCATGCCTTTTTTGCTGCGGACACGGCGAGGCCCGGTCTAACGAAGGAATTTTGGCAAATTCCGCCACGACTAACAATAGCGCGAATGGACGTGGCGGAACCTGCCAAGGTTCCCCCGCGAAACGAAGCAGTTTTGGCAAATTCCGTCAGACAATCGCGCGGCTATTTCCTTTCTTCTTGGCAAAAGGAGACATCCGGCTATCATCGGAACTGGCTCCCGAGCTGACTTCCCATGGAAACGCCCGATCTCGACCCGCTCCTCCACCGACTTCGCCACCGCGCGGCACCCGCCTCACTCGGTGCCAACGTCCTTTCCCGTCTCGGACCTCCCGCGCGACAGATTGAGGCGATCTTTCTCGGCGGCGTTTGCGCCTGCCTCGCCGGGATCCTCCTCTCGACCGCGATCACTCTCGAAGTGACCCGCGACAAACCGGTTCCGGCTCCGCCATTGCTGGGGCTCTTTTCTGAAGACATCGGTCCCTTCGCCTCCCTCTGAGATCGTCCGGCCCCCTCCCATGTCGCACCGCCTCGGCCCACTGCTCTGGACGATCACCGCCGTCCTCCTCTCCGCCGCGACCGCCTTTTTCGTGGCGAGAACATCCCTTCCCGGACACTCCCACGACCACCGCACCGAGAACACCGGCGGGACTTTTCACGACTGGCTCCACTCCCAGCTCGAAATCACCCCGGAGCAGGAAGAACGCCTCGCCCCGATCGAGACAGTCTACGCCGACCAGAGAAAAGCCATCCTCCGGCGCATCCAGCGGGCCGGAGAAAATCTCGCCGCCGCGCTGGAGTCGGAACCAGCGGGCGGTCCGGTGATCGACGACGCGCTCACCGCGATCCACGACGCGCAAGGCGAGTTGCAACGGGTCACCATCGAGCACTTTCTGATGATGAAAGACCATCTCTCACCGGAGCAATCGCAGCGCCTCCTCCAGTGGACCCGGGAAAGCATCACCCACCATGACGAGCACTGACACGAGCACAGGATTCCCCGGGTGGAACCCCACCGGAGCGCGTCGCCCCTCTCCGAGCGCCGGCCACGCCGCCGCGGTGGAAAGCGCCGCGGAACAACGGACGGACGAGCTCGTCGATCTCGTGGAGCGATCCCGCAGCGGTTGCCACGAGTCCTACCGGCGACTCGTCGAGCTGCACCAGGACCGCATCTACCGATTCTGCCTCGGCTGGGTCGGCAATGTCGAAGACGCCCAAGAGATCTGTCAGGATACCTTTGTCAAGGCCTACTCCGCCCTGCCCCGCGCCCGTTCCGCCGAGCATTTTTCCGCCTGGATCTACCGCATCGCACGGAACCACTGCCACGACCACCACCGCAGCCGACGCCAGCGCAACGCCAGCCGGAACCGCCCCCTCCATCCCGACGATGGCGACCGGTTCGTCTCGCCCTCCCACGCGCCCGATGAGACCGCGGTGCGCTCGGAGCGGTGGGGCCAACTGGAGGCCGGGATCGCCTCTCTCCCGGTTCCCCTGCGCGAGGTGCTCATCCTCTGTGGGATCGAGGGACTCAGCCACGAGGAATGCTCCGGCATTCTCTCCTGCTCGCGCCGCGCCGTCGAAGGCCGCCTCTATCGCGCGCGAACACAACTCTCGGAGTGGCTTGAACGGAAATCCGGTTGAGGGAAAAAATACTGTGGGATCCCACCGAGAATTTCGTTTCCCCGAGTGGAAACGTGAACCATTCCCATGACCCGCTTGACCCTCTCAAATCCAGACCAGATCCCAGGTATCGCCCTCGTCCTCGCTGCCTTTTTCCTCACAGTCGCTCCCCTCCTCCAGGGGCAGGAACCTGCGGAACAAGAACCGGTCGCGTCAACCGCGTCGGTCTCGCCCACCGGGACGACCGCCCCCGCCGAGGTGGGCGAGCTGCCCGCCACCGTCGTCTCGTCCACGCCCACCGTGATCAATGATCGCGTCCCCACTCCGGTCCGCACCGAGAGCACCGTGGCCGTTTTCGACACCATCGAGGTCCCGGGAAAAGACCAGAGTCTCCTCGGCATCGCCGCCTCCCCCTCGATGGGCCGGGCCAGTGCCGGGGAATTGATGGAGCGTCCCTACCTGCGGCGCGGTGAATTGCTCGAGGTGGTGCCCGGCATGATCATCACCCAGCACAGCGGCGGGGGCAAAGCCAACCAATACTTCGTGCGCGGTTTCAATCTCGACCACGGCACCGACTTCGCGGTGTTCGCCGACGCCATGCCGGTGAACCAGCGCAGCCATGGACACGGGCAGGGCTACGCCGATCTCAATTTCCTCATCCCCGAACTCATCGAGACCCTCGACTACACCAAGGGACCCTATTTCGCCGATCTGGGGGATTTTTCCACGGCCGGCTCGGCGAAATTCGGCCTCTACGACATCATCCCTCACGGCACCGCCTCGCTCAGCGGAGGCATGGACGATTATTTCCGCTTCCTCTTCATGGACAGCGCCGTCCTCGGCCACGGCACCCTCAGCACCGCTTTCGAATACAACCACTACGACGGCCCCTGGGTGCTGGAGGAGGATTTTGAAAAATTCAACGGCTTCGTGAAATACTACTGGGAGTCGGGGGTGAACCGCTACTCCCTCACCGGGATGGCCTACCACGGCGAATGGACCGCCACCGACCAGATTCCCTCGCGCCTCGTTCGCAACGGCGTGATCGACCGCCTCGGCTTCGTCGATCCCACCGTGGGCGGCGATTCGGAGCGCTACAGCCTCTCCTTCGACTGGATCCACGAAGGCGACCGCTCCACCACCGAGGTCAATACCTACGTGGGACATTACGCCCTCGACCTCTACTCGAATTTCACCTACTTCCTCAACGATCCGGTCAACGGCGATCAGTTCAACCAGGTCGATGACCGCGTCTTCGCCGGACTCCGGATCACCGACCGGCGCGACAACGAGCTCTTCGGCCGCGAGGGGGAATTCACCGTCGGGCTCCAGTCGCATCACGACTTCATCGACGAAGTTGGTCTCCACAACACCTCGGCGCGCCGCCGCGTCAGCACGGTGCGATCCGACGAGGTCTACGAAATGAACGTCTCCGGTTTCGCCAACCAGGAACTCGCCCTCAACGATTGGCTCAAAGTCAACGGCGGGGTCCGCGCCGACCTCTATCATTTCGACGTCACCTCCCTCTCCGGGCTTCCGGCGAACTCGGGCAACGACACCGCCGTCATGGTCAATCCGAAACTGGGAGTCGTCCTCGGTCCCTGGCAGGACACCGAACTCTTCTTCAACTGGGGCGGCGGCTTTCACAGCAACGACGCCCGCGGGGTCACTCTCCGGGTCGATCCGGCGACCGGTCTGCCCGCGCCCGCAGTCGATCCCCTGGTGCGCCAATGGGGCACCGAGATCGGAGCACGGACCGAGCTGCTGAAAAATGTCACCTCCTCCGTCTCCCTCTGGCACCTCGAGAGCGAGTCCGAGTTGCTCTACGTCGGGGACGCCGGGACCAACGAACCGGGCCCCGCCACCGAGCGCTACGGCATCGAGTGGGCGCTCTACTGGAACCCCACCGACTGGCTCCGCTTCGACAGTGAACTGGCCGTCTCCGAGGCCCGCTTCCGCAACGAACCGGTGGATCGCTATGTCGAAAACGCCGTGCCGGTCGCCTTCTCCGCCGGCGTCACCGCCGGAAAAGCCACCGGCCCCTACGGATCGCTCCGCGCCCGCTACTTCAGCCGACGCCCCCTCACCGCCGACGAGAGCGTCCTGTCCCGCGATTCCCTCGTCTTCAACGCCCGCGCCGGCTACCGGCAAGAGAAATGGGATGTCTACGTCGAGTTGCTCAACCTCTTCGACACCGACGCGAACGACATCGAGTACTACTACGAATCGCGTCTCCCCGGCGAACCCGTCGCGGGCATCGCCGACACCCACTACCACCCCATGGAACCCTTCACCCTCCGCACCGGCGTGGCCGTGCATTGGTGAGGGGCTCTGGATAGGACAACCAGTCCTTGATGAGGACGTTCGAGCGATGGAAGACATCCGTCAACCCAACCGAATCGGCGGCTAAACAGCAAAAAGGCCACTCGCTAAACAGCTCAATAAGTGGTGCTCGATACTGGATTTGAACCAGTGACTCCCTGCGTGTGAAGCAGGTGCTCTACCCCTGAGCTAACCGAGCGATTCGTGACGTGGCGGGGAATGTAGCCCGCACCCACCGGTCCCGCAAGTCATTCGTGGGAACAACTCATGAATTATAATTAATTTCTTTAATTATGGAAATTATTTAATTTCGCGAGGGACCTGACCGAAAGTTTCGCACTTCCTCACATGCGTTTCACCAAGCCATCCCTCGGGTTTATGCTCCTCGTCGTCAGTCTCCTGACTGCCGTGATCGGAGCCGCGCTCGGCCTCGGCATTTCGTATCTGCAGGAAGTCCAGTTCGCCCGCCGTGAGATTCTCTCCGACTTTTCCACCAAGTCCGCCGCCTTTTCCCAGCAGCTCAAGCCCGAGGCGATGGCGAGAATCCCTCTCGCCGGAGACGAACCCATCGAAGAGATCCGCAGCTTCCTGCACCGGCTCAATTACACCTTGTCCGACACGGGGGAATCGCGCCTCACCATCTTCCGAAAAACCGGCGGGACTCCCCCCATCGTCCGGTTTTCCGATCATTCCCTCTCCGAGTTCCCCGACCCCGACGACGACGCCCTCCTCGGCGAACTGATCACCGACGCGGTCGCGCAGGACAGCGGCATTGTCAGGGGATTCGACGAAAATTACAAAACGTTCTCCGGCGCTTCGAACGGCATCCGCGCGATCCTCGGATCGGGTGGCTCACACATTCTCGGCAGCGCCTTTCCCACCGTCATCGGGGGGGAATCCTATTATTTCGTCACCCAGGCCCGCGTCCGGCCGGAAATGCTCAGCTTCACCCGCGTGATGCAGTTGCGTCACTTCCTTCCCCTCATCGGAATCGTCCCGCTCTTCGCCTCACTCATTTTCACCGGATCCTGGTTCACCCGTCGTCTCAACGGGCTCGCCCAGGGGATGAACACGGTGACCGAGGGGCGCTACGACTACCGCCTCCGCGAGGCGGGTCCGCCCGAGATCGAGAAGATCCATGCCTGTTTCAACGCCATGGCCGAGAGCCTGCGCAAGACGACCGACCAGTTCCACCATTCCATCAAGGAAATCCAGATCGCCAAACAACAGGCCGAAGTCGCCCAGGACGCGAAATCCGATTTCCTCGCGAACATGAGCCATGAGATCCGCACCCCCATGAACGGCATCATCGGGACGACCAGCCTGCTCATGGAGACATCCCTGACAAGCGAGCAAAAAGAGCTCGTCCAGATCATGCGCACGAGCGGCCAGTCCCTCGTCCACCTCATCAACGACGTGCTCGATTTCTCCAAGCTCGAGTCCGACAAAATGGAACTCGAGAACGAACCCGTCGATCTCGTCGCCCTGATCGAGGAAACCATCGAGATGTTCGCCTATTACGCCGCCGAGAGTCAGCTCGAACTGATCTATTTTGTCGACAAAGTCATCCCCAATCTCATTTACGGCGACCGGGAGCGGATCAAGCAGGTCCTCGTCAACCTCCTCGGCAACGCGCTGAAATTCACCAACGTCGGCGAGATCGTGATCATGGTGCGCATGACCACCCGGGAGACGCGCGGCGGGAGCGAATCGCTCATCCGCATCACCGTGAAAGACACTGGCATCGGCATCGCGCCCGAGCATCACGAACGCATCTTCGAAGCCTTCACCCAAGCCGACGCCTCGACCACGCGGAAATTCGGCGGCACCGGTCTCGGCCTCGCCATCAGCCGCAAACTCTGTCACCTCTTCGGCGGTACCCTCTCGGTGCAGAGCAAGCTCGGCAAGGGTTCCGAGTTCTTCTTCGACATCCCCTTCCGCGAAGTGCCGCAGCAGGGCAATGTCAAACCGCATCACCAGATCGAGAACCAGCGCCCCCTCCACGGCAAAACCTGCGTCATCCTGACACGCAACTTCGCCCTCAGCTCACTCATCCAGACCTATTGCGAAAGTTGGCAGATGAAAACCCATCTCGCTCCGACCCTCGACGACGCGGTCATCTCGAAAATCATCCAATTCGCCCCCGACATCGTCATCGCCGATCCCCTCGCCCTCACCCACGAGAGCCGCATGACCGAATTCGCCGCGAAGCTGATCCAGCACCACATCCCCGCAATTTTCCTTTCCTCCATCGGAGAGAGCAGCATCCGCATCGACGAGTCGAAATACCCCCTCATCCGCACACTTTACAAACCAGTCTCCGAACTCAAACTGCTGCGCGACACCCTCTCCATGGTGCAGCGGAAAAACGGAATCGAGATCGCCGAAGACGCCTTCGACACCGAGGTCTATGCCTCCACGCCCCGCGGCGAGGAGTTCGCGAAGGTCTATCCCGCCCGCATCCTCATCGTCGAGGATGTCATGATGAACCAGAAGATCGCCGGCATGGTTCTCGAAAAGCTCGGCTACAGCGGCATCGAGTTCGCCAACAACGGACGCAAGGGCGTCGAGCGGGTCGCCCAGGGGGACATCGACCTCGTCTTCATGGACCTGCAGATGCCGGTGATGGGCGGACTGGACGCGACCGAGGCGATCCGTCAGAATTTCAATCTGCCCCGCCAACCCATCATCATCGCCATGACCGGACACGCCCTCGCCGGGGTGCGCGACTCCTGTCTCGCCGGCGGCATGAACGGTTTCGTCGCCAAACCGATCTCGCTCAACGACGTCCGCACCGCCATCATCGACGCGATCGAATCCGCCAGCCGCAAGGTCCCCGCCCTCTCGATCTGAGGGCGCGAGTACGGGCGCTTCGTTCCCGAAACGAAGGAAAAATCTTGTCGCCTGCTCATTTTTGTGGGGAAATTCCGCTTCCCTTGCTTATGGTCCGCTGACAACCAAGGGAAGCCAATGTCCGCCCCATGTCCGCCCCATGACGAAGGAATTGATGATACTGATAGCCGAGGCGATCTCGGTTTATCTGCTCGTGCTGTGGGCGCATTCGCTGCGCAACCGGCTGGGACTCGCGCATTTCTACGCGTTGATCGGCAGCCTGACGGCGGTCATGGTCTGGGTGACGGACGCCGGCGTGAAGGTCGAATTTCCGGGCGTATCCTTGATGGTGGGTTCCACCGTGTTTTACACCGCGCTGCTGCTGGGAGTTTTTGTGGTCTATGTCTTCGACGGTCCGCGGGCCACCCGGATCGCGATCTCGACGATCATAGGTATCTCGGTGGTCGTCCCCATCGTGACGCTGGTGCTGCATTGGCAGCTCCGGCTGGCGGACGCGGGTACGGCGGGCTATTTCCCGCCGCAGAGTCTGCGAATCTATGCGGCGTCGATCGCAGCGGCCTTCGCCGATCTGGTCTTCCTGGCCATCGCGTGGGAATATCTCGGCAAGCCCGAGCTGAAGGTGCGCCTCTGGGTTCGAGCCTTCCTGACCTTGTTGGGAGTGTTGTGGCTGGATGTGGTGCTTTTCTCCACCGGTGCCTTTTTCGGCAGCCCCGAGTATGTCCAGATCATGACGGGAACCTTCCTCAGTCGTCTGGTGATCGGTCTGTTCGCCTTTCCCTTTCTCTATTTGTACATCGCCTGGCAGAGCAACAAGTACGGCATGGAAATCGAGAATCGCCCCGTGCTGGCCATCCTGAGGGAAGTGACCCGGGTGAAGCTGGAGTTGAGCCTGGCCCAGCGCGAAATCGAGAGACGGAGGGAGGCCGAGCGGCAGAACGCCGAGTTGATTCATTCCCTGCAGTCCGCCTTGCAAGAGGTGAAAACCCTGCGCGGGATTCTGCCGACCTGCTCCTATTGCAAGGACATCCGCGACGAGGAAGGGACTTGGCATCAGTTGGAGGCGTACATCCAGCGGCACAGCGATGCGAGATTCAGCCACGGCATTTGCAACCCATGCCTGCTGAAGCATTTCCCGGAATTGGCGGGGGATGCTCCTCTCTAATTTCTCCCGCCCCGCCTGCCGAAGCCTCCCAACTCCCGCGGACTCGCGAGGCGTCACGGTTGCCCCGCGAGGGACTCGTCCATCGGACCGAGCATCTCCAGCCCGAGCGACCAGTGCAGCAGCGCCTTGCTGTCCTGTGAGACCTCGGGGCGGGCGCTTTTGAGCACCACCGTGATCCGTTCCTTGCCGTCGACGCTGGCGCTGCAGACGAGGCAATTGCCCGCCGCATAGGTGAATCCGGTCTTCATGCCGTTGCAGCCCTCGAACCCACCGAGGAGCCGGTTGGTATTGGTGAGCGTCTTGACGGTGCCGTCGTTGAACACGAAATCATAGCGCTTCGTTCCGACCATGGCGCGGATGTCAGGGACCTGGTAGGCCTCGAACGCCGCGATCGCGATGTCCCGCGCGGTCGAGTACTGCCCCTCGGCGGGAAGCCCGTGGGGATTGATGAAATGCGAATCGGTCATCCCGATATAGCGGGCATAGGCATTCATTTTTTTGGCGAACGCCTCGACGCTGCCAGCATTGTCGATCGCGAGGGTCGCCGCGATGTCGTTGCCGCTTTTCACGAGCAGGGCGGTGAGCATCTCCCGACGCGTGTATCGTTCCCCCGGCTTCACTCCGATCACGGTGGGCTCGATCTGCAGGACCGCCTCGGGCACCTCGACGAGCCGGTCGAGGTCACCTTCCTGACAAATCACTAGAGCAGTGACCAGTTTTTGGGTGCTGGCCACCGGAACGCGGGCATGGGCCTCTTTTTTGTGGTAAAACTGCATCGTCTTCCCGTCGAGGACCGCGGCGTAACGACCGTATATCTCCGGAGCGGGAGGGCCGTTCCACGACTGCGGCGGGGGCAGTTGTTCGCGGCGTTCGACCACCTCCTCGCGCATTTCCATCAGCTCCTCCAGGGAACTGACGGTCTCCTCGCGCTCCTTCGCGGTTTTCTCCCGCTCGATCAGGGCGCTCTCCCGGGCCGCGAGAGCCGCCTCCCGTTCCTTCAGCGTCCGCATGCGGCGGGAAAGCTGATCGGCGATCCGCTCGAGCATTTCGATTCTGGCCTGCTCGGGCGATTTTTTCGCTCCTTCGGAGGGCGCTGTCACGGCCTTTTCCGGCGCTTGGGTCTCCGGGGAGTTCTCCGGATCCGTGGTCGCCTCGACCGCCTCGACCGCCTCGGAGCGGGACCCAGACTCCTGCGCCAACGACGCCGCCGGGGATGTCGCGACGAAGCAGAGGATCCAAATTACACCGAGGTTGAGAGGCCGCATCGTAGTCGAGGTCAGTGGAGTCGTTATCGCCAAAGGGACGAGGGAAGTGCGCGAACATCCGGCATCTCCCGCTCCGCAATACAACAAAGACGCGCCGGCTTTGCAAGGATGGATTTCCAACTCGACGCGAGAACCGCGCCGCCGCCGCTGTCCCGTGAGAATTTCCCCCAAGTCGGACTTTTTCGTGTATCCTCCTGATTTTCCCTTTCCCCCTCGTCAGGATCGGGCAAGGTTCCGGCCGATCCGTTTCGACCAGCAGATTCATGAAGATCATTGCCATAGCCAACCAAAAAGGCGGTGTTGGAAAGACCACCACGTCCGTGAACCTCGGCGCGTGTCTGGCCGAAAAGGGCGTCCCGGTCGTCGTTCTCGATCTCGATCCGCAGGCGAATTCGACGAGTGCTCTCGACTTCGTCCCGGGGGACAATCCCAGCATCTACCAGCACCTCATCGGCGGAGGCGATGTCGCCGAGCTTGTCCTCCCCACGAAATATCCGCAGCTCTCCCTCATCCCCTGCGACATGGATCTCGCCGGATGCGAGATCGAGATGGCCCGCGAAGACGATCACCTCGTCCGGCTGAAGAATCTCCTCGCGCCTTTCAAGGCCTCCGCTCCGTTCGATTACATGCTCGTCGATTGCCCGCCCTCGCTCGGGGTGCTCATGACCTCCGCCCTCGCCGCCGCCGACGAACTCATCGTCCCGCTCCAGTGCGAATATTTCGGTTTGGAAGGGCTTTCCAAAATCGTCGGGGTGCATCAGCAGATCCGCGACTCCGGGGCCAATTCCGACGTCGTCCTCGAGGGCATCATCATGACCATGGCCGACAGCCGCACCAATCTCTCCACCATGGTCATCAACGACGTGCGCGAGTATTTCCCCGAGGTCACCTACGAAACCATCATCCCGCGGAACATCCGTCTCGGCGAGGCCCCCAGCTACGGCAAATCCATCATTGACTACGCCCCCTCTTCCACCGGGGCGGCCGCCTACCGGGCGCTGGCCGAGGAATTCCTGCGGCGTCACGCGTGAACCCCGCCTTTCGCGCCCGTCTCTCCTCTCTTTTCACCCGGCGAAAAGTCCCTGAAAATCGCCCAAGATGGGCTATGATCCGAACTCTTTACTTTTTTCCGTCCCTCCTATCCCATGGTCAAGTGGCTCCTCAAACTCATCGTCGGCAGCAGAAACAATCGCGTCATCCGCAAGATCGCTCCGCTCGTCGTCAAGATCAACGCGCTCGAAGAGGAGCTCCAGAACGGCCCCGAAGAAGTTCTCCAGGAAAAAACCGCCGTCTGGAAAGCCCATCTGGAACGCTACACCCTGAATGTCGAGACCTACAGCGACCGCATCCTCAGGTCGCGCACGCCCGAGGAGAATCGCGAGGTCCTGCGGCGCTGGAGCGAAAAATTCGAATCTCTCGCGAGTGAGTTCCGCAAAGCGGGCGGCTTCCCCGGCCACGGCGCGATCGATGGCCTCGACGAAGAAGCGCTCGTCGAAAAAATCCTCGAAGCGCAGCGCCTTTTCCAAGATCTCAAGGACGATTTCCCCGCCGCCCGCGCCGCCTACCTCGAGGAGATTCTTCCCGAAGCCTTCGCCGTGGTGAAAAACGCGGCGCGTCGCCTCTGCGGCCGCGAATGGATCGTCTGCGACCACCCCGTGAAGTGGGAGATGGTCCACTTCGACGTGCAGCTCATCGGCGGCATCGGTCTCCACCGCGGCATGATCGCCGAAATGGCCACCGGTGAGGGCAAAACCCTCGTCGCCACCCTGCCCGTCTTTCTCAACGCCCTCACCGGCCTCGGCGTCCACGTCATCACCGTGAACGACTACCTCGCCCGACGCGACGCCGAGTGGATGGGCTATCTTTTCGAATACCTCGGCCTCACCGTCGGGGTCATCCAGAACGACCAGCGCGGGGAAATCCGTCGCGAACAATACCGCAAGGACATCACCTACGGGACCGCGAGCGAATTCGGCTTCGACTACCTCCGCGACAACGGCATGGCCCAAGCGGCCGACCATCAGGTCCAGCGCAACCATTACTTC
>JAAYAT010000077.1 GCA_012719225.1 Verrucomicrobiaceae bacterium
CGTGCGGCAGGAGGAGGGAGCGATGCCGGCGCAACAGGCGCTGCGCCACCGGGTGCGCTACTTCTGCGACGGGGCGGTGCTGGGCACGGCGGAGTTCGTCAACGGGGTCTTCGAACGCGAGCAGCGCCTGCGCAACCGCTTCGGCGAAAAGCGGAAGACGGGGGCCCGCCGGATGCGAGGGGCGGACTGGGGCGATCTGCGGGTGATACGGGATTTGCAGAAAGACGTGATGGGGACGTAGGGGGACCCGGACAAAGGATCAGTTGGTCACGTCCTTGATCGCTTCCTTGATGTTTTCGCCGGTTTTTTCGATCGCTTCGCCCACTTCCTCGGCGGCGTCTTTCGCTTCTTCGTTTTCGCGCGCGTCGAGGCCGTCTTTGATCTCTTCGACCGGCGAGGAGTTTTTCTCACAGGCGTTGAAGAGGCAGCTCGTCCCGGCGAGGGCGAGGAAGGCGAAAGCGAGGACGAGATTCTGTTTCAGTGATTTCATGGTTTTTGATTTTGATTTTGGGGTTGTATGGATTCCAGCAGAGAGTTCAATCGTGTTCGCGGGCGCGGGTGATCACGACGCTGACGCTTTCGCAATCGGAGAGGATAAATTTTTCCAATTCGAGCGTCACCGCGCACACCCCGTCGAAGGCGATCACTGCGGCGGCGAGATCTTCGGCGAGGGTTTCGATGAGATGGCGCTCCCCCGTCGCCGCCACCTCGCGGAGGCGTTGCGAGACACGGTAGTAGTCGATGGTGTTTTCGATGCGGTCGTCGAATCCCCGGAACGACTTCGCCGGGGTGATCGTGAGGTGGACCGCGACGCTCTGCGGGAGGTCGCGCTCCTCGTCGGGGACTCCCACCCGGGTGACGAGACGCAGGCCTTTGATGTGAATGTGATCGCTCATGAAATCGCGGTGTCGCCCGGACCGGACAGATTATCCCAGCCGAAAACGGATTTCGCGGATGTGCTCCGTCCCGAAGCGCTCCTGCATGCGGCGGAGGAGTTGGCCCTTCATCCGCTCCAGCTCGTAATGGACGGTGGAATGGAGCACCTGGATGCTGAGGACTTTTCGTTCCAGCACCACGGGACGGGCGTTGGCGGCGATGAAGCTGTCGACCATGCCGTTCCAGGCATCGAAGATCTGCTCCTCGTGAAAGCGGTCTTTCAGCCCCAGCCCCTTCATCGCCTTGTCGACGACGGATTCGATCCGCTTTTCGTATTGGGAGACATCCTGCGGTTCCCAGTAGCCGCGCCATTCGGCGAGGACGCGATCTTTGGGCGAACGTCGTGGGCGGTAGCGCATACGAGTGAAGGCTACGACGGGAGGCGTCGAAACGCCATTAAAAACGGACAGAAAAAACGACCCGCCCCGGAGGAACACGCCGTTTTGCTGTGGATTTTGGTGCGGGATTCCGTGCGAAGCGGCCCGCGAAAAAAGGAAAGATCACTCCTCCGCGCCGTCGCATCCGATCGCTTCGACGGGGCAGCCTTCCATGGCTTCCTCGCAGAGCGCCCGCTCTTCGGGGGTGGCGGGCTGTTTGTAGACGTAGGAATAGCCGCCGTCCTCGTTACGGGTGAAGTTGTCCGTAGCGGTTTCGCGGCAGAGATCGCAGTCGATGCACTGGTCATCGACGTAGAACTCGCCCCGCACATTGTCATCGTATCTGTTTTCGAGATCGGCCATACTGATTCTTACGTGAACGCCCCTTTCCAAGGCGCACCAAACTAGGATTTTTTTGAGTAGACGCAACCGATTTCGTCGGCTTGTTGAAGGGCTTGTCATCCTCCGAACGAATCGCATCGTAAGAATCCTTATCATGAATCCCCACGCCGCCGCCACAAATCCCACCGACCCGAACCCGGCCGATTTCGATCGCGTCATCCCTCGCGAGGGCTGGCACGTCATCCACCTTTTCTACCACATCGAACAGGGCCAGTGGTCCCTCTACAGCGACGAGGAAAAACTGGAGGCGAAAACCCACCTCGCCGAACTCGTCCAGGAAATCCGTTCGACCGACTCGACCCAGCTCCTCACCTTCTCCATGGTTTCGCCCAAGGCGGACCTCGGATTCATGCTCCTGACCGACGATCTGCACAAGGCCAACGACTTCGAAAAACGGCTCGGACGCGCCCTCGGCCCCGACATTCTCACGCCGGTCTACAGCTACCTCAGCATGACCGAACTCAGCGAGTACACCATGACCGAGGAGCAGTATGCCCTCGCCGTCACCAAGGAGAGCGGGATCGCCGCGGGAACGCCGGAGATGGAGGAAAAAGTGGCCGAATTCCGCTCCCGCATGGTCAAATACAACCGCGACCGCCTCTACCCGAACATGCCCGACTGGCCGGTCTTCTGCTTTTACCCCATGGGCAAGCGACGCGGCGAAACCCACAACTGGTACTACCTCGATTACGAAACCCGCAGTCGACTGATGGCCGGCCACGCGAGATTGGGCCGCACCTACGCGGGGAGGGTGCGCCAGCTCATCACCGGCTCGACCGGTCTCGACGAGTCGGAGTGGGGCGTGACCCTTTTCTCCCACAACACCCAGGACATCAAGGAAATCGTCTACGAGATGCGCTTCGACGAGGTGAGTTCCCTCTACGGCGAGTTCGGCGATTTCTACATCGGCCTGCAACTGCCGCTCGATGAATTGTTCCGCCGGGTGGGACTCTGACCGCCTCCTCGCGGCGGTGACCACGCGCCCTCACATCTCCGCCCATTGGCGGAGGAGATTGTGGTAGACCCCGGTGAGCTGGACCGCCGTCTTCTCGGCCGTCTCGTTGCCGGCCAGTTCTCCACCGAGGCGCTGAATCCCCAAATCCAGATCGAAGAGCAGCGAGCGCTGCCCGTCGTCCCGGATCATGCTTTGCAGCCAGAAGAAGGAACAAAGCCGCGTCCCCCGCGTAACCGGCGTGACGTGGTGGAGACTCGTCGAGGGATAGAGCACGAGGGAGCCCGCGGGCAGCTTGACCCGATGCACCCCGTAGGTGTCCTCGACGCAGAGTTCCCCGCCATCGTAGTTTTCCGGATTCTCGAAGAAAAGGGTCGCGGACAGATCGGTGCGGATGCGCAGAGGCGTGCCGGGGATCTGGCGGATCGCGTTGTCCACGTGCGTGCCGAAATTCTGACCGCCGGAGTAGCGGTTGAACAAGGGAGGGAAGATCTTCAGCGGCAGCGCCGCACTGAGGAAAAGGGGGTTCTGGCCGAGGGCGCGGAGGATCATCTCGCCCACCTCCTTGGCCACGGGATGTCCCTCGGCGATCTGCTGGTTGTTCTTGGCCTTGGCCGACTGATGGCCCGCGGTCACTTTGCCGTCGATCCACTCCGCCGACTCCAGAAGTCGTCGGGCTTCCGCTACTTGTTCTTTTGTCAGGAGATCAGGGACGGTGATGAGCATGATGTGACGTGTAGCGTCAGGGGAAAATACCGCAACGATTATTTGGCGCAACCCACCGCTACCCGACCGCTGTTCCAGCGCTAAAAAGTGAGAATACGGGCTTTTTGCATTGCAATCGGAGAAAGAATGATCCAGGAAACTGAGACCTAATCCCAGCAAGGGGAAATCCCTGGGATTTTTATCCAAACCCACCACTCAAGGCACACCTCCCAGTAGAATGAAAAAGAACCCATCGCCCGCCGCGTCCGGGATGCGAAAAAATCGTGGATTGGCCGAAGGCCTCGCCTTCGTGACCGCGGCCTGCACCGCCGGCGGCGTCGAAGCCCAGGAAAACGCCGCCGGTGAGAGCGGCGAAAACGTCAGCACGCTCCCGCCCCACGAGGTGCAGGCAACCGCTCCCGCTCCCCGGCCCGCCCCGCGACCGGCCCCCCAACAGGCGGCTCCGGCACCTGTGCCCGCTCCGGTGATCGCCCCGGCTCCGCTCGTTTTCGACGATTCCGTCTACCAGGTCAAAACCCTCTCCACCACCAAGTACACCGGTCCTCTCCGCGACGTGCCGCAGACGGTCCAGGTGATTCCCGAAGAGCTCACCAAGGAGCAGGGCGCCACCACCCTGCGCGATGTCCTCCGCAACGTGTCCGGCGTGACGATGTCCGCGGGAGAAGGCGGCGGCGGCACCCAGGGGGACAATTTCCGCATCCGCGGCTTCAACTCCCGCTCCGACATTTTCGTGGATGGCGTTCGCGACTACGGCACCTACAACCGCGACCCCTTCAACTACGAACGCGTCGAAGTCTACAAGGGACCCTCCTCCTCGAACTCCGGTCGGGGATCGGCCGGGGGTTCCCTCAACCTCGTCACCAAAACCCCCACGATGGATTCGTTCACCCGGATGGAGGGAATGGTCGGCAACGAGGATCTCTACCGCGTCACCCTGGACATCAACGAGCCGATCTCCCGCAACCGGGGTGAGGTCTCCTCCAGTGGCAAGTCGGGCTACGGAGGCAAATCGGGCTACGGAGGCAAAGATGTCCACGGGGGGAAAAGCGTGATCCTCGATGACTCCGGTGCCGCTTTCCGCCTCAACCTGCTCTACCACGACCAGGATGTTCCCGGTCGGGGCCTCGCCAGCCAGAACCGCTGGGGGGTCGCGCCCTCCATCGCCTTCGGCCTCGGGGGCGACACCCGTCTGACCCTGTCCTATCTCCACCTCGAAGAGGACAACGTCCCCGACTACGGGCTCCCCTATGTGCCGGACGACGCCACCCATCCGGCCCTGATCAATCACGCCGGCGGCGTTCCTCCCTCAAGCTTCCACCACTTCTACGGCCTGCGCGGACTCGATTTCGAGGACATCACCACCGACATGGTCGGAGTGCTCTTCGAACACGACTTCAACGACGACGTCTCCCTGCGCAACTTCACGCGCTACTCGAAGAACCACGTGCATTCCTACATCGCCGCGCCGCGTTTCACCGCCGCTCGTATCCCCAGCATCATCAACCGCGACTACAAGGCTCGCGACCAGATGCACGAGTCCTGGAGCAACACGACGGACTTCACCTTCGAGTTTGCCACCGGAGAACTGGAGCACACCCTCGTGGCCGGCTTCGAGTTCATCGCGGAAGACCAGGTCCGTGGAGACTTCGACGGCAATTTCGTCGGGTCCGCCACGACCAACCGCGCCTTCCCGGCGACGAACCTGTTCCGCCCCAACCCGAACGATCCCTATGCGGTCGCCTTCACCCGGGGACTCGACACCTACGCCTCGGTGGACACCCGTAGCGCCTACCTCTTCGACACCGTCGAAATCACCGACTCGCTCCAGTACATCGGCGGGCTCCGCTACGATCACGTCGAGCTGGAGATCAACGACCGCGTCGCTCCGATGGGGCGCGTCGACGAGTTTGTCAGTTGGCGCTCCGCGCTGGTCTACAATCCGGTGGAAAACGCCAGCGTCTACTTCGGCTACGGCACTTCCTTCTCGCCCTCGGGCGACTCGGTCACCGGTCTCTCGCTGTCCACCCGTGACGAACGGAACAAAACCATCAACCTGACCGACGTCGAACCCGAGAAAGCCCAGTCTTTCGAATTGGGCACGAAGTGGGACATCTTTGAGGACAAACTCTCCCTGACCGGCGCTCTTTTCCGAACCGAGAAGACCAACGCCCGCACCCAGGATCCCATCACCGGCGACATCTCCCTCGACGGCGAACAGGTCATCCAGGGCTTTGAACTGGGTACCGTTGGCAACATCACCGATTCCTGGCGCATCTTCGCCGGCTATGTCTACACCGACAGCGAGGTGACCCACTCCCTCGACCCGGCGGACATCGGCAAGCGCCTCGGCAACACCCCCCTCCACACCTTCAACATCTGGTCCGTCCACGATCTCCCCGGAGGTTTCCAAGTCGGTCTCGGCACCCAGTATGTCGACGAGCGGGTCAACAACATCGACGCTCTCTACTACATGGAAGGCTACTGGCTGGTCGATGCGATGCTGGGCTACCAGGTCAGCGACAACTTCGCCCTGCGCCTCAACGTACACAACCTCCTCGAACAAGACTATGCGGACCGCCCCGGCGGCAACCACTTTGTCCCCGGAGTGGGCCGTTCGGTGACCCTTTCCGCTTCGCTGGATTTCTGATTCCCTTCCCAGGGTTTGAAATGACAAGGGCTGTCCGGGATTCGTTTCCCGGGCAGCTTTTTGCGTTGCGGACACGCCGCCGAATCCAAGTGATCAGCCTGTTCCGGCAAAAAGTTCAGATTTCAAAATACGCCGCCCGCACCTCCGCGAGCCGGACGCGGCAGCGATCCCATTCGATTTCCCGCTCCACCCGGCGCTCGTAGGCCTCCGTGCCGATTTCGGAAAAGCCACCCCGCTTCAGGTGACCCAGCGCCGCCCACAAGGTCTCGACGGCCGCTTCGTGGCAGGCGGCGGAACGCTCCAGCCCCGCCGCGCCCCGCTCCGGATCGAGGTGTTCGAGGAGAAATTCCTCCAGAAACCGGGGCATGTGTTGGGCGTAGGCTTCCGCCGCGAAGCGAAAGAGCGGACCCGCCACCGGATCGAAAAGCTCCGGGACCCCTCCGAGAGAGAGATGCCGGGCGAGTTTTTCCAACCCCTCCTCGGCGAGATTGGTGATCTCCGCCGCGGCTTCGGCGGCGGTCTCCCCCTCCCTTCCCTGCGAATGCAGGCAGAGACAGAGGGTGCAGCGGGCCGTCAGCTCGAGATTGACCATTTCCCAGTCATCCGCTCCGTAGCCCTCCATCCACCGCAGTGCCTCGGTCGCCTCCGCCGCGCTCGCGGCGAGGTCGTTCGCATCGAGCAGCAGACGGGCCCGGGAGGCGTTCGTCAGGACGACCGCGAGGACACGCTTGGACTCCTCGATCCCCGCCTCCGCACCCACGCGCAGGATCTCCGCCGCGCGGGCGTAGTGCGCCAGAGCGTCGGCAGGATCGGGACGGGCGTGGCGGGTGGTCAACTCCACCTTGGCGGCCGCGATGTTGAGATGACACAGGGCGAACCGCGAGCGGTAGTCGGCCCGGGCCGAAAGATCGAAATCCGCCAGGATCGCCCGCGCCTTTTCCTGACAGCGGATCGATTCCTCCCACGCGGCGGCGTCCCCGGATCGGGAGAGAGCCTCCCCGCGGTTCATCCACGCCGCCGACAGCCCCCAAAGCAGCGTCTCCGTGCGCTCCGGATCCGCCTCGCGCAGCCGGATCGATTCCCCGAACCGCTCCGCCGCCTTTTTCCAATCCCCCGGGTCCTTGCCCGCCAGTCGGGCCAAGCCCTGATAGACCAGCAGATTGGCGGACCGCCTCGCGATGAGGAGTTCGTCGAGGGAAGACTTCTCCAGATGAGCCAGCGCCGCCGCATAGGCGGACTCCGCCGCCTCGATCCGGTAGTGGACCCTCTCCAGATGGCCGCGGGCGGTGGCCACGGTGGAGGCGATCTCGTGCCAGTCGCCGCTCTCCGGGTCCTCCCGAGAATCGTCTAGCCACCGCTCCAACTGATCGAGACGCGCCCGCGCGGAGTCGAGCGACACGGTATCGCCTGCAGCCAGTTCGCCCTCCACCCGCCGGAGTTCCTCGTGGACCTGTTGCCGCGCCATCATGAGTCTCCTTCCCCCGCCGCCCCGGTGCTCGGCACCACCGCCGACGCCTCCACAGCCGCCGCCGATTCTCCGGCGATCCAACCCGTCGTCCAGGCTGATTGAAAATTAAACCCGCCGGTAACCCCGTCGATGTCCATGACCTCGCCCGCGAAATAGAGGCCCGGGCAGCGGCGGCTTTCCATCGTCTTGAAATCGATCTCCTTCAGTGCAACCCCTCCGGCGGTGACGAACTCGTCCTTGTTGAGGCTCTGCCCGCGCACCTGGAAACGCCCGGCGGTCAGCTCGGCCGCGAGACGTTGCCGCGCCTCCCGCGTGAGATTCGACCAGGTCACCTCCGCGGGAATGCCGACCACTTCGACGAGGCGTTGCCAGAGCCGCGCGGGCAAGCCCGGTCCCGACAGACCCGGCAACCCGTTGCGCACCAGCCGCTTCGGAGCGCACTCCCGCGCCTCCACCAACATCGTTTCCAGCTTTTCCGGCGGGATCGCCCCACCCCAATGGATCCGAATGTCAAAACGATAGTCCCTTTCCGCGAGCTCGCGGGCGCACCGGGCGGAGAGTTTCAGGACCGCCGGACCGCTCAGTCCCCAATGGGTGATCAGACACGGCCCCTCGCTGCGGAGCTTGCTTCCCTCGAGGGAGACCACCACATTCTCCACCGCGATGCCCGAGAGTCCCTCGAGCCGGCGGTCGGGAATTTTGAAAGTGAACAGCGAAGGCGCCGCCGGGACCATCTCGTGGCCGAGACGCCCCGCGAGGCGAACGCCCGCATTGTTCCTCGTCCCGCCCGTGGCCAGCAACACCCGTCGACTCGAAACCGTCGTACCGTCCCCAAGATCGAGCAACCAGCGCCCCTCGCCCTGCCGCAGCACCTCCACCTCGCTGTGGTGGCGCACCTCCACGCCGTGCCGACGCGTCGCGGAGAGGAGACAGTCGATCACCGTCTGCGAATCATCGGTGACGGGAAAAACGCGTCCGTCGTTCTCCGTCTTGAGCGCGACGCCCCGCTCCTCGAACCAGTCCATCGTCTCCCGCGGACCGAAGCGGTGAAACGGACCGATGAGATTGCGTCCGCCCCGCGGATAATGACTCGTGAGCCGCTTCGCGTCGAAACAGGCGTGCGTCACATTGCAGCGTCCTCCCCCCGAGATCTTCACCTTCCCGAGCACCGTCGAAGTCTTTTCGAGAATGGCCACCCGCGCCCCGGGAGCCCGGGCCGCGAAGGCGATCGCGCCGAAAAAACCGGCCGCGCCGCCGCCGACGGCGACAAAATCATATTCGGGTGGGAGCATCGGATCGAGGGGCATTCAAAAAGCGGGCGGCCCGCAGCAAAGCCGTCACCGGGTGGCTTGTAAAGGCCGGGAAATTTTCCTTTTTCGGAGCGCTGGATCGGCGTAGATATACGGGTCATGCTGCGCGACCACCAAGGCACCCTGATTCGCTGGCTCTTCGGGATCGGATTCCTCGGCCTCGCCTATCATTTCGCCACGGAAGGCTACGAGAGTGGCAACCTGTCCCGGGTCGTCGGCGGGGCCGGACTCTTCCTCCTCGGCTTCGCCTTCCTCTGGAAAACGATCTTTCACCTCGCGACCCGCCCGCTCCTGCGGATGGTCGACGCCCTCTTTTTTCCCGGAGGCAAACTGGACAAACCCGTCCTGAATCTGAAACTCCCCGCCTATCTCCTCAACCAGGGCCGCTACGACGAGGCCCTCGCCGAATACCGCAAAATTCTCAAACACCATCCCGACGAAGTCGAGGCCTACGAAAAAGCGATCTGGTTGCTCCACGAAATTTTCGAGAACCCCGCCGCCGCCGCCAAACTCGTCCGCCGCGCCAAAAAGCGCCATCTCACCTTGGATGAACGGGTTGTGCGGAGCGTTGGGGGGCGTGGTTGAGGCGCTCCTCAGGGATTCAGGAGTTCAGGGATTGAAGGATTGAAGGATTGAGGGATTGAGGGGTTGAGGGGTTGAGGGGTTGAGGGTGCCATCCGTGAGGGAATGGCCCGCGAGCGCTTGACTTGGCGGGCGAAAACGAGTTGGATGACCGTAGTCCGCTGCTTCGGGTATGGTGATGTTGGGAAGAAGGTGGGCGATTATTGCAGTTCACTCGCCAGGTCTCAACCGTTAGGCAAAGAATATGAATCGGTTCCTTTTATTGCCATTCTCGGCACTTGTGATCGGTTCAATCGGAATCGAAGCAATGTGTTTTGCGTTTCAAGAACAATCGGAAATCTCCCGCTTATGGCACATCTATCCATTCGGACTCGCGGTTTTGGGCTGGGCCATATCAAGTAGGGAGGCAACAACCCAGTTTGGGTCGATGCTTGCAAGCACCCTTTCTGTGCTTCTTTGGCTTAGCGCGGTTACGACTCCGTCAATGCTTTACGGATTATACAACTTGGGCAACGAGGGTGCCGCGCCTGTATCTGCAACACCCGACGAGAACTCAATCCAATCGGACAGGAACGGGGATTGAACCCGGCTCCCCATCACCCCCTCGGCGGCGGGGCTTGAGAAGGGCGCTAGAAAAGCGCCCGTCCTTGGGGTCGAGGAGGAATGATCGTCGAGGATCATCCGGCGGCTCACCGGGGACGGTTCGCCCTACCTTCGCCAAACGTGCTTCGGCATATCCGTCATGGCTTCCGTCGATGGCTCGACGGCGGGGCTTGGGGAGGGCGCTAGAAAAGCGCCCCTCCTTGGAGCGAAACGTGATTCTTGCGCCAGCCAAGGAACGGGGCTTTCTTAGCCCCGACCTAGCCCATCCGGCGGGACTGGCCGAGGCTGGAAAAAAACGCAAGCTCTTGACCCGATGGACGAAAACAGATTGGATGACGGAATGCCCCGGCTTCGCGTATTGCGAAGGATCGGAAGGCATGTCGCCTTCAGGCTTTGAAAAATGGCAACTCCCCGTTCGATAACAGATGCGATTCGAGAAGTCCCTTGAGCTCGACCTTCCGACAGGGCTAAACAGTACTCGTGAATCAGTAATCGCACGGTTTCACCAAGATTCAAAAGGCACTTGACCGAATCGCCGCCATGCGGTATTACTCGGGTATGAACTCAGCGAAAATCGCCATCTCCATCGAGTCTTCCTTGCTCCAGAGGATAGACGCGCTTGTGACCAGCAGAGTTTTCCGAAGCCGCAGCGAGGTTTTCCAACTTGCCGTGGCAGAACACATCGAGAGGTTTGACTACGATATTTTGGCCCGTGAATGCGCCAAACTGGACCCGATCGAAGAGCAGGCATTTGCCGACCTCGGACTTTCCAATGACATCACCGAATGGCCGGAATACTGAGAGGCGACATTTATTGGGCCGACCTCGATCCTACGGTCGGACACGAGCAAGCGGGGCGCAGACCTGTTCTCATTTTGAGTCGACCGGCCTTTAATGAGCGCTCCGGCACAGTGGTCGCCGTGGCTCTCACCAGCGCAGAGCCTCGAGCGGGATTTCCGCTGACGCTGGAGTTGGCCAAGACCTCTCTGCCTAAACGGACATGGGTGAAGATTTCACAGATCAGAACCTTGTCCACACGGCGTCTTACCGGTCGGCTCGGATCGTGTCATCCCGAGGAGTTGCGACGTGTCGTGGAAGGACTCAATGAACTCGTCGGTAAGCCGTGATAGATCGCGAAGTCCCAGATGCCTGGGAAGCGAATCAAACGTGAATGTCGTGTCAGTCAAAAACGGGCATTTGTTAGCGGATTGAGCGGGTAGCTTTTCAGCCGTTTAGCCTCGGATCAAGGAACGAGGAATTTGCCTCCCCGCGCTCAATCCGATAGCGTCCCGAGTCGCTTGACTTCCCTGGCCCCCTTGCCACTCCACCACCGAAACGGGCCTGGAGACCCGTTCTACCGGAGCCATTGCGCGGCCTCCTTACCCGAGCCCCATTCCTCCTGACTCCTAACTACCAGCTCCTAGCTCCTACCTGTCATATCTAAAAATACTCTCACCGTTGTACCCATACTGCTCGAATCCTTCGTAGAGGATGCGGAAGAAGCCCCAGCCCGTCACCGCTTCCTCCTGGTCGCGGAGCCAGTCGTCGAAGCTGCGGTCGTCGGGGAAGGCGGAGGCGTAACCGTAGGCCCAGGGATCTTCAACGA
>JAAYAT010000078.1 GCA_012719225.1 Verrucomicrobiaceae bacterium
AACTCTCGTCCCAGGAGGCCTGCGACGATTCATACAAACCCGTCACGATGAGGGCCAGGGCCATCATCGCCACGAGGACGAGGAGCAGGGCCATGCCCCGCGCCTGGCGAAAACAGGCGGGAGACAGAGTCATCGTCCGCCTCCTCCCCCCGGTCCGCCGCCGCGATTGCCGCCGTCGCCACGACCGCTGCTGTTGTTTCCGTTTCCACTTTCTCCGGCACCGCCTCCGGGACGATCTCCGCCCCGGTTCGGTCGTGCTTCGCCTCCGCCGGAACGCCTTTGGTTCCCGTCGGATCGGGCTCCGCCGTCGCCGCCGCCGCCGTCGCTTCCGGCACGGCTCCCGCCGCCGGACGAGCGGTTCGTTGTGGTCGCTCCCGAACTGGTGGCGGTGGTGGTCTCCGCGGGCGGACTCGCCACCTGCTCGGGCACGGTGAAGACCACCCGCAGCGGCACCGGCCGGAAATTGTCATCGAAGGAAAAAGCGAGGAGCGGCGGCATTTTTTCCTCGTCGGTCCATTCGTCGATCCACTCTTGTTGCTCCTCGTCCCAGAAATGCCAACTGGCGGCGGTGACGCCCGAGAGGAGCGGCAGCCAGTAGCGACCCTCCTCATCGGACTGGAGAAAATCATCCGGCCCTGCCCGGAAAGCCATGCCCGATCCATCGGTGTCCTCGGGTGCGAAGTCCGCGCGGCTCAGTGCGAGAGCGAACGCGGGGGCACCTCCCCCGGGCGGTTCTTTTCCGGGACGCAGGGACAGGATCGTCTCTTCACTGCTCCCGACGATTTCGCCGAAGGTGAAGGCGGTCGCGCTGTTGCCGATGACGAGTTCGGGATAGCCCGAGACCGATTCCTCGGCCGGGGTCATCGCGAGGGTGCCGCCGGGCGGAAGATTTTCGATGGACTCCCGCAGCAGGGCGAGAAAGCGGCTCACTTCCTCATCCCGCTGGTCGAGTTCGCGAATCCCCGCCGCGGTATCCCCGGCCTGCCAGAGAATCGAAAGCACGGCGGACGAGATAATCCCGAGGATGGTCATCGCCACGACGATCTCGAAAAGCGAGAAGGCCGCGCGGCGGGAGGAGTGATGGCGCGAGGGTCTCATTGCTCGGGTTTGTGGATGAGGATGGCGGCCCTCTCGGTCTGTTCCCCGCCGTCGTCGAGATAGATCGCCTCGGCGGTGAGCTGGTAGAGATCGCCCAATTCCGCGCCCTCTCCGTTGTCGATCTCGTGGACCTCCACGTAGGTGCGGAAGGTGATGCCGGTGAGCGGGTCGACCGCTTCGCTCGCCATGGCTTCGATGTCGAGCATCCGCTTTTCGGAGAGGAGCGCCTCGATCTGCGTCTGGAGGTAACGATCCCGCGCGAATCCCGTCGAGGTCTCACCGACCCGCTGCATCACCCGCATCAATCCGGTGGCGGTGATCCCGAACAACGCCACCGCGAGCACGACATCGAGGAGGGCGTAGGCCCGTCGGCGGGGGGAGCGGAAAGTGAGGTCCGGCGATTTCATGTCCGATTATTCGACCCAGGATTTCTCCGATTGCACATCGGCGGTGAGGGGGTGGAACTCCACTTCAAAAAACGACTTGTCGGCCTCGACCCGGAATCGCAGCGGCTCGCACATGCCCGAGGGCTGGAAGATCCAGCGACGGTATTCAGCGCCGCTCATGCTGACCCACGCGGTCTCGTTCCAGAACTTGAGACTGACCCGCAGGTCCGCGCCGATCTCGTATTCTTCAAGATAGCGCAGCCCTTCCTCGATCCGCGCCTCGCCCGGATCGACCTCCGCCTCCGCTTCCAGGGCGATGCCGCGCTTGCGCGAGGCCTCGGCGATCTCCTCCCGCTGGGCCATCAGTTCGATCCGCTGCCGCAGATTCTGGGCTTCTTCCCGACCTCCGTAGGGACTGAAAAAGCGCGAGGCGCGGAACCCCTCTCCGTCGAAGAGGATCTGGTAAGGGCGCTGCTCGGCCATGGCGCGGCCGCGCACCTCGCGGGCGAGGAGGACGAGTCGGTTGACCGGTTCGCGGGCGAGGCGCTCGCGCTGCACGCTGTCGATCGCGGGCACGGCGAGTCCGGTGAGAATCGCGACCACGGCGACCGCGATGACCACCTCCACGAGGGTGAAAGCGCTCCGCGACCGGGAAAGGCTACCAGTTCCCGATGTCGTCTTCGCTTTCCACGCCGTCTTCGCCGAGGGAAAAGATGTCATACTTTTTGGTGCTCTTCTGCGCGGGGAAACGGTACTGGTAGTCGGCCCCCCAGGGATCTTTCATCGGCTCGTCGAGGTAGGCGCGCCAACGCTCCGGCTGCGGTTCTCCCGAGGGTTTTTCCACGAGGGCGGCGAGTCCCTGTTCCTGCGTCGGAGGTTTGAAATAGTTGTTCCGTTCGTAGCTCTTCAAGGCGAGGTCGAGGGCTTTGATGTCGGAGTCGACGCGCTGGTATTTGGCGTCGTCGATGAAGCCGACGATGAGGTAGATGCCGGAGCCGGAGAGGACCGCGATGATCGTGATGACGATGACGAGCTCGACGAGGGTGAACCCGGCGGCGCGGCGGGGGCGGGAGAGCGGAGAGACTTTCATTGGGAAAAACGGGAAAACGGAGGGTTCAGCGACTGCGGATCCCGGACATGGATCCGAAAATCGTATTGATCATGGCATAGGCGACGACGCCGACGATCGCGGCGACGATCACCAGCATGAGGTTGGGAACGATGGTCGTCAATCTCGCGATGCGCACATCGAGATCTTCGTCGTATTTCGCAGCGGCCCTGGAAAAGGATTTTCCGAGTTCGCCGGTCTGTTCTCCGATGGCGATGCGGTCGACGAGTTGTTCGGGAAAGGCGTGGGTTTTTTCCATGGCTCGGGCGAGGCTGCTGCCCTCGCCCACATCCAACACCACCGCGTCGAGATGGTTGCGGATGTAGCGGTTCGGAGTGCCCCGGGTGATGAGCTTGAGACTGTTGAGGAGCGGGACCCCGTTGTTGATGAGATTGGAGAGGGTGTGGCAGAACTGCGCGTAGAAGCGCCCCAGGATGACCGGACCGAACGCGGGCAACCGCATTTTGTAGCCGTCCCACCACTCCCGCCCGGCGGAGGTGGCGATGGCGATGCGGAAACCCGCCCCGACCGCGATCATGATCCCGAGGAGGAGCCACCACCATGCCGCCATGAAATCGGTGAAGCGGATCAGCAGATCGGTGACGAGGGGGAGATCCTGTCCCGTTTTTTGCATCATTTCACTGAGCGAGGGCATCAGCACGGTGCTGAAAACGAAGATGAGCACGACGCAGGCGAGCATCACCGTGAGCGGATAAATCATCGCCCCGACGGTGCGGCGCTGGAGGCTGAAGAGCTGCTTCAGGTTGATGACGAGACGGCGCAGGATCTCGGGCAGCGATCCGCTCGCCTCTCCGGCTGCGACGAGGCTGCAATAGAGCTCGTCGAAGGAGGGGGACGCCACCCCGAGGGCCTTGGAAAAGCGCGAGCCCTCCCGGATCTCCTCGCGCAGGCAGCCCGCGACCGAACGGATCGAGACGTTCGCCTGGCGTTCCTGCAAGATTTTGAGCGCGCGCTCCAGATTCATCCCGGCATCGAGGAGATCGGCGAGTTCTTCGGTGAACAGGACGAGTTCCTGACGCTTCAGTTTGGTGTGGCGGGGCGCTCCGGCGGCGGATTGCCCCTTGCCTCCCTTCGCGGCGCTCTCCCCCGCGCCTCCGTCCCCGACGACGACGGGAATGAGAGCGCGGGACTCGAGTTCGCGGTAGACCTCGGTCTTGTTCCGGACGATCACGCTGCCGGAGACTTTTTTCCCGGTCTGGTCTATCGCGGTGTAGGAAAAGGCAGGCATGGCATGGGCGGCGCGGGCGCAACGCTATAACACCGCAAAGGAGGTCGCGTTTCCAGTCATTTCATCCCCCTTGGATACGTTCCCTACGACGGAAAGGCCTATCCGGCTTTGCTCCGACGCTTTTTCCCGGAGCGGCTGTTTTCCGTGACGGGGACAAAGTCGATGAAGCCGCGGCTTTTGTTGACGCGGTGGAGGCGCACCTGGAGCCGGGCACCGACACCGATGGCCGGGGCACCCGCCCGGCTGCGAAACTCGGACCGCCCGCGATCAAAGAAATATTCCTCGCGCGGGGGCAGGTCGTCCTTGCGGATCATCCCCTTGACCATCAGCAAATCGAGTTCGGCGAGTGCTCCCACCGGCATCACCTCGAAAACGGTGGCCTCGAAAACGGTCTCCTCGTCGCTGCCGCCGTCGCAGAGGTGCTCGAGATACTCGATCATCTTGAGCCGCTGGGTGTCGGTCTCGGCCTCGGCGGCGATGCGTTCGGTCCGGGAAATGTGCTCGGCGATGGCGGCCATTTCCGGAACGGTGGGGGTCCGGTCGGCGATCTCGGGAGCGGTGGGGGCTTTCCGACGCGAGAGGACGCGCCGCAGGGCGCGGTGCACGATGAGGTCGGCGTAGCGCCGGATCGGACTGGTGAAATGGGTGTAATTCACCTTGGCGAGGCCGTAGTGGCCGATGGGCTCGGGGGAGTACTCGGCGCGGCGGAGACTCTTGAGGAGGGCGATCTTGAGGCTGTGTTCCTCGAGTTTGCCACGGAGGTTCCCGAGCAGTTTCTGCAGTTCGGGCCGGTGCGAGACATCCCCGACGACATGACCGAAGGCGCGGGCCTGTTCGGCGAACTCCTGCAATTTTCCCAAATCGGGATCCTCGTGGATGCGGTAGAGCGACGGCGCGGGGGCGTTTTTGGTTTCGTAGGCGACCGATTCGTTGGCCGCCAGCATGAACTCTTCGATGAGCTGGTGGCTCTCGTCGTATTCGCTGCGTTTCACCCCCACGGCCCGGCCTTCTTCGTTGAGGACCACTTTCACCTCGGCGAATTCGAGATCGAGGGCACCGTTGGCGTAACGTTTTTCCCGCAGCATCGCGGCGAGACGCCAGGCGCGATGGAGATGGCGGACGAGTCCCCTCTCCTTTTCCTCCTTGAGAGCAGCGATGGCTCCCTCGTCGAGCTTCATGAGCTGGTAGGCCTCTTCGTAGGCGTAGCGGCGATGACTGTGAATCACGGCGGAGACAAAACGCGCCCCGGTGCGTTTCCCCCGCGAATCGAAGGTGAGGATGGCGGCGTGGGTGAGGCGATCCACCCCCGGCTTGAGACTACAGACGCCGTTGCTGAGTTTTTCGGGCAGCATGGGGAGGACCCGATCGGCGAGGTAGACACTGTTGCCCCGCTTGCTCGCCTCGCGGTCGAGGGCGGAACCCGGCCGCACGTAATGGGCGACGTCGGCGATATGCACGGCCAGTTCCCAGGTGCCGTCGGGGTGTTCCGTCACACAGATGGCGTCGTCGAAGTCCCGCGCGTCGGCGGGGTCGATGGTGAAAACCTCGCGCTCGCGCCAGTCTTCCCGCCTCGCGATTTCTTCGTCGGCGATCGTCTCGGGAATGGCCTCGGCCTCCCGGAGGACGGCCTCGGGGAATTCGAGCGGCAGGGCGTAGCGGTGGATCACCGCGAGGATGTCGACGCCGGGGTCGGTGTCGCGCCCGAGCACTTCGATCATCGCGGCGGTGGGAGGATTGTGAGGGCTGTCCCAACCACCGAACTCGGCGACCACGATGTCCCCCTGATTCGCCTCCGGCAAGGTGCGGGTGAGCCGGAAGGAGGTGGGGAGGCGGCCGTCTTCCGGGACCACGGTGGCCCGGGAACCCTTGCTGTAAAAGCGACCGACGATGCGGGTGCGGGCGCGCTCGACCACGCGGACGACGCGGGCGTGGAGCTCCTCCCGGTTTTCCCGGTTTTGCGGGCCGTCTTTTCCCTTGCCGCCTTTCGCCTTGGCCCGGGAGCGGGTCGAGTGGCGATGCCAGGGCGGCGGCTCGTTTTTGACGAGATGGACCTCGACCTTGTCCCCGTCGAGAGCGGTTCCGGTCTCGCGGCCCGGCACGAAGATACGGGGCCGGTCCATCGCCCGGAAAGCGGCGTGGGCCTGCGGGTCGTCGGGGATGAAGAAGGCGCTCTGGCGCTTGCGATCCCGCGAAAAGGAAATCCTCCCGGTAAAAGATTCGAGACGGGCGCGCTTGTGGCGCGAGGCGAGGCGGTAGCGGGATTTTTTGCCGCGATTCAACTCCCCGCTCGCCTCCAGCTCGGTGAGGGCGTCCCGAAAAGCGGAGCGCTGATGCGATGCGACCCGGAGGATTTTGGCGAGTTCGGCCTTGTTGAGCGGCTCGTATTCGGGCTTCAGCATCAACCGGCGGATTTGGGAAATGAATTTTTTCTTCAAAAGATCTGTCAAAAATGACGAAAAAGATGGACTCCGATAGCGTGTATGTGTTTACATAGTATTCGCAAGGAAAATGATCGGGTCAGAGAAAAAAGTACTCGTCACCCGTTGATCCACCACCACACCATGCCCCGAATCATGAGAAAATCATCCTCAATCTCCCGTTGGAAAGGCTTTACCCTCCTCGAATTGCTCGTCGTCATCGCCATCATCGGCATCCTCGCGGGCCTGATGTTCCCCGCCACGACGGGTGCCTTGCGCAAGGCCGAGCGCACCCACGCCGAGAACACCGCCTACAATGTGAAGAACGCGATTTCGGCCTACTTCACGGAGTATCGGAAATATCCGGTCAAGGGGGATGCGAATGAAACGGAGGAGATCCGGACCGACAGTGAACTCATGGACATTCTCCTCGGGGCGGACAGCGAAGCCCAAAGCGGCGGTCTCAACCCGCGTCGCATCGCCTTCTACACCGACAAGGCCGCCAAACCGATGGGTGACGGCAAATACCGGAAGGGGATCCGGCTGGAATCGGACGGCGGCGGTGAACTCTGGGATCCCTACGGCGACTACTACTACGTGCGGATGGACCTCGATTACAACAACCGCGTCGAAAAACCAACCTGGGACAAGGGCGACTCCCAATTCCTGCCCGAATCCATCCTCGTCTGGAGCGCTGGCAAGGACAACGACGAAAACGAGACGCAGGACAACGTCAAGACTTGGTAAGAGGATCCCCGCAGAGGGTTCCTCCCTCTTCTCAAAAAGCACGCCCCACCCGGGACGTGCTTTTTTATTCCACGACAAAAAACGGATTGAGGAGGTTCTCCTTGTTGTAGAGCAGCGGCCGATCCGTCCCGTGCTCGACGACGCGGCGGCCCGCCTCCAGGGCGACGGCGTGGGCGGCACCGGTGTCCCACTCCATCGTGGGTCCGAGTCGGGGATAGACATCGGCGGCCCCCTCGGCAACCAGACAGAGCTTCAGGGAACTCCCCGCGGAGAGGAATTCGACGGTTTTTCCCCGCGCTTCGAGGTCGGCGACAAACGCGCGCACGTCGTCGGTGAGATGGGACCGGCTCGCGACGACGGTCACAGCCGCTTTGCTCGCATAGTGTTCCCCGCCGGAGAGCCGGACCGGACTGCCGCCGCCGGTGGACTTCCACGCACCACGTCCTTCGGAGGCATAGTAGAGAAAGTCGCCGACGGGCTGATAGACCACCCCGAGGACAGGTTTTTGTCCTCTCACGAGGGCGATGTTGACGGTGAACTCCCCGTTCCGTTTGATGAACTCCTTGGTCCCGTCGAGCGGATCGACCAGCCAGAAACAGTCCCAGTCCTTGCGCTCCTCGTAGTCCACCGTCCGGGTTTCCTCGGAGATGATGGGAATCTCGGGAAAGAGTCGTTCGAGTGCGCCGACGATCACCGCGTTGGAACGGCGGTCCGCCTCGGTGAGGGGGGATAGGTCCTCTTTCACGTCCACGGAGAATTCCGTTCCGTAGACCTCGAGCACGGCCCGGCCGGCCTCTCTGGCGATGCGGTTGATCTCCTCCATCTCAATCCGGTCTGTCACTGTCATACCGGGCCAAAGAAGCGCTCCCGCGCCGGAAGTCAACGCGGGAAAATCCGTCGCGGGGTTCTCAAGGCAGCCGCATGATCTGCTCGGAGGTCCATTTCACGGCCTGGGCGGCGTCGGTGTCCTCGGGATGGGAGACGACGAAATTCTGCCATTCGGTGCGAGCGAGTTCGAGGTGCTTCCGGGCCTCGGTGTTGTCCCCCGCCTTGACGCAGGCGAATCCGACCATGCCGCGCGCCCGGGCCAGGGAGCGCCGGTACTCGACGACCTTGGCATCGGAATCGACGAGCGCTTCCAGCACGGAAATCGCCTCTTTGAGCGGAATCCTCGATTCGTCGAATTTCCCGGAATCGCCGAGCAAGTCCGCGAGATGGGAAAGTCGCTGGGAATAGGAGTAACGCACGTCGGGCGAGAGGGCTTTGTTTCCCTTGAGGATGGGTTTGAGGATCGCGATCGCCTTCTGCTCCAGCGCGATGGCATTTTCCAGTTGCCCCCCGTCCCGCTGGTTGCTCGCGAGTGCGCCGTAGATGTCGGCGAGAGTCTTGAGATAGGGGGACTCGTAGGGATTCGCGGCGATGACGGCACCGAGAACCTCGGCGGCGCTTTCCAGTTTCTCGTAGTCGTGGGTGAGCAGGCCGAGGCGGGCGAGGCTGTTGCCGAGACCGAGTTGATAGGCGTCCACGGCGGCATCGAGCTGGATCGCCCGGGCATAGAGATCGCTGGACTGCTGGTAGGCCTGGGTGGCGGACTCGACATCCTCCCGCGCCTCGAGGACGCGTCCGCCGAGGCTGAAGGAACGGGCGATCGCGGCGATGACGCGGTGGTCCTGCGGCGTCTCCTCCTGCATCCGGGTGAGCTGCACCCCGATGGAGAGAGCGGCGTCGAGGGCGGCCTCCTGTCGGCCCATGGCGAACTCGCATTCGACGATATCGAGGGAGTTCCCGTGGATGTGGAGCCCGGCGGTGTGGGACTCCTCGGGCAGGAGACCCCGGACTTCACTCCAGAAGCGGGACGATTCGGTGAAATAATGCCGCGCCACCGAGTACTGGCCGGAGGTCATCGCGAGCTGGCCGAGGGCGCTTTTGGAAATGGCGATATTTTTCACGAACTCCGGATCCGAGGTGCTGGAATCCTCGAGCAGGGCCGAGTAGCGGCGCTCCGCCTCCCCGAAGGAAGCGAGCGACTTGCCGAACTCGCCCATTTCCTTGTAAATGCGGCCGAGATAAAACAAGGCGTTCGCCGTGGAGACGATGAAATCGGGGGCGTCGCCATAGACATCGACGAGCCGCTCGTAATGCTTTCTCCCCTCCACCAGGGCACGGGCGCGACCGGCCCGGAAATCCTCGATGTCGGAGTCGCGGTTCTCGAGGACAAGCTGGAAAAACCGGTCTCCGTTTTCCTGCGCCTGCCGCAGGATCTGTCGGGCGAGTTTGGCTTCGCCAAGGAGACTGCTTTTGGAGTTTTCGACGGAATCCAGTTCGGACTTGAGCTGCTCCGTCTCGCTCTGCAGGGTGAGGCGCTGTCTCCGGTAGGCCGCCGCCGCTTTGTCCACCTCGGATTGGGCCTTGCTGAGATCGTCCTGCACCTGCGCTTCCATTTTCCGAATTTTCAGGGTGCTGATCAGGAGGAAACAGGATAGGCACAACACCCCGACCACAGACGCGACGGAGATCGCCTGCCAGCGGGCCACGGGTCTGTCCCGCAGGGCGGCGAAAAAGGAAACCGATGCACGCCCTTTTTCCAAGGGGACCTCCTCCAGCCCGACCTCCGCGAACGCACCGCTCTCGGCCAGCGACGGCGTCGCGTCCTCGGCGGGGACAGGTTCGGCGGCGGTGGACGCTGCTGCCGCGGTGGCCGTGCGGGTGGTGGCGACCGGCTCCTGTCCGTCCGGCGCGAGGGATGCGAGCGGCCCTGCTCCGGCGATCCTTCGCGCCACTTCCCCCATGTCGGCCGGCCGGTTCCGCGGATCGAAGCGAAGGCATTGCCCGATCACCTCGCGGAGGTTTTTTTCCCGCTCATCCCCGGGTTCATCAGGCCATTCCACCGACCTCTCGATCTCGAGTTGCTGGAGAAAATGCTCCGAAAGTTCGGTCCGTTCCCCCGCCAGGATCGCGGGCGCGGCCTCGAGCCATTCGGGATGGCTCTCGCTGTGTCGCCGCAGTTGGTCGAGCCGGGGGAGATGACCGGTGAGCAATTGGAACGCGATCACCCCGAAGGCATAGACATCCCAGCCTTGCCCGCGCCCGTCCGCAAAATCGCCCGAAGCGATCTGTTCGGGGCTGGCGTAGAAGAGCCACTCCCCGGCTTCGAGATGGTGCAGCCCGCCCATGTAAATCTGCCCGAAATCGGTGATGCGGATTTTCTGCCCGCCCTGCGAATCCCCCGTGAGGAAAACGCCCGACGGTCTCAGTCCTCCGTGGAAAAGGCCCGCCTCGTGGATCTCCCCGATCCGGCAGGCCAGATCCTCGGCAACTTCCACCACCTGCTCGTGCGAGAGCAGGTGCTGGAGGCGCTTCAGGGAACTGATCCGCCAGCGCCCGTTCTCGCGGTCTTTCCACCCGTAGAAGGGCTGGGCGCAGGCGGTGAGAGCATCGGGCTCCTGCGGCACGTGGTCGTAGACCGGAGCCACCCCGTCGAGGGACGGGGATTGGCGGGTGAAGGTCTCGAAATAAGATCGCAGGAACCGGTCACAGGTCGCCTGCGCCTTGAAGACCTTGATGACGCGCCGCTTCCCGCTTTCGTGGGTCGCGACGAAGGTCCATCCGAAGGGATCTTCCCCGAGGAGATCTTCGTACTGGTAGCCGATAATATCAGGAAACCGCATCTGTGAGTCGTATACGGTTCTTATACGGACATGCCCTTGATTTCTTAAGGGATTCCGGCCAAAAGCAGCACTTTCGTCGCACTTCGTCCGCCGCGGAGACGCTCCGGGCGTTCGCCTCAGAGAAGCGCCCGCACGATTTTGTCCCACTCGGCGTCGATTTCCGACTTTTGGATGGCGGGTCGCCCGGCCTTTTGGAACCAGTAGGCCGCATTGCCGGAATCGCCTTCGATCGCGTGGAGCAGCCCGTGGATCCACGATCCCGTCGCGGAGGGGATTTCCTGGGCGATGTCGTGCGACTCCTCCCACCGCCCCGCCTTCGCCAGCCAGAGCGATCGGAGTTCCTCGGAGAGGTCCGCCGGAGGATCGCCCGATTCCCGGATCGATTCGAGAAATGCTTCCATCGTCATCATGCGAAAAGAGTGGATCGATCGGGCCCTCAGGGCAAGCGTGAAGTGGACGCCGCGCTTCTCAGCCGTTTCGCCGGATCGCCCGGCACGGGAACCGCGGCGATGAGATTTTTGGTGTAGTCCGAGGCGGGCCGCTCCACGAGATCGATGGTCCGCCCCGCCTCGACGACCCGGCCGTGACGCATCACCACGACGCGGTCGCAGATGCGCTTCACCACGCTGAGGTCGTGGGAGATGAAAAGGTAGGAAAGCCCCAGCTTGTCTTTCAACTCCATCAGAAGATCGATCACCTGGGCCTGAATCGTGACATCCAGCGCCGAGACCGCCTCGTCGCAGACGACGAACTTCGGCTCCATCGCGACCGCTCGAGCGACGCAGATCCGCTGGCGCTGGCCGCCGGAGAACTCGTGGGGATAGCGGTTCATCGTATCGGCGTCGAGACCGACCTCCTCCAGCCACCGGGCGGCGACCTCGCGGCGATCCCCCTGCAACATGCCGTGTTCGATGAGCCCTTCGGTGAGGATTTCCAACACGGTGAGCCGGGGGTTCAGGGACGAATAGGGATCTTGGAAAATCATCTGGAGATGCCGCCGCAACGGACGCATCGCGTGGTAGCCGAGCCCGCGGATGTCGGAACCTTCAAAGAGGATCTCGCCTTCCTGCGAGGTTTCCAGCCCCAGGATGGAACGTCCCAAGGTGGTCTTGCCGCTGCCCGACTCTCCCACGAGCCCGAGACATTCGCCGGGAAAAATATCGACCGAGACCTCGTCGACCGCCTTGACCCAATCCACCGTCCTGGCAAAGACACCTCGCTTGACCGGGAACCAGGTTTTGAGGTCTTTCACCTCGAGAATGGGTTCGACCGACGGGTCGCGCGGCGTCACCGCCCGGGGCTCGTCGGTGAGCCGGGGCACCGAGGCGAGCAGTTCGCGGGTGTAGGTCTCCCGGGGACCGGCGAAAATCGGCTCGACCTCCCCCCGCTCGATGATGCGGCCGTCTTTCATCACGATGACCCGATCCGCCAGTTCCCAGATCACGCCCATGTCGTGGGTGATGAAAAGGATGGAGGTGTCCGCCGCCTTTCTCTCCAGAATGAGATCGAAAATCTGCGACTGGAGCGTCACGTCGAGCGCCGTGGTCGGTTCGTCCGCGATGATGAGTTTGGGGTGGAGGATCAGGGCCATCGCGATCATGACCCGCTGGCGCATCCCGCCGGAAAACTGGAACGGATAGGACCGTGCTCTCACTTCCGGATCGGGAATCCCCACCCGGCCGAGCCACTCGATCGCCCGCGCCATCGCCGCCTCCCGGCCCACCTCCGGCTCGTGGATGCGGACCACTTCGGCGAGCTGACGCCCCACCGTGTGCAGGGGGGACAGCGCGGTCATCGGCTCCTGGAAAATCACACTGATGTCCCGCCCGCGGAGGGCCCGCAGTTTCTCGATCGGGAGGGTGAGCAGATCCTCCCCCTCGAAGAGCACCCGTCCCTGCTCGACCCGGCCGGGCGGATTCGGAACGAGGCGGATCGTGGACATCGCGCTGACCGTCTTTCCGCTGCCGGATTCCCCCACCAGGCCGACGATTTCCCCGGGCAGGATGTCGAAGGAGACATCCTCCACCGCACGGATGGACTTGCCCTCGACCGCGAAGGAGACCGTCAGATTTTGCACGCTAAGAAGAGGTTCCGCCATGGTGGTTATTCCAGCTTCGAATCGGTTCGCGGGTCAAAGGCCGCGCGGACCCCTTCGCCGATGAAAATCCCGAGCAGACTCACGAGAAAGAGCGCCAGGGAAGGATAGAGGGTCAGCCACCACGCGTAGGCCTGCGATTGCCCCTGGTCGAGGAGATTGCCCCAACTCGGCGTGCCCGGCGGCAACCCGAAACCGAGGTAGTCCAGCGCCGTGAGCATGAAGATCGCTCCGACGAGGGGGAAGGGGAAAAATGTGATGATGGGCACGAGGGCGTTGGGAAAAATGTGGCTGAACATGATCTTCCAGCGCCCGATCCCCATCACCTTGGCCGCCTCGACGAAGGGCAGTTTGCGGAGACGCAGGAATTCCGCCCGGATGTAGTAGGAGATCCCGATCCAGTTGAAGATCCCGTAGACAAAGCCGAGGAGGAGGAAGCTGCGGCCGTAGATCGAACTGAGGAGGATCATGATGAGGAGGAAGGGCATGGATTCCCACACCTCGGTGAGACGCTGCCCGAGAATGTCGATACGACCTCCGAAATACCCCTGCACCGCCCCGAGGAAAATGCCGATGGCGTAGGTGAAAAGGACCAGGAGAATGCCGAACAGCAGCGCGGTGCGGGTCGCATAGAGAATGCGCACCCCGACGTCGCGACCGCTGTTGTCCAGCCCGAGGGCGTGTCCCTTCACCGGACGGAAGGGAAACTCCACCGTCTCGCGATCGAATCGGACGGACAGTTTGCCCTCGGTGGTGGAGAGGGAAAAAGGCTCCTGAGGGACATGGAGCGCTTTCTCCGCGACGGCCAGCACCGCGTTCCGCGTCTCTTCGGAGAGCGTCTCCCAGACCGCCGGGGGATCTCCCAGAAACTTCATTTCCGGGGAGAGGACCGCCCTTTCCGCCGCGCCGTCGTCGGCCCGCCGCTCCATCGCGACCCGGACCAACCGGGGCGCTGCCCGACCCGGAGTGAAGTCGGAGAGGGAAAAGTCTATGCCGTCCCCGTTGACCGCGGCGACAGCCGGGGCCGCCTCGTTCTCGAAACGCCGCGCGATTCCCTCGCGGATGGATTCCGGCACCTCCACGCCACCGCTCCCGAGCGCTTTCCCGCGCAGCGCGAGTTCCGCCCCCTCCCCGTAGTACCCCGCCGCCCCACGGCTGCGCCGTATCGTCAGGGTGGCGTCGAGATCGACCGCAGCGAGCTGATCCTCGGGATAAAAAGTCAATGTTAGGGTGGGGTCGATTTCGATCTGGTCGGCCGAGAGCGATTCCTCCGGTCCGTAGGGGACCAGCGGCCAGAGCATCCAGTTTTCCCGGTTCTCCTCGAAGAGCGGGGTTTTTTCCAGCTCCTTGTAACGGGGGCGGGCGTTGATTTCCGATCCGGTGAATTCGGACTCGGGATAAAAGCGGAAGACGGGAAAATAGAATTTGCCGTTCGCCTTCACCAGGAGAGGGCGGTCGTTCGCGACCATGTTCGCGAGGAGACTGAGCACGAAGATCCCGATCAGGAGAAAGAGCGACCACTTGGCGCGCCGGATCTTCCCGAAGCGGGCGAGACGCCGCCGGGTGTTCGGATCGAGCAGATGGAAAGCGAATCGGGCCATGGTTCAGGATTCTCCGCCAAAGCTGATGCGGGGATCGACAAGGACATAACAAAAGTCCGAAAAAATCCGCCCGACCAATCCGAGGATCGCAGTCAGGGCGAGGGTTCCCATAAAGACCATGTAGTCGCGCCCGATGATCGCGTCGAGCGTGAGCAGCCCGATCCCGTTGATCGCAAAGACCCGCTCGATGAGAACCGAACCGGCGAACATGATCGAGAGGATCCCCCCGATCCCGGTGACGATGGGAATGACGGCGTTGCGCAGGGCGTGGCCCCAGACCGCCCGCCGCATCGTCCCGCCCTTGGCCAGAACCGTCCTGACATAATCCTGAGAGACCTGGTCGAGCAGGGAGTTTTTCATCAGGATCGTGAGCACCGCGAAATTCCCGATCACGTAGCAGAGCACCGGGAGAAACATGTGGTGGGTCTGGTCTTTGACCTTGTCCCAGGTGGACAGTTCGTGCCAGTTTTCCGAGCGGAATCCTCCGATGGGAAACCAATCGAAAAACGCGTCCGAGGTGCCGCTGAACAACGTTTTCAGGATCATCCCGAAGGCGAAGGCCGGGATCGCATAGAGGACCAGAACCACGAGGGAGGAGAGCAGGTCGAAAGAACTCCCGTTGCGCAGCGCCTTGACGATTCCCAGCGGAACACAGACCAGATAGGTGAGGACGAAACCGGTCACCCCGAAGGTCAGCGAGACCGGGAACCGCTCCGTGATGAGCTGCCAGACTTTCTTGTTGTTGTATTTGTAAGAGTAGGCGTTCATCCCCATGGCATCGTGAAAAAGCCAGTGGGTGTAGCGGGCCAGAAAAGGTTTGTCGAAACCGAACTCCCGTTCGATCGCCTTGCGCTGGTCTTCGGTGATGCTCACATTGCTGCCGGCCCCGCCGCCCGATTCGCCCGATCCCATGCCCCGCATCTGCGCGATGCGTTGCTCGACCGGTCCGCCGGGAACGAACTGGGTCAGGGCGAAAACCAGAAAGGTGATTCCGAGGAAGGTCGGAATCACGAGGAGGAGGCGGCGGATGAAATAACTGAGTCGCTCCATGGCACGGTCGGCGGGGCGGTCGGTTCGGGCGCGGCTCAGCGCAGCGCTTCCACGCGGACGGGGCCGACGGCTACGGCGGGGGCGAAGACCTTGTCAAAATAGACATCGCGAGGAGGTGGCGGCATCGCCGAGCCGGACGACATCGCCGCCTTGAGATCGTCCGCCTGGAAGGCGTCGTTCCACCAGTAATCGACCGTGGACCATTCATCCGAATATTTTCCGAGAACATGGTCGGGCATGCCGTAGCGGTTCCAGTAGAGGAGACGCACGTAGTCGATGTGCCAGAGGAGGACGTAGGGGGTTTCCTCGAAAATGATCTGGTCGATCTCGCGGATGACCTCGTGCCGGTCGGCCACGTCGAACATCTCGCGGGTCCGCTCGATCAGCGCGTCCACCTCCGCGTTGGCGAAACCGGTGATGTTGTTGCCCGCCTTGAGATCCGCCGAAGCCGATTCCCACATGCCCTCGGGATCCTTGATCGGACTCGCTCCCCACGCCGCCCAGGTGATGTCGTAGTTGTATTCGTCCATGTCCCGGGCCCACGCGGCCCAGTCTTTCTGGTCGATCTTCAGCTCTATGCCCACATCCTTGAGCGCCTCTTCGTAGATCAGGAGAAATTTCGTGGTGCTGGGATCGCGGGTGAGGAAATGGATGACAAAAGCTTTGCCATCCTTCTCCAGTTTCCCCGTCGCGGGGTTGACCGACCATCCCGCCTCGTGCAGGAGGGCGCGGGCTTTCTCCACGTCGAAGGTCGTTTCGACGTTGGGGTTGGGATGCTCCTCATCCCAGATGTCCGGCCAGTAGGAACTCGTCAGGATATATTGGTCGAACATGATCGTCCGGTTCATCCGCTTGCGGTCGAGGAGATGGGCGAGCGCCTTGCGGACGCGTTTGTCGTTGTAGGGTTCGCGGCGCATGTTCATCGCGAAGCCCTGGAATCCGATCGCGTTGTAGTTGTGGATCGACTGCTTCGCGATCCAGTGCCGGTCGAAACGATCTCCCGAGGTCTCCTTGATCCACTGGCTCGAGGTGTAGACCGCGAAAGAATCGAACTCGCCCTTTTTAAACGATTCGAAGGCCACGTCCATCTGCGGGTAAAAGCGGTATTCTATCGTGTCGAAATTCAGCAGCCCCGTCATCTCGGGCGCGTCCGTCCGCCAGTAGTCCTCCCGCCGCTCCAGGCGGGCGTAATGCGGCTCGACCACCACCCCGAGCTGGTAGGGGCCGGAGACCACGGGAAACTCGTAGTTCACCTTGTTGAAATCCTGGTCCTTCCACCAGTGTTTCGGGAGGATGCGGAAGGCGGTGCAGGCCTGGAGGTTTTTCCAATGCACCTCCTCGGCGTGGATGACCACGGTGCTGGCATCGGGAGCCTCGATCTTGACCAACCGCTTCAGGACCGACTGGATCGCTCCGGTGAGGTGGTTGGGATTCTTGACCGCCTCGAAACTCCACACGACATCCTCCGAGGTGATCGGCTTCCCGTCGCTCCACTTCGCCTTCGGATCGAGATGAAAGGTGAACGATTTTTTGTCCTCCGAGATTTCCCAGCGATGGGCCAGGCCCGGCCGGTCTTCGAGGGTGATGGGATCGGTATCGAGCAGCGTCTCGAACATCAGTCGGAAAATCTCCCGGGAAAAAACATTGTTGTCGATCTGGTAGTTGAAGCTCTTCGGATACTGCGAACCGAAAGTCGTGAATTTGCCGCCGGGCTCCGCGAAATCGGACGCGAGGGGCGAGGGGGCCGCCTCCCATCCCGCCTCGGGAAACTGCTGGGCGTGAACCAAGCCCCCGAGGAAAAAGAAGAAGGGGACGGCGGCGAGAAATCTCATATTGACCATGATCACGAAAATTGGAGGGAAAGACCGGAGTTGCAGCAGGAGAGCAAAAACGCTCCTCGAAGGTCGTTGAAGTCGAAGTGAAATCAACGACGGATACAGGGTTCTCTCCCCTCACTTCCGCCGCGCCACTTCTTTGGCGATGGACTGGATCGTCCGGGGCATCGTTTTGCGCATCCCCGCCTTCACCACCACCTGCGGAGCCAGCACGCCCGGGTCGATGTGGAGCGAATACACCACGATGCAGGCGTCCTCCTCCGATGCGTCGAAGATCCACCAACTCCCGAGGACATTCCTCAGTTCCCCGCCCGCGTAGGTGAAATCCGCCCGGCGCATCGGCCGGAGCTCGTGCCAGAGGCGGTAGCGGTAGGACCCGCGCGGTCCGCCAACCCGGGTGCGCTGCTCGACGAGCAGGCGGTCGCCCCGCCGCTCGATCACCCTCGATTCGAGCACCCCGTCGAGAAAATCCGCCGCGTTTTCTTTGTCGTTGATGACGTCCCAGATCGTCTCCCGCGATCCCCCCACCACCGCCGCCACCGTGACAAAACGGGAATCCGGCTCGCCGCCCTCGTCGGGTCGTTTTGCGAGCACGATACACCGGCCCGCCTCGACCTTGCTCCGGATTTCGGCACTCCATCCCGGATACTCCTCCGCTGTTCCCGAGACGACGGCCAGCAGCACCGCGAAACCGATTTTGCAGTGGCGGATCATGGCGTTGTGGGCGATCTCATCCCGCCACAATGCCGCACAAGGCCGCCCCACGCCGGAATTTTTTCCGCCTTCTTCACGGATGAACAAAACCCTCCTCGTCGAATCTCTCCGCACCGTCCTGAAACAGCGCTACGAACGCGCTCTCGCCGCCCTCGCCGGTGCCCACGAAGCCGCCACTGGTGCCGACACCAAAGCGGAAAACAAGTACGACACCCGCGGACTTGAGGCCAGCTATCTCGCCGCCGGCCAGGCCGACCAGGTCGAGGAACTGCGGCGCGGAATCAGCGCCCTCGAGAACTGCGATTTCCGCGACTTCGACTTTGACGACGAGATCGGGATCGGCGCCCTCGTCGAAACGGAAAAAGACGGCGAGCTGCTCCACTACCTCCTCGCCCCGGCGGGCGGCGGACTCGTCCTCACCGCCGACACCGGGGAAGCGGTCACCGTGCTCGGTCCCGGCGCTCCCCTGGCGATGGCCCTGACCGGAAAAACCTCCGGGACCATCCTGACCGATCCCGAAATCGCCCTTCTCGAAGTCAGTTGAGCCCGAGATTGTCCGGCTCGTCCGCTACGATTTTGTGCCACGGACTGAGCTCCCGCAGCAACATTTTCCAGAGCTGATCCACATTCGCGACCTCGATGATGGACTTCTCGGGCGGATGCGGGATCCAGGCCTTTTGCTGGAGCTCGCCCTCGAGCTGTCCCTCGGACCATCCCGCGTAGCCGACAAAGGCCCGGATGTGGAAGCCCTCCATCCCGTAAATGACCGCCTCCGCCGCCGAGAGATGGGTCGAATACTGCAGCGTGCCGTCGGCGTCCGACCAGCCCAGCGCGGAAAACGTGAGATGCTCGGTGCTGACCGGTCCGCCCATGAAAACCGGCACCTCGGCGAGACGTTCCCGCTGATCCGGAGGCAGCACGCTCGCGCCGATCAACTCCCCGACCCCCCGCCCCAGAGGACGGTTCAGAATGTAGCCGAACGCCCCGCCCTCGCTGCTGTGCTCCGTCAGGAGAAGGACGCTTTGGAAAAAAGTCGGTTCCCGCAGACTCGGATCAGCCAGAATCAGGCTGCCCTTGAGCGAACTCCCCACAGGATCCTCGGATGACGATGGCATGGGGAAAGTGTTGGTGATTTCCGCCGACAAAGCAACCCCGGAGGGAATTTACTCATTGGCAAGGGCGGAACGTCGGTGTTCACTCCCCGACCATGCAGGATCTCACCGATCAACTCCTCCAGCGAATCGATCTCACCCCGGACCAGATCCCCCTCGCCGCCGCCGCGCTGCTGGAGGAATCCGTCCCCGACGTCGCCAAGGCCGATTTCCTCATCGCCCTTTCCGACAAGGGCGAAACTCCCGCCGAGATCGCTGGCTTCGTCACCGCCTTCCTCGAACGCGCCGTGACTCCCTCGCTGGACCGGGCGGCCATCGGCAAACCGCTCCTCGACGTCTGCGGCACCGGCGGCGACAAACTCAATCTTTTCAACATCTCCACGACGAGCATTTTCGTCCTCGCCGCCTGCGGGGTCGCGGTGGTGAAACACGGCAATCGCGGGATCACTTCGAAAAGCGGCGGAGCCGACGTCCTCGAAGCGCTCGGCATCCGCATCGACCTGCCCCCCGCCGACTTCGGGCGCTGCCTCGACGAGGTCGGCGCGGGATTCCTTTTCGCCCCGCTCTATCATCCGACCTTCAAGGCGATCGCCCCGGTCCGCGCCACCCTCGCCGCGGCCGGACGGCGCAGTATTTTCAACCTCCTCGGCCCGCTCCTCAATCCCGCCCGCCCCGACTTCCAACTCATCGGGGTCTTCGATCCCGCGGTCGGATCCGCCTTCGCTGAAATCCTCGCCCGCCTCGGACGCCAGGTCGCTTGGGCGGTCCACGGCACCACCGAGACCGGCGCCGGGATGGATGAAATTTCGAACCTGGGACCCTCGACCCTGTGGGCCGCGTCGGGAACGAACAGGGTCAAGTCCACCATCGAACCCTCTTCCCTCGGCCTCGCCCCCGCCACCGTGGCGGACCTCGAAGGCGGCGACGCCACGGTCAACGCCGCCATCCTCACCGGCATCCTCGACGGCTCCCTCACCGGACCGAAGCGAGATCTCGTCGCCCTCAACGCCGCCGCCGGACTCGTCATCACGGGCCTCGCCGAAGACCTCCGCGCGGGTCTGGCCATGGCCAACGACAGGATCGACTCCGGTGCCGCCCTCGCCGTGCTGGAACGGTGGCGGAACTTTGCGTAATCAGGACAAGCGGAAATCCAGGGACCGCTTATAATTCCCCCGGTATGTCGAAGCGGAAACTCATCCTCACAATCGCGGGAACCACCCTGGTCGCGTCCGGTCTCGTCGCGGCGGGCTGGTTCGCCGGGTGGTTCGGCGATCCCGTTTTCACCGATGAGATCCCCGCGAAACGTCCCCCACGTCTCGACCACCGCGAACTGGAGGCCTTTTCCGGCCAATCCATTCCCCAGATCATCGACACGCTCCTCGCCGAGGCGGCGGAACGAGAAAAGGCCCCCGCCCTCCCCGAGGCGGCGGCCGACCCGCCGCTCCTCGCGATGCTGCCCGACGCGCCCCTGCCTTTTCCCCACGATGCGACACCGCGCGATCCGGAAGGGCTCCGGAAATTCGTCACCGGAATGCAGCGAGGGGACCAGGAGGGCGGACCGAGTCCCGCCGAGCGGTGGCAGTTCAATCTCGCCCTCGCCGCCCTGCATGTCGATCCGTCGGAGATCCCCGAGGCGATCCGGCTGGAGACCCATCCCGCAGCCGAGTCCGAGACCTTTCCCATCCGCCTCGTGGCACGGGACCACGAACTCGTCGGCCCTCTCGCACTCGGTTCTTTTTTCGGCGACGACAGTCCCGCCATTGTCGCCCGGGGAGGATCCGCGCTCTATTCCCTTCTCGCCGAAGGTGCGATGCAGGCGCACGATGCCCTCGCCGAAGTGACGCCGGGAAGCGGCCTTTATCCCGGTGATTTCGACGGCGACCTGGACACCGATCTTTTTATCACCCGGCGCGACGGCCTCCCCAATTCCCTCTTGCGCAACGACGGGGAGGGCCGCTTCGAGGATGTCACCATCGCCGTGGGCCTGCTCTCTTTCAACGACACCACCGCCGCCGTCTGGCTCGACTACGACGGCGACGGACGCCTCGATCTCCTCGTGGGGAGCCGGGATCACCCGCTCGAACTCTACCGCCAGACCAGCGAGGGCACCTTCCAACCGGTCGCCTGGGATCTCGGGCTCTGGGTGCCGCGCGGCGTCCATACCATCGCCGTGAGCGACTTTTCCGGGGACGGACACCCCGACTTTTTCCTCGGGATCGAGGGGCGGCCGGACCGGCTCTATCTGGCCAAACCCTCTCCAGCCTGGGACGGATGGCGCGTTGAAAATGTCGCGGCGGCCTCCGGAGTGGATCGCGGTCGTAGCGGCACGGCCCATTTTTTCGACTTCGACAACGACGGGCGGCCCGATCTGCTCCTCGCCCCCGCGACGCCGACACGGACGATGGCAGCGACAAAAACGACGGCTGCCACAGGCACGACGTCGACCGCGGCGGAAGAGCCCGCCGCCCTCCGGCTCCTCCACAACGAGGGGGAGGGCCGCTTCACCGATGTCACCACCGGGACCGGACTCGGTGACCTCGCCGGAGTGACCGCCGTCTCGATCGCCGATCTCGACAACGACGGCTACGAAGATCTTCTCCTCGGCACAGCACCACTCGCGATCAACCGCGTATTCTGGAACCGCGAGGGCGCCTGGTTCCGGGAAGTCACCTTTGTCAGCGAGGGGGCCTATCTCGACGGCACCGTCGCCTACACCGTCGCCGACCTCGAGGGCAACGGGACAGCCGACATTCTCGCGCGGGACCACACCGGTCGGGTCCGCTGGCTCGAGGCGACCGGATCGCGACACCGCCATCTCTCGGTGAAGGTCCATCATGCGCCTCCGGGATTCCGCCTCGTCCTTTCGGTGCGGGACAAGGACTGGGTTCTCCGCGAGATCGAGCGCCGCCCCGGCCTCGACGGAGTCGCCACGATAGGGATCGGCCAGGCGGACGTGATCGAGCGCCTCTCGATCTTCCCCCCCGAAGGCGGCGAAGCCCTCCACACGCTCGAAAAACTCCCGCCGAACGAAGCCGTCGTCATAGACCTGCCCCAACCCGCGCCGCAGCCCACCGTTTCCCCGCCGGAGGAAAATCCATCCCCCGCCGCTCCCTGAGAATCGTCTCGCGCCGAGGGACAGGCTATTTCTCCTCCTCGCCGAGGGACAGGCTATTTACGTGCGCCGGGACACGCGCGGAGGGACAGGCTATTCGGAGGGACAGGCTATTGGGGAAGTTGCCTTTTTGCGCAATTCCGCGAAAAAAGATCGTAAATTCAGGAAAAGTTGAGTAAAACTCCGATTTCGGCTCGCTTTGTGCCCCGGAATGCAGGGTGAATGCTTGTGAAGTGGTCGATTCGATTGCATGATACCCCGCCTGCCTTCCTCTCTCCGGAATCCCGGCTTGTTTTTCGCTCATGATTGTCCCCGTTCAGAAAGACGAAGAGTTCCTCTCCGATTTCCACGAAGCCGATAAGGTCACCGGTGCCATCCACATTTGGTGGCTGGGCCAGAGCGGTTTTCTGGTCAAATGGGATGGCTGCGGTCTTCTCATCGATCCCTATCTTTCCGACTCGGTGAGCCGATTCCACGAGGGCACCGAGACCCCCCGCAAACGCATCTCCGAGCGGGTCGTGGATCCCCTCGCTCTCGGGGGCGTCCAATACGTCGTCTGCACCAGCACGGCACCGGACCGTCTCGACCCCGAGACCATCCTCCCTCTCCGCGCCGCCAACCCGACCCTGAAACTCGTCGTGCCCGCCGGCGAGGTCGCCGCCGCCGACGCGATTCTGGGTGCCGCCGCTCCGCCAATCATCCCGGTGAACGCGGGGACCTACGCCAAGAGCGGTCCCTTTGATTTTCACGGCATCAACGCCGCCAATCCGAAAATCCGGCGCGATGAACTGGGGAATTCGAAAGAACTCGGTTACGTCATCATGTTCGGCCCCTTCGCGATCTTCCACAGCGGCGAGACGGTCTGGCACACCCACCTGATCAAAGAGGTCCGCCGTTGGTCGGTCAATCTCGCCTTTCTCCCGATCAATGGAGCCGACCACCCCGACCAGGCCCGCACCAGCATGAACGGTTTCGACGCCGCCGCCCTGTCCCGGGCGATCAGCGCCAGCCTCGTGATCCCCTGCCACTACGACCTGTTCGAAGCGGAAAACCCCGACCCCGGCGAGTTCTCCGTCTGCTGCGAACGCCTCGGACAGCGCTTCCGACTCCTCAAGCTCGGCCAGCGCATGACCATGGGCCCCATCACCGATCCCACCGCAGGAAAAGCCCTCCCGAGCGAACCCTATTCCGGCGACTGGGGGCTGGGCTATTGAGATGCGGGCGGGATCCGAGGTGTCCACGGCTCCCCGGGAGTCGGCCGGATGCCGGATTTCCGTCAAAAGCCTCGTTTATTTTCTTGATGAATCCTTGAAATTCCATAAATCTAAAGAAAGCCGAGAGATCTTTGACTTTTCCAGTTGATTTTTTTTTGAACAGATCTAAAAACCCGAACACTCAAACGTGCCACGTGTTGGCGAGATTTAGAGGCGACACCGAACCGGCCTTTATGATATAAAAACAGCGGTGCCATTTGCCTGAGATGGAACTCAGGCGGAAACGGTCCCGGATGCAGCCGGCCTCAATCCCCCACCCCATCACCTGACCACGGCGAAAATCGACCGGAAAGAGTCGCTTTAGCGGAACAAAACCTGCTAAAATACCCTCTCGGGTCAGGCGTTCGCAGCACAACTTTTAAACCCACTCAACAACATGGCAAATTTGGAAATGGACGGCGGTATCAAGATCTACCTTCGGGAGATCGGGAAAACGCCCCTGCTGACCCGTGAAGAAGAAGTTCAACTGGCGGACCGCATCAAAAACGGGGACAAGGAAGCCCGCGCCCACATGATCAAGGCCAACCTGCGCCTCGTCGTCAAAATCGCGCAGGACTACGCGAATTACGGGCTCCCCCTCCTCGACCTCATTTCCGAGGGCAATATCGGCCTGATGAAGGCGGTGGAGCGTTTCGACCCGAACAAGGGCGGCAAACTCTCGACCTACGCGGCCTGGTGGATCAAGCAATCGATCAAACGCGCCCTCGCCAACCAGAGCAAGACGATCCGGTTGCCCGTCCACATGGTCGACAAAATTTCGAAAATGCGCCGCGTCGCCATGGTTCTCAGCGAAGAACTCGGTCGCGAACCCACCGACGAGGAACTCGCCGAGGAAATCGGCATCGACCGCGCCAAGCTCTCGCACCTGAAATCCGCCGCGCTGCGCCCCGCCTCGCTCGACGCCCCCATCAGCGACGACGACACGACCGAATTCGGCGAGATCATCGGCGATGAAAAGGCCCAGACCCCGCTGGAGCTGCTCAGTCACAAAAACATGCACATGCAGCTCGACGACCTCCTCGAGGTCCTCGACGAGCGCGAACGCAAGATCATCGACGCCCGCTTCGGTCTCGCCGGCCAAAAGCCGAAAACCCTCGAAGAAGTCGGACAGGAATTCGGCGTGACCCGCGAACGGATCCGCCAGCTGCAGAACATCGCCCTCAAAAAACTCCGCCGCGCCCTGCAGAAAAAAGAGGATCCCGGTCCGCGTCCCCTTCGCAAAGGCGGCGAGGAAAACGACGACGACTTTTTCCGCGACGAAGAAGAGACCGCCCTCGCGATCTGATCCGGTGTGATCCGGCTCCGTGCCGAATCAAGACAAAAAGAGCAGGTCGGCGACCTCTTCGCTGTCGGCGTCGTGGCGGCGAGCTGTCATCCGGGCTGCCTCTCCCTTTCGGGCATCGGCGAGATTCATGTCTCCAGAGCGTGGTGGGCCTTCAGCTTGGAGACGAACTCCGGCGTGAGCTTGATGGAGTGGTCCCGGAAAAATTGCAGCAGATCGTTTCCGAATCCGGTGTTGAGGTGGTAATGCCTCACGCTTTGGTTGAATTGGATAAAGCCGATTTTGTTGATTTCGCGGGGAGCGGTTTTGCCGCCGATTTTCGGAGCGTGGAGCGTGCAGTTCGTGAAGCGGGTGCCGAGTTCGCTGTCGACCGACCAAAGTGTTTCGCCGCCTCTCGCGAGTTTGGGCTGAATCCGGCAATCGTGGAAGGCGAGTTCGCCACGAAGCCCGGGCGCGAACACCGTGTTGAGCGAGCAGTGGTGAAACGAGGCGCTCGCCACGCAGTGACCGAGATAGACGTTCACATTTTCGCAGCGGATGAATTCGATGCGCGGATACAGCGCGTGGGCATCGGCGTACTCGGTCTTGGCGCCTCCGCCGATGCGCAGGTGTGCGTTCGAGACGTCGCCCGGGTTTTTAGGCTGTAGCTCTTCCAGATGGATGTTGTCGAAAATCAGGTGGCTGTTCGCCCGCAGTCGCACGCCGTCGTAGGAGCCTTTCCGGTGGATCTCGAAATCGCCGACGGCCGGAAGCTCGAAGAGGCGGATTCCCTTGTCGCGGCCGACGACGCGGATGTTTCGGAATTCCGCAAAATCGGGGAAAAAAAGCCGGTCACCGCTCTCGATTTTGGAGAACGGGGCAGTGTTAATCAGCCAGCAGGTCGTGTTGGAATCCGGTGCGGCGCTGTAATCGACCGTCAGATCGGTGATCCGGATGCTGCGCGCGATTCCGATCGGATATTGGTGGTCGAAATCGGACGGGCGCTGATACAAAATGGAGACGACACCTTGGCTCGTCGGCTTGAGCTGGCAGCGGTTCACCCGGATATCGCCGTCCCATTTCGCCCCGTAGTCACGGCGAAGATTGAGAAAATGGTTTCCGTGCCGCTCGGTGTTGTCGATGGAGAGTTTTCCGCCGCCCGTGACGGAGATCCCGCGAAAACCGATGATGCAGTCGACGATGGCGAGGTTCCAGCAGTGAAAATGGACGTCGACGCGGTTGAGGCGGCAGTTTTCGAGTCGGAAATCCTTGTTGAGATTGGTTCCAAAAACTCCCCAGGCCACGTTCCCGCCTTCCGCGATCAAGTTGCGAAAGGTGCATTGCAGCATGCGGTCACCGCCGATTCCGTAAGTTCCCGAGGCGACGACCCGGCTTTTGTCCGCCCGGTTCTGCTCCCACGGAATGGCCCGGATATTTTCAAGCGTCACGTCAAACACCCGGCTGAACACGTAAAATCCGTACCGCGCCTGCAGGGAAATATCGCTTTTCCCGCTTTCGAGCCCCATCCACTGATTGCGAATGATGGTCCGGCTGCGGCTGATCAAGATTCCGTGGTGGTAATAACCGTTGTAGGTATCGCCGGGAATGTCGCCGGAAAAATAAAATCCCCCGCCCTCGATGGTGAGATAATTGTCGTTGCACGGTGTCGCGGTTAGGGTGGTGTAGTCGGAGAATTCCCACGCGATGTCGCCGATGATCCGGCCTTCCACTTCGACGTAAAAAAGTTCTTCGCGCGCCCAGCCGCGACGGGAGTAGTTGGCACCGGCGCGGATTCCGATCCGATCATTGGTGTCGGCGATCGAGATGAGGCAGCCGGCGTAAGGGGCGAGTTCAGGGATCCTCTGGACGCCCGGTTTCAGTTTTTCTAGAAATGCCGCTTTCTCTTCCTCGTTGAATTCGATCTCCCGGCGGGGATGATCGCCACGGACGGAAAAGCGAGGCGCATCCTTCCGGTTGAAACGTTCGTCGATGTGGAAAATCGTTTTTCCCCAGTGGACGTTCGTCGTGATGACAATGTTGTACGATCCCTTGATTCAGAACTCGCCGCTGAGATGGACGACGGGAATGTTTTTGCGGCTGGCGTAGGCGTGGGCGAGTTGGATCGGAACGCCGTCATCGGCCTCGCCATCGCCGACCGCTCCGAACATCGTGTAGTTGACCGCTTCCGATTCGTGCAGGAGGGCGACGAGATCGTTCCCGAGCGCGAGAAGATCGCCATTGTTTGGTGCGGCTTCGCTGGAGCGAATCTCGATCCGGTAGATCGCGCCGCCGCCATCGCCGGGCGTGAACCAACCGGTGGTTTCGGCGAACTCCCCTTCGCGGAGGTCCGCCGCGGCTTTGAGCTCTTCGACGGTTGCAAACCGCTTCACCGGGGACGAGGCGATCGGAGTGTTTTGCCGGGCCACCGCTGTGGATCCCGAAGCGGCGAGAAGAACGCCGCCCGTACTCATCATGGCAAGTGCCTTGCGCCGGGAAGCCGAATCAGGATGTTCAGACATGGTTCCGTAGGCAAGTGCCCATGTCGGACGCTGTCAAGTTTGCGCTGCGTGGTGGATCCTCTTGCGGACGGGAAATGGCCCGCTTTTTTCCTCCCGCCCCGCCGCGCTTGCCCTTTTTGGCGATCCATGACACTGTTTCTCATCCTTCCCATTTCACAAAAACCCCTCTCGCGCTCCGCGTCCCCCGCCCATGGAAATCCGCACTGACGACTACGAACAACTCGGCAAATTTTACCTCGGCCGGACCTACGATCTCGGCGAGAAGGAACCGCAGGACGAACTCGTCCTCTACGATTCCAAAGACCTCGTGACCCACGGAGTCGTCCTCGGCATGACCGGCTCGGGCAAGACCGGCCTCTGCATTTCCCTGCTCGAAGAGGCGGCGATGGACAACATCCCCGCGATCGTGATCGATCCCAAGGGGGACATCGCCAACCTGCTCCTGACATTCCCCGACCTCGCCCCAGAGGACTTCCGACCCTGGATCAACGAGGACGACGCCCGCAAAAAAGGCATCAGCCCCGACGAACACGCCGCCAAGACCGCCGCGATGTGGAAAAACGGCCTCGAAAGCTGGGGCCAGAGCGGCGAGCGCATCCGCGCCTTTCGCGACAAGATCGACATGGCGGTCTACACTCCGGGCTCCAATGCGGGGCTGCCGGTCTCCATTCTGAGTTCGCTCGACGTGCCCTCTTTCGAGATCCTCGACGACGGCGAGGCCTTCGCCGAACGCATCGAGTCGACCGTGTCCAGCCTGCTCTCGCTGGTGGGCAACAACGCCGACCCGATCCGCGATCCCGAGCACATTCTGCTCTCGAATATTTTCAGCCATTCCTGGAAAGCCGGGCACGGCGTCACCCTGGAAAGTCTCATCCGCCACATCCAGGTGCCGCCCTTCGACAAGATCGGGGTGATGGATCTGGAGACGGTCTGCCCACAGAAAAGCCGTCTCGATCTCGCCCTGAAAATGAACAATTTGCTCGCCTCGCCCGGTTTTTCGACCTGGCTCCAGGGCGAGGCCCTCGACATCAAGCGCATGCTCCACACCCCCGAGGGCAAACCGCGCATCTCCATTTTCTCCATCGCCCACCTCGGCGATTCCGAGCGCATGTTCTTCGTCTCGCTGCTGCTCAACCAGATGCTCGGCTGGATGCGCTCGCAGAACGGCACCACCAGCCTGCGCGCGCTCCTCTACATGGATGAGATCTACGGCTACCTGCCACCCACGGCGATGCCGCCCTCGAAAAAGCCGATGATGACGATGCTGAAACAGGGTCGCGCCTTCGGCTTGGGAGTGCTCCTCGCGACACAGAACCCGGTCGATCTCGACTACAAGGCCCTCTCCAACATCGGCACCTGGTGGCTCGGACG
>JAAYAT010000079.1 GCA_012719225.1 Verrucomicrobiaceae bacterium
CCGAGCAGGCTCTAACATCCCCTTAACCACCACCCCAATCCAGGCACCTCCCGGTGTCATCCTATTTGGCGCAACGAACCCCTCTGGAAATTATAAGCTGGTGTCATTTATTTCTGGCGCAACACGACACTCGCCACTCACGACGAGCGGGTCGGATCGGTGAGGGGTTCGGTGAGATCGGGAGGATGGGCCGCGTGGGTCGAGGGCAGGGTGCCGGTCTGGCGCTCCAGCATGTGGCGAACGCGGGGCGGTTCGGGACCCGCATGCAGCGCGAGAATCCGCTCCGAGAGGGCCGCGTCGTGCTGGGTGAGCCGGTTGCTGTGGCGGAGGTAGTCCAGCCAAGTCGGCGTCTCATAGCGTTCGACCCAGATTTCCGGGTCGGCGAGATCGCGCATGATCCTCCATTTCAACGCGCCGTCACGACGCCGGACGCGCCGCCGCTCGGCCATGGCTTTGAGAAATTCCACCGTGTCCTCGTCGCGAATGACATACTCGGTCGTGACCACCACCGGCCCGCTGCGCGGCGCGACGGGAGGGCGGGTGGTCGGCTCCTCCCACTGGCTCAGCGGGTCGAGGTTGAGTTCCTCCGATTGCGCCAGCGGTCTCCAGAACCCGAGCGCCGCGCAGGCCAGCAGCACCGCCGCAGCCGCCAGCAGCGACGTGCCGACGCCTTGGTGCGCGGCCAGCACGCCACACAACCAGCTTCCCACCGCCATCCCACCGAAGGTCGTCATTTGGTAGATCGAGAGGGCGCGCGCCACGACCCAGCGCGGGGCGGCCAGTTGCACGGTGACATTGAAGGTCGAGAGCGCCAGGACCCATCCAGCCCCGGCCAAGAGCAGCGCCGCCATCGTCACCGCCAGATGAGAACTGATTCCCACGACCGCCGTCGCGAAAGCCAGCCCGATGCAAGCGCAGCGGACGAAGGCCTCGGTGGACAATTTCCGCCGCAGACGCGACGATCCCATCACCCCGGCCACCGCCCCGACGCCGAACGCGCCGAGCAGGGCCCCGTAGGTCATCGGTCCTCCGGCTATCCGGGTTTTGGCGACGAGAGGCATCAGCGCGAGGACCGGACTCGCTCCACCGCCGAAGACAAGCGCGCGCAGCAGAACGACGCGAATCGGGGGCGACATCGCGACGTAGCGCACCCCGGAGGTCACCGCCACGCGCAGCGTTTCCGGGGGGAGCAGTCGCGTCGTGGGAGGGCGGCGCCAGCGCGCCAACACCACCACCAGCGCGATATAGCTGACCGCGTTCACCGCGAAGGCCGCCGCCGCTCCCGCCGCCGCCACGATCACACCGCCGATGGCGGGTCCCGAGCTGCGGGCGATGTTGAACCCCATGCTGTTGAGCGTCACCGCGCCGGGAAGCTCTCCCCGGGGGACCATGTCCCCGACCGAGGCCTGCCATGCGGGCGCGTTGAAGGCCGCGCCGCAGCCGATCAGGAAGGTGAAGAGCAACAGCAGCCAGGGCGTCAGCAGATCGGTCCAGGCACAGATCGCGAGGGCGACCGACACGGCCAGCATGAACATTTGCGCGGCGAGCATCACCCCCCGGCGGTCGAGATTGTCCGCCAACGCGCCCGCGAACAACGAGAGCAACATGATCGGCAGAGCGACCGAGGCCTGCACCAGCGCGACCATGTCGGCCGAGTCCGCGAGCGAGGTCATCATCCAGGCCGCCCCGACCGCTTGGATCTGACCGCCGAGATTCGACACCGTGCTCGCGATCCAGACCGCCCGGAAGATCGGGTAGCGCAAAGAAGACAGCGTGGACGGAGGCTGTGGCGCGAGGTTGGGATCTGGATCAGCTTGGGCCATCGTGCGGATCATGGGGATCGCTGCAGATTGGTCGCGGGGAATTTCCTTTTCAACCTCTTTCGTCGGCCCGCCGGACCGGATCGGGGTCCGAGGGGTCTTGAAGCCGCTGGATCGCGAGCTGTTCGAACTGATCTTCAGTGATCATGACTCGTTCCCCTTCTCCGGCAGATTCGGCAGGTCCGTGAGCAAGCGATCAAAATCGGACTCGAACAAGCGATCCTGCACGATGCGGTATTTCTCGAATTCGCTTTCGGCGTGGGTCTTTGCCAACTCCGCAGTCACCTTGCCCGCATCCTGCAGGATTTCGCGATCCCAGAGCTGGAGGAATCCGCTCAAGCGCTTTTCCCAGTCTTCCATGGTCATCGGAATCTTCCGCATCGCCTGCATTTCGGCCATGTCGAGATAGGCGGAGACAATGCGCTGCATCTGTCCCAACTCGAAGTCGGTGAGGTAGTTCTTGGCGATGGCAACGTCGTAGCGATGGATTTTTCCTTTTGGCGCACCTACCCAATGGGTCAGCCCCATATTCTCCCGTCCGTGGTCGGCGCGGTCCACGATCACCTCCGCCGCCGTTTGGCCATGCACGGCATAGTGCATCTTGTTTTGCACCGCCGCAAAAAAACGTTTGGTGGCCGTGGCGGACGGATCGTAATCCAGCGCGGTGGCGTAGATATCCGTGATTTTCTGGTAGAACTTACGCTCGGAGAGCCGGATTTCTCTGACCTTCTCGAGTTGCTGCTCGAAGAACTCATCCGTGAGGGTCCCGCCGTGCTTGAGGCGTTCGGCATCCATCGTCCAGCCCTGGATGGTGTGGTCCTTGACGATCCGGTTGGCCCATTTGCGGAACTGCACGGCACGCTCGTTCTCGATCTTAAAACCAACGGCGATGATCGCCTGCAGGCTGTAGTGCTCCACGGATCGTCGCACCTGGCGGTTGCCCTCGGTTTGAACGATTAAGTATTTCTTAACAGTTGCCTCCGGCTGCAGTTCGTTATCGCTGAAAATGCGCTTCAGATGCTGATTGATCGCGGGGACGGAGACATCGTAAAGCGCGGCCATCATCTTCTGCGTCAGCCAGATGTTCTCGTCCTCGTAACGCATTTCGACGCTCGCTTCCGAATCGCCGCCTGCCGCAACAAAAGTGAGATACTCCGCCGCCGAAGAGCGAACCAAAGAGACCTCGGTGTTCTTTTTCGGACGACCGCCGGGGATGGCTTTGTTTTTGCTCATGGATTCTGCTCCCTTTTCTTTCTTCTCCGCCCCCGAGGAGCACCATACGACAGCCCAGGGCAACGTCCCGGGTTTCCATCACCCGCACGATCCAGAGCTCTGAAAGGGCGGCCCATCCGACGCTCCGGTTTAGTCACCACAGTCTGCCCGGTGATGGGCCAATGCACCTTGTTTTTCAACGGTTTCTTCGGCGAGGCTGTCGAGGAGCGAAGCGTAGCCGTGCCGCCCCCGGTGGAAGCCTTCGGTTTCCATGACCGCGTCGCGGTAGCCGGTAGCGTGGTCGAGCAGGTGTTCGTGGACCTCCCTGAGGTGGTAGCACGGCACCTTGGGATAGATGTGGTGGATGAGGTGATAATCGTTCCCGTAGCCCATCACCGCCCAGCGGGCGATGGGCCCCACATGCATCACCCGGGAATTGTCCAAGGTGCCGGTTCCGGCGTTGGCATGCTGGAAGATTTCGCGCACGAGCATGAAATAGGGGAAAATGTAGACGAGGGGGAAGACCCAGAGAAGGAAAAAGGCCGGGGCGGTTTGGTAGCCGGTGAGGCGGTTGGTGAGGGCGAAGGCACCGAAGAGCGCGGTGTAGAAGCTCAGGCGCAGGAGAGCGAGGACCCGGGGCGGGATCGCCACATTGGCCCCTTGAAAGAAGGCCGAGGAAGGCAGCAGGGACCAGCCGCTCAGGCCGAGGAGATAGCCGCCGAGCAAGGGGATCCAGAGGGGGATGCCGTGGATGTTGCTCGTGCGCAGGGCGGCGACGAGGAGGAGAACGTAAAGGACCCCGAGCCCCGTGGCGATGAGGCGCGGACCGGATCCCGCGCGGCGTTTTCGGTCGACCTCGGCGGCCGCGCCACCCCCCAGTGTGATGACGTGGATGAGGTCGAAGAGATAGCTGAGGACGAAGGGCGGCCAGAGGAAGCCGAGGTAATGCCGCAGGTAGAAGGTGCGCTTCGTCATGGGAAAATGCCGGTAGAAGCGCTCCATCTTGCCGCCGTCGAGATTGGGGTCGCGGTCCGGATCGTTGGGGTAGAGATGGTGCTTGAGATGCTTGGCCCGGTAGCGGGCCACCGTTCCAAAGAGAGGGTAAAAACAGAACAGCTCGGCGAGAACGTCGTTCCATTTGCGGTTCGGATGCAACAGGTAGTGGGAGGCCTCGTGGCCCATCAGACCGATGCGGTGCTGGATCGCCCCCACCGCCACCGCCGCCGGACCCCACACCGCCGCGGTCCAGCCCCAATGGAGGCCTTCGTCGGATCGCCAGAAGTCGAAAACGATCGCGCCCCCGACCACGGCGACGAGGCAAAGATGGTCCAGAAGAATCCAAACGAGGTTTTTGCGGACGTCCACCCGGTATCGCTCCCGCAGCCACCGGCTGTTGATTTTTGGTTTCATCGATAAGGAAGAGGCAAGGGAGGAAAATGCCCCTTCTAGTCTCGCAGGGCCGGAGGGCCTTTCAAGCGAAAGAAGCCGGGCGTGTTCCCGGTGGTTGTGTCGGGACGCAAAACTTATTTCGAGTTTTCTTGCCTGTGGCGAAGGGAACATTCACCATGCCAAAACCATGACGACAAAACCATGACGACGCCCCTGCTCCGTTATCCATGCGTTCTCGCCGTCGCGGCGGCGGCGCTCCTGCCTTGCGGTACCCTTTGTGGCGAGGACGATCCCGTCGCGGGGCTCCGGGTTTCCTACGGGCAGGCCCTCGACCTGGCGGCGGCCCCGCTCGTCGAATTGGATGCCCGCTACGTGGAGGAACTCGGCAAGCTCTAGGAGAGCGTCCAGGGAGAGGGTTCTCTCGAAAAGGCGATCCAGGTGCGGAATGAAATCGAGGGTTTCACCAAGGGGCGAACCGGGGATTTCGCCGAATTTCCGCAATTGAGCCGACTCCGGGACATCTACGATGAGAGCACCACTCGTTTGACTCCCTCGGTCCGGGAGCGGCGACTGGACATCATGCGTCAGGCGCTGGGAAAGGCCGAGGAGATGAAAGTCTCGTTGACGCGCGAGGGCAAACTGGAGCCTGCGGTTCGGGCGGAGGAACTCCGTAAAGAAATCCAGGCGAATCTGGACGAAGAGATCGCTTCCGCGCCGGCCTCATCCTCCGACATGCGAACGGAGGAGGTCAACGTCAGGGTCCCGGCCACGGCGGACAAGGTCAAACCGCTGGCGACGGAAGTGGAACTGAAGGCGGGCGAGCGCTTTTTGATCGTTCCAAACCATCGGGATGAATGGTCCGGGGGAGGGAGTATGCGAGGCAAGTTTACCGATTTCCGGGGCTATCCCGACAGCCGGGTGGATTGGATGAAAATGTTCTGGAGGATCGGCGACGGCAAAGCGGCGGAGGTGGATCCCGAGACCGTCCATACCGCCGAAATCGACGGCATCCTGCACCTGTATGCCGAGGACACGAACCCTATCGGCAACGAGGGGAAAATCCGTGTGAAAATCACCCTCCATCCCGAAGATGCGAAGCCATGACCAGACGGGAAGCCACTTCGGGGAAATCGTGGGAACATGGGCACGTTCCTCCACGCCAGCGATAGGCAGCAGAGGTGGCGGAAGATGCCAATCTTCCCTTCGCTGAAGCATCGACATCCCACCCTCACCGAACCACCCCGGCCCGCCGCAGGGTCTGGTTGACGACGTCGGTCCAGATGGCGTAGCCCGCCGGACTGAGGTGGAGGCCGTCTTTTTTGAACCATTTCGCCTCGGGGGCGCCGCCGTCGGCGGGGAGCATGGGGGCGGCGATGTCGGCGTAGTGGAAATCGGCGAGTTCACCTTCGAGGGCGGCGATGGCTTCGTTGGCCTCTTTCATGACCGGCCAGAGATTCCAGCGCGCGGTGCTGGGTTTGATGGCGATGAAGATCACGGGGACGCCGGGTTTGGCGGCGGCGATGAGGGCGTGGAGGGTTTTGAAATGGGCCACGACTTCGGCGGCGCTGTCTCCGCTTTTGATGTCGTTGTCGCCGGAATAGACGATGATCGCGCGGGCGTCGTAGGGGGGCACGAGGGTTTCGAAATGGCGGATCGCGTCGGGCAGGGTCGAGCCGCCGAAGCCGTTGTTGATGGTGCGGTCGTCGGGCCAGGAGGCGGCGAGGTCCCACATGCGGATGCTCGAACTGCCCACGAAGAGGAGCGCGTCGGAGGGCGGCGGGGTGGCGGCGTCGCGCTTCTGGAACGCGGCCATGTCCTTGGCCCAGCGATCCGGCTTTTGCTCTCCGTCGGCCCGCGCGGGGGATGCGGGGAGGAGGAGGCTTCCGGTGATCGTCATGGTGGCGAGAAGAGTGAGGAGCGTGATTTTCATGGAAAGAGACGGGAACGCCACAGCCTACACGCGCCCGGCCCCCGAATTCAAGGACGCGGAAGCGGTTTTCCGCGCCCTGAAAGCGGACGCCGAAGCCAAACCGAAGGAACCTTGGCACGTTCCGCGTCAACGAAACGTAGCGGAAGTTGCAAAACTTCCTCCGGCGAATGGTGCCCGCCCAACGAACCAACGTGGAAATTCGGGCACACCCCGCTGCGAATCGCGGAGAAAGGTAGAGGAAGTTGCAAAACTTCCTCCCCCCGGTGAACCATCGATCCCCATTCCACTCGAAAAGAGAGGCGACCGCGAAACTTCATTCGGGCTTGTTGAATCGTGAACTCATCCTGGCAGCCTGTTGGAAAACCTCGTGATGGAAAACTGCGAGACATTTTTCCGACTGGCGAGGCGCGATGAAGGAGTGGAGCGGGCTCCACGACCGAGGAGCAACGAAGCGAGGCGGGAAAAGGGCCGCAGCCCGCAGGGTCGTTCCAAAACGCTTCCGGCAAAGCCGCTCATTCCCCAGCTAAAAGCAGAACAAGATTTTTCAGCATGAGGTTTTTCAACAGGCTGCTAGGTTCCCCCCCTGTTTGTCGATGGCTGAAAGTACTGTCAGATCACGGCCGCCCGAGGCGGTCCTCGCCTATCCGGAGGCTCTTCGCGGTCTGCGGGAGATTCTCTTCGCCAACGTCGTGATGGCGGGGGAAATTCCCGCTCCGACCGGCTCGGAGCGGCGCATCACGCGTTTTCTCAGCGATCGTTTCACGGAATGCGGGCTGGACAACATCTCTCTCGATCAGGCGGGCAATGTCGCGGGGGTGATTTCGGGGAGGACGGGTCGCCGCAATCTCCTCGTCGCGGCCCACGTCGACAAGATCTGGGCCGAAACGGAGGACCACACCGTCTCGGTCGGCGTGGGCGAGATGAGCGGCCGCGGGCTGGCCGACAACAGTCTCGGAATCGCCGTGCTCGCGACCTTGCCTCTGGTTCTCGACGAGTTGGGGATCCACCTCGACGCGAATCTCATCCTCCTCGGCACCACCCGCAGCTTCGGGCGCGGCAACTTGCGCGGGATGCGTTTTTTCCTCGAAAATTCGGCCTGGGAGATCGCCTCGGCCCTCTGTCTCGAGGGGATCGATCTGGGGCGGCTCAGTTTTTCCAGCCTCGGCATGGCCCGCGGCGAGATCGCGGTGGAGCGGGCCGGTCTCCCCGGGGAGGAAGCCTCGCCCACGGCGGATGCGAGCGTCATCGCGATCCTGTCCGAGCTGACCGGGGCGATGCTGGAGATCCACCGGCGCGGTGCCCCCGACACGAGTCTCCTGATCGGCTCGATCGAAGCCGGTTCGGGCTACAGCGTGGCGCCGCGGCAGGGACGGGTGCGCTTCGAGATCCGCAGCCTCGACGCCGCCCGCGTCGCGGAGGTGGAGGCGGAATTGGCGGCTCTGGTGGAACGCTTGGCCACCCGCGAAGGCACTGCCGTCCGGCTCGAGATCATCGCGCGCCGCCGCCCCGGCGATCTCGGGCGGGGGCATCCTCTCGTGCGCGAAGCGGGAAAAATACTCGCTGCCCTGGGGATCGCGTCGCGCGTCGAACCGAGCGTCTCCGAGCTGGCCGCCCTGCTGGATCGCCGGATTCCCTCGCTGACGCTGGGCCTGACCAAGGGCAAAAACCGTCACTCGCCGGAGGAATCGATTTCGCTGGATCCGATTTTCGACGGACTGGCCCAACTCGTCTCCCTGCTCCAGTTCATGGACGAAGGCGATTTTGCAACCGCTCCCTGACACGATGCCCGCCACCCACGAGAGAATCGCCCGTTGGCTGGAGACGAACACGTTTCATCACAGCGAATTCTGGGACATGCGGGAGCTGGTGCGGGCCAAGCGCGAGGCCGGTCTCACCATCAGCCTGTGCATCCCCACGCTGAACGAGGAGAACACCATAGGCAAGGAGATCATCGTGTTCAAAAGCGAGCTGATGGATCGCTATCCGCTCCTCGACGAGATCGCGGTGATCGACTCGGGCTCGACCGACCGCACCCTTGAGATTGCGGCGAGCTACGGCGCCGATACCTATCTCTCGGCGGACATCCTGCCCGAGTACGGGTTCAAGCCGGGCAAGGGGGAGAATCTCTGGAAAGCCATCTATCAGTTGCGCGGCGACATCATTTGCTACGTCGATGCCGACATCAAAAACATCCACGCGAAATTCGCCAGCGCCCTCGTCGCGCCGCTGATCTACCGGAACGAGATCCAGTATGTCAAAGCCTTCTACGACCGCCCGCTCGCGGTGTCGGATGATGTGCGTCCGTCAGGCGGGGGGAGAGTCACCGAGATCCTGGTGCGCCCGCTCTTTTCGATGTTTTTTCCCGAACTGACGGCTCTGATCCAGCCGCTCTCGGGCGAATACGCGGTCCGGCGGGAAGTCCTCGAGCGTCTCCCCTTCCCCATCGGCTACGGCGTCGAGACCTCGCACCTGATCGATCTCTACCAGACAAGCGGGCTGGATGCCTTCGCCCAGACCGACCTCGACAAGCGGGTCCACCGGAACCAGTTGACGACGGACTTGGGGAAAATGTCGTTCGGGATTTTGCAGAGTTTCTTGAATCGGCTCAAGACCTACGGGATGGTCACGAACCTGCCCGAGTGGGAGGGGCTCTTCCGCCAGTTCCAGGCCGAGGGACGGCGCTACGAACAAGTCAGGCGCGAGATCGTGGAGGAGGAACGCCCCCCGATGATCACCCTGCCGGAATACCGAAAGCGACATGGCAGGTAAGCGCGTACGAACGAAGCGGCGCATCGCGGTGGTGCATTACCACTTGCGGCGGGGCGGGGTCACCCGGGTGATCGAGACGGCGCGCGAGATCATGGCCGCCCGCGGCGACGAGGTCGTGATCCTCTCCGGCGAACCGGCTCTCGCCGGAACCCTCCCGGACGCGGTGCGGGTCGTCGCGGCGCTGAACTATCGCAAAAACGGCAGCCCCGTCGTCGCCGAGAATCTCGCCGAGCAACTCAAGCAAGAGGCGACGGCCCATTTCGGCGCCCCGCCCGATGTCTGGCATTTTCACAATCCGACCCTCGCGAAAAACGTGCTTTTCCCCAGCGTGATCCGCGCACTCGCCTCGCAGGGCGAGCGCATCGTGCTGCAATTGCACGATTTCTCCGAGGACGGTCGCCCCGGCAACTACACCAGCCAGCGCTCCTTCTTCGACTCGGAACGGAGTTTCGAGGAGACCCTCTATCCTGTCGCGAAGCAGATCCACTACGTCACGATCAACCGGCGCGACCACGACTTTCTGAAAGCGGCCGGCCTTCCCCGGACCAACCTGCACGTCCTCCCGAACGCCGTGCCCGATCTCGCGGTCTCGACCACGCCCCGGGAGAGGCCCTTTTCGCAGAACAAACTTTTCGCCCTCTATCCCTGCCGCGGTATCCGCCGGAAAAACATCGGAGAACTCCTCCTCCTCGCCCTCATCTACGGGGACCGCGTCGATTTCGCGACCAGCCTGCGACCCGAGAATCCCGAATGGCAGAAAATCCACGGAGACTGGGAGTCCCTCGCGGCGGAGTGGAACCTGCCGATCACCTTCGGCATCTCGGAAACAGGCGATCACACCTTTCTGGATTTGTTCGGTTGGGCGGACTTCATCGTCACCACCAGCGTCGCCGAGGGATTCGGTCTCGCCTTTCTCGAACCCTGGATCGCGGGGAAGCCGGTGATGGGGCGCGACCTGCCGGACATCACCCGCGATTTCGCGGCGAACGGGATCGAGCTGGGCAATCTCTACCAGCGCATCGACCTGCCGGTCGAATGGCTCGACGAAGCGGAGCTGACCGCGGCGATCGAGTCCATGCTGCGCCGCAGCCACCTCGCCTACAACCGCGAGCTGCCGACTGCGGCGGTGAAAGAAACCCGCAACGCCTGGGTCAAACGGGGCCGCATCGACTTCGGCGTGCTCGGCGAACCCTTCCAGATCGCGGTGCTGCGGAAGCTCCACGCGAACCCCGCCCTGCTCGACCATCTCTCCATCCCCCCGCTGGCCCTCTCCCCCGGACGCGAGATCGCGGAGCGGCGCGAGATCATCCGCCGGGTCTACAGTCTCCCGCGCTACGGAGAGATCCTCGGGGAAATCTATGATCGGGCCTGCGGCGGGGCGGTGGGCAAAGTGCGACATCTCCCGACGCAAAAAGTGCTGGCGCAATTCCTCCACCCCTCGCGTCTCAATCTCCTGCGCAACTGACGATGGACGCCGCCGCCTACATCCGCCGGGTCATGCGCCCGATGCGACCGCTCCCGACGGGACTCGCCCCGCACCTGCCCCGGCTCGAGGGCATCGCGGCGGTCGTCTTCGACATCTACGGCACCCTCATCATCTCGGCGCAGGGAGACATCGGCGGGGCGGAGACGGAGAGCGGAGACGGAATCGCCGCCCTCGGCGACGAACTCGGCGTGGGCGCGGCCGGTCTGGACGAGCGCTTGCAAAACACTATTAAAAAACATCACGAGACAGCCCGGCGGCGCGGCATCGCCTTTCCCGAAGTGGAGATCCGCGAAGTCTGGGCGGAAGTGCTGGCCTCGCTGGGCCGCCCCCCGGCGGACGAGGCCTCCCTCGAAGAGATCGCGCTGCGCTACGAATGCGGGAAAAATCCCGTCGCGCGGATGCCGGGAGCGGCCCGCCTCATCGAGACGCTCCGGCGGAGCGGTCGTCGGCTCGGGATCATTTCCAACGCCCAATTCTACACCGAGGGGGTCGTCGAGGGACTTTTCGGCGCGACCTTCGCGGGACTCGGGTTCGATCCCGCGCTCCAGGTGTATTCCTGGCGGGAGCGCGAGGGCAAGCCGTCGCGGCGGCTCTACGCCATCCTCGCCGAACGAGCCGCCCGCCTCGGAATCCCGCCCGAATCCATTTTCTACCTGGGCAACGACATGACCAAAGACGTCCTCCCCGCCCGCGAGACAGGCTTCCGCACCGGTCTTTTCGCGGGGGACGCCCGCAGCTTGCGCCTCGGCGGGTTCCAGCCCGAAGAGATCCCGACTACCGCCGATGCGGTGATCACCGACCTTGCCCAAGTGCCCTCCCTTTTCCATATTCCGGTATGAAGACCTATCCCGTCCCCTATTCGGCCACCCTCGATCTGGAAAAGGCGAGCGTGCTGGAGGATTTTTGTTTCCCCTGGCTCGACCGGCCCTGTCCCCGGACCATGTTCCGCGCGGTCTGGAATCGCGAGCGGCTCGCCTTCCGCTTCGAAGTGGACGACGACGACCTCGTCCTCGACGAGACCGGGGCACCCCACGCCGCCGTCCTCGGATCCGACCGGGTCGAACTTTTCTTCGCCAGTTCCCCCGATCTGGAGACCCCCTACTACGGAGCCGAGATGGAACCCCGGGGCAGCGTCTACGACTACCAGGCCCTCTATCACCGGCGCTTCGATGACTCCTGGAAATTCAGCAGCCTGGCCTTCACCGGAGAGATCCGCGAACAGGGTTACCTGGTCGAAGGTACCCTGTCACTGGAAGAACTGCGCCAGCTCGGTTGTCTCCAGGGCAAGGAAATGATCACCGGCGTCTATCGCGCCGAGTTCTCCCACGGACCCGAGGGCGTCGTGGAAAACTGGATCAGTTGGGTCGATCCGGGGGGCGAGATCCCCGACTTCCACGTCCCGGCCTCCTTCGGCAAATTTCTCTTTCAAGAAGAATGACCAAGCGCGACGACAACGGACGGCTCGCCTGTCCTTTTCTCCCGCCCGGCGATCCGTCGTTCTCGGCGGTGACGATGCGGACGGTCGGATCAGACCGGGGGGAGGCCTTTTACCACCTCGCCCTGCGCTGCGCTCAATCGCTCTGGCAACGCGGCCTGCCGGCCCAGGCAATCCTGCAACTGAACCGCGCCTTTTCCGCTGATCTCACCGGGCGCGAAGCCGTCCTGCGCGAGTGGCCGCCGCCCTATCGCGCGATGCGCTGGATCATGGAGGGGAGGGAGGAGTCGCATTTCATCGGGAATCCCCGCCGCCACTTCCAGCACCTCGCCACCCGCATGGTCGAACCCCGCCGCGAGCTGCGGTCCTGGCGCGCTTGGGCCTGCTGGGTCATCGCCGGGGAGGTCTTCCCCGACTACGAGGGGGACCCGGTGCAACGGGAACGGGAGGGAATCGTTGAGCCGACCCCTCCGGAGATCCTGACGCAGCTCGAAAATCACGGTCTTTCCGGGGAGGCGCGGCACTGGCGCGAGACGGTGTCCGCGTAGCGTCCCGATGTCCCGGGAGCCGGGCCATTCAGAGGAAACGGCGTATCATTTGATCGAAAAGGCGGTCGCCGAGGAAGCGTCGGGCGAAGAGCATGGGACGGGCGAGATGGCCGATCACGTAGCGCGTCTTCGGGCGGGACGACAGGAGGATATCGCCGATGAGATCCGCGATGAGCGAGGGCGGCGAGGCCCTCCCCCCGGCGAAAGTGCGGCGGGTCGCCGCGGCCATCTTTCGTGCGGTCACGGAGTAGGGACCGGTTTCGGAGCGCTGCAGCAGCGCTGCCATCGCCACCTCGCCGAACTCGGTCTGGATCGCCCCGGGTTCGATGAGGACGATGCGGACGCCGAACTCGGCGGCCTCGTGGCGGAGACAGTCGGACCACCCCTCGAGAGCGTGTTTCGAGGCGTGGTACCAGGCCCCCAGCGGCGTGTAGGCACGTCCCTCCGCGCCGGAAATATTGATAATGGTGCCGCCGCCCTGCCGTCTCATCACCGGGAGCACGAGCTGGGTGAGGCGGGCGACGCCGAAGAGATTCACCTCGAACTGTCCCCGCGCCTCCTCCAGCGAGACCTCTTCGACCGCCCCGTAAACTGCGAAGCCGGCGTTGTTCACCAGCGCGTCGATCCGCCCCTCCTGTTCGAGCACGGCGGCGACGAAGGCGCTCATGGAATCCTCGTCGGTGACGTCGAGCGCGTGAACAGTCGCCCCGGCTTCCTGGAGCGGCTCCATCCTCGCGACGCGGCGGGCACCCGCGTGGACCCGGTGTCCCCGCGCCAGGAGCGCTCGCACCGTCGCCTCTCCGATGCCGCTGGAGGCACCGGTGACAAGAACGATCCGGGAGGGCGGGGCTGGCATCCGGGGAATGAAAGCGCATTCGGCCGTTTTGCCAAGCGGCGGGGAGAGCTGTTTAGCTGTTAGCTTTTTTGCTGTTTAGCTTTTCAGGGGGTGATGGGAAAGCGAAGGAGGAGAGGACGCGATCCGGGAAAAGTCCCGCCCGGGGATTTGTCCCGAAAATGCCTCCAAAGGCCATTTTTGCGCCAAAATACCTCATTTCGGCCCAAAAACCCCACTTTTCGGCTCAAAAGAACATTCTTTTGCGCCGGACCAATATTACTCCGCGCCGGACCAATAATGCTTTGCGGCGGAGGAAACTGCCAGGCTTGAAGGAGGGGCGCCCATTTTCCGCCGAAAGGACTTCGGCATCCAAGCTCGGCTTCGCCCTACCCTTCCCCAACGGGGTTCGCTCTCTTTCCCTGAAAACCTCAGTCTCCGCCGGGGAACATTGGCATGTTCCTCCACTCCACTCCACTCCTTTACTTCTCTACTTCTCTACTTCTCTACTCCTCAAGCCACCACTTCCCCGATCGGATCCGCGCCTTCGACTCCTACGAGGCGGTGGTCGAGGCCTCCGAAGAAGAAACTGAGTTCATTGGGGTCGAGTCCCATGAGACTGAGGATGGTGGCGTGCAGGTTTCTCACGTGGAAACGATTGTCCACTGCCATCGCCCCGAGTTCGTCGGTCTGGCCGACGGAGACTCCGCCTTTGACCCCGCCTCCGGCCATCCACATGGTGAATCCGTAGCTGTTGTGGTCGCGTCCGGTGCCCTTCTCGTATTCGGCGGTGGGCTGGCGTCCGAATTCTCCGCCCCAGACCACGAGGGTGTCCTCCAGCATCCCGCGGCGCTTCAGATCCTTGAGCAGGCCGGCGATGGGTTTGTCGGTCGCCCCGGCATGGAGATTGTGATTGTTTTCCAAATCGCCGTGGGCGTCCCAATTGTGGTCGTTGTGAGCGCCGCCGGAGTAGATCTGGATGAAGCGCGTCCCGCGCTCGACGAGGCGGCGGGCGAGGAGACATTTGCGCCCGAAGTCCTCGGTCTCCTTGCGGTCCATCCCGTAGAGGGACCTCGTCTCCTCGCTCTCTTCCTCCACCGCGATGGCCTCGGGCGCGGTGGCCTGCATCCGGTAGGCGAGTTCGTAGCTGGAGATGCGGGCGGAGAGGTTGGTGTTGTCAAAACGCGAGGACAAATGCCCCGCGTTGAGGTGATTCAGCGAATCGATCAGCAGGCGCTGCTCGTCCGCCGCCATGCCGTCGACGTGGCGCAGGTTCAAAATAGGGTTCCCCTGCGAACGGAACACGGTGCCCTGGTAGCTCGCCGGCATGAAGCCCGAGGTCCAGTTTTTCGCCCCGGAAATCGGACCGCCGCTCTGGTCCAGCATGACCACGTAACCGGGCAGGTTTTCGTTGACCGAGCCAAGTCCGTAGTTGACCCACGAACCCAGCGACGGATAGCCGCTGATGAGGGATCCGCTGTTCATCATGAGCAGGGCGGAACCGTGGATGGGAGAATCTGCGGTCATGGAATGCAGGAAAGCGATGTCATCGACGCAGGTCCCGAGGTGGGGAAAGAGGTCCGAGACGTACTTGCCGCATTCGCCGTACTGCCGGAATTTCCACTTCGGCTCGACGATGCGGCCCTCGTTCTTTTTCCCGCCCCGTCCGAAGGTTTTCACTTCGATGGTCTTGCCGTCCATGCCGTACATGTTCGGCTTGTAATCGAAGGTGTCGATGTGGCTGGGGCCGCCATACATGAACAGAAAAATGACGCTCTTCGCCTTGCCAACGGTCATGGAGGGACGGATCGCCAGGGGATTTCCCGACGAGGCTGGCGCACCCTGCAGGTTCTGGAAAAAGCCCTCGCTCCCGAGCAGGCCGGTGAGGGCGAGGGCGGGAAATCCTCCCCCGACGGTATGGAGAAACTCACGGCGGTTGACCCTGCCACAGAAGTCCGGTGTGCCACGTTTTTTCATCATGCTAGTCAAGGTAGATAAATTCGTTGAGGTTCAGGATGAGCAGCGCGACCCGGTCGAGGGCGCGGTCCGGGGTGAGTCCGGCGTCGTCGCGGAGGGTGTCGTAGAAGGCGACGAGATGATCGAGTTCGTCGGACCGGGCGGGCCGGTGCAGGGCGAGGGTGAGTCCGGCGGCGATGCGGCCCCGCAGGTCGTCGTGCTGCTCCCGCATCCGGGCGGCGAAGGATTCCGCCTGCCGGTTGACGAAGGCCGAGTTCAGCATCGAGAGGGCCTGGGTCGGAACGGTCGTGGTGAAGCGCACCGCACAACTCGTGTCGGTGGCGGCCTGGTCGAAATCGGCCAGCATCTCGTGGCGGAGGCTGCGTTTCACGTGGACGTAGAGGGAGCGGCGGAAATGGTCTGCGGTGCTCTCCGAAACGGGCCAGCCCGCCCCGGGCCGGGACGCGGTCGCGAGAACTTCGGGCGGGAGGGGCGGGTAGACCCATTCGCCGTGCGTTTTCAAATTCAGATTCCCTGACACCGCCAGAATGGAATCGCGCAATTCCTCGGCGGTGAGGCGGCGCATGTCGATGCGCCAGAAGTGGAGGTTGCGCGGATCTTTTTCGAGGTTGTCAGGGTCGGGTTCGGAGGACATGCGGTAGGTGCGGCTCAGCAGGATGAGCCGGTGCATCGCCTTGATGTCCCAGCCGCTCTCGCGAAACCGCCCCGCGAGCCAATCGAGCAAGGCGGGATGGGTCGGCTTTTCCCCGAGATGGCCGAAGTCCGAGCTGCTCGCTACGATGCCGCGCCCGAAGTGGTGCTGCCAGAGTCGATTGACAAAGACCCGCGCGGTCAGCGGATTGGCGGGGTCCACGATCCACCGGGCCAATTCGAGGCGGCGGCCCGAGCTGTCGCGTCCGTCGCGCCTCACCGGATCCGCCTCGACCCAGCGGGGGTCCGATCCCGCGCTGGCGAGGACGGCGGGCAGACCGGGCGAGACCACTTCGCCGGGGGCGTGGGCGCTGCCGCGCAGGTGGATGTGCATGGGCGCGGGCGCGGGTCCCGCTTCGGTGACCGCGTTGATTGGCAGGCCGGGCACCGCTTTTCGGGTCCGGGCGAGGGTTTGGTCGAGTTGGCGGAGTTCAGCGACGAGATCGCGACCGGCCGCTTTTTTGATTCGCTCGATCACCGGCTTGGAATCCGATCCGGTGAGGAGAGGTTCCAGTGAACCCGTAGCGCTCCCGGAGGTCCGCAGGGAAAGATCGATGTACTGCCCGCCACGGGTCTGGCGGCAGTGAACCGCGAGGGAGTTTTTCCCCGTCTGCAACGCAGCGAGGGCGGTCTCGGGCAGGACGATGGTTTCGTAATCCGTAGTGTAGCCTTTGGCTTCAAAAATGCGGGTCCCGTTGAGGTAGACTTCGACATCCTCGTCGTGATGGATCTCGAGGACGAGGGACTCGGGCAGGGTCTTCAGCCCGAAATTCGTCCGCATCCAGATCGCGGGCGTCTTCCATTCGGTCCGGACGACGGAACCGGGCGGATTGCCCGCGCCGAATCCCGACCGGCCTCGCAGCCACGACTTGTTCCCGTAACCGACCTCCCGCCAGTCGTCCTCCGGTCGCTCCGTGGTGTAGGCCCACTCCACCCCGGCCCCGCGGGCGTCGTCGACGAGGGGTGGGGCCATCGCGTCGGATGCTTCCGCGAGTTCCCCGGTTTTGTGCAAAGTCGCGCGAATCTCCCCGACGAGAATCTCCCGCCGTCCCTCCAGCGAGGCGAGCTTCGCCTTCCGCTCTTTTGCAAACGTCGCTTTCTCCTCCGCCGTGGCCCAGTGCAGGAGGGTGCCCTCGGTCTGGTAATGGGTCACCCCCCGGAAAAAGGCCATGAAAGCGTAGTAGTCCTTCTGCGAAACGGGATCGGCCTTGTGGTCGTGGCAGCGGGCGCAGCCGAGAGTGGTCGCGAGGAAGGTCTCGCTGGTGACCTGGACATTGTCGGCGAGCACGTCGAAGACATGCTGCTCGCGGTCGGCCGGTTCGTCGTCCCACTGCATGAGCCGGTGGTAGCCGGTGGCGATGAGCGAGTCTTTCGTCGGCGCGGCGATCTCGTCCCCGGCGAGTTGTTCGATGACAAAGCGGTCGTAGGGTTTGTTGCTGTTGAAGGCGTCGATGACATAGTCGCGGTAACGCCAGATATGCGGCTTGCTGTTGTCGCGCTCGAAGCCGTTCGACTCGGCGTAGCGGACCAGATCGAGCCAGTGCCGCGCCCATTTTTCCCCGTATTGGGGTCGGGCCAGGAGATCCTCGACGGCGGCGCGCCAGGCGGCTTCGGAGTCCCGTGCCGAGGCGGCCACGAAATCCTCGACCTCTTCGGGCGTGGGCGGCAGGCCGATAAGATCGTAGTACAAACGGCGGATCAAGACCCGCGGCGGGGCCGGAGGATTCGGACTCAGCCCCTCCCGGTCGAGTTGCGACCGGACAAAGGCATCCACGCCATTTTCCCGCCACGCCGCATCCGCGACCGTCGGCGGCGGGGCGTCGGAGACGGGGCGATAGGCCCACCAAGTGCGGTCTTCGTCCGTCACCGTGAATCCCCGCCTTTCGACTGCGGTGCCTTTGATCTCCAGCGCCGCATCGTAGGGGGCGCCCCGCTCGATCCAGTTCGCCAGAATCGCGCGGGCCTCGTCGGAGAGTTTCCCCTTGGGCGGCATCTGGTGGTCGGCGTCCTTGTAGCTGATCATTTCGAGGAGGACGCTCGCCGCCGGATCCTCCGCGTTGTAGGCGGCCCCGAAGTGCCCGCCCCGGAGCAAGCCGTCCCGGCTGGTGAGGCGGAAGTCGCCCTTGAGCTCGCTCTCACCGCCATGGCAGCGGAAACAATTTTCCTTGAGCAGTGGATAGACCGTTTCCCGGTAGTAGGCCCCGTCGTCGTTTCCCTCTCCCGACACTACTATCGGCGCAAGGCTGAGCGCGAGCAGGGTGACAAGAGGGACGGAAGAGGGTGAGATCATCGGGCAAAAGAGAGAGCCGGGTTTCCTCCCAGCGCCGGGAATTCACACGGGCGGCCAATCCAGGAAGAATCCAATAGGATCATGTGGGTAAGAATACGGCATTCGCTGCGAATACGACATTTCAAAGTTCGACTCAATCACGCGAGGAAGCGGCGGGATCGGACTCGGTGGGTTCTTTCGCCAGTTTCCACGACATCAAGCCGCGATGAAGATGGTAAATGGAGGTGAACCCGGCCTCGCGCAGGGCCGGAAGCGACTGCCGACTGCGATACCCTCCGTCGCAGTAGACGAGTACAGGCTGATCGCGATCCATGCACTCAAGGACAGGCGCATCGAAGGCCGCACCCGAAAAAGGAGCATGGATCGCCCCCGGGAGGTGCTCCGCGCGGTAACGCGACGACGGCCTCACGTCGAGGGGGAGAAGGTTCCCCTCCAGCAAAAGATGAGCCGCTTCCCCGGCCCGGACGTTGGTGACAAAGCCCGAGTCGCGGGAAGGGCCGAAAAGTCGAAGATCCCAGCGATATTCGCAAACAAACCAGACTCCGCAGAGAAGCCCCACGGCCACGAGGATGAGCAAGAGGAGGAACATCTCCCCACTCAACCGGAAATCGAGAAACGGAGCAAGAGAATATCCCCCACCCCGCCGAATTCGGATCCGCGGGCGTATCATTTAAGGGACAGACAATCAGTAAATATTTCGCTTGCCAAGCTCCCTGGCACGCGCCATCCTGCTCCCATGAGAACCGCGCGACTCCTTGGCGAAGGCCGTTCGTTTTACCATGTGGTCTCCCGC
>JAAYAT010000080.1 GCA_012719225.1 Verrucomicrobiaceae bacterium
GTCCACCCTCTACGGCACCTGGATCAACTCCGCCGGCGAGACGGTCAACAGCAGCGCGGACAGCCGCAAGCGCCCCGCCGGTGCGACCCGCTTTGTCGGTGCCGACATGCCCTATTGGATGCGGATCAACGGCGGCATCGGGCTGCACATCGGCTACGTCCCCGAGTATCCGGCGAGCCACGGCTGCATCCGCGTTCCCGAAGCGATCCAGCCGCTCATCTACTCCAAAGTGGGTCTGGGCACGCTGGTGACCGTGTCGCACTGAGGACCGAACCCTCTTTGGTTTCGGACGGAGCCGTCGTCTTTTTTGCCCGGGGAGGGAGTTTCCGGACTCCGTTCCGGGAAAACCGCATTACAGTGAGGGACATGAGTGAATTGCCGAAACCTGTCATCCAACTGGGGGTCAACATCGATCATGTCGCGACCTTGCGTCAGGCGCGGTATGCGACCCTGCTCGACTCCCACAACGCCGAGCCTTCGCTGGTCGCGGCGGCGCACGAGGCCGAGGCCGCCGGGGCCGATTCGATCACGGTGCATCTGCGGGAGGACAGGCGGCATATCCAGGATGGTGATGTCTTCGAGCTGAGGGAAAAAATCCATACGAAATTGAACCTCGAGATGGGCAACACCGAGGGGATTCTCGCGATCGCCCTCAAGGTGAAGCCCGATTTCGTTTGTCTCGTCCCGGAGAATCGTCGCGAGATCACGACCGAGGGAGGACTCAACGTGCTGGGTGCCGACGACTCGCTCCGGCGCACCATCGGCTCTCTGCAGGAAGCGGGCATCCGGGTGAGCCTCTTCGTCGATCCGGTGATCGGGCAGATCGAGGCCTCGGCCCGGCTCGGAGCGGACATGATAGAGCTCCACACGGGGGCGTTCGCCAATGCCGCGCCCGGCGGAGGGGAGGCGGAGTTTCTCCTCCTGCGCGAAGCGGCCGTGGCGGGGCACGATCTCGGGCTCCAGGTCAACGCGGGCCACGGCATCACCATGATCAATCTGCCGAAACTGCTGCAAGCGCCTCATCTCGCGGAGCTGAATGTCGGGCATCACCTCGTCGCGCGGGCGATTTTTCTGGGACTGGCGCGATCCATCCGAGACATGCGGACGTTGATGAACTCGTATCCGATGCAAGCGGACACCTGAGCGATCCGCGGCCTTTGCTCGGGAAGCGCTTGACCATTCCCCTTCCGAGGGTGTTCACTAGCTCGGATTTGAATTCGTTTTCTGATACCTACCGGCGCATCGGGCGCAGTCTCTTTGGCATGTCCAGTCTCTGGCTCGCGGAGGACCATCTCGTCTACGTGAAGGGGACGGGATTTTTGATGCCGTTTCTGGAGGAGTACAAGCGTTTCCGCCTCACCGACATCCAGGCGATCACCCTCGCGAGGACTTCGCGGTGGGGCAAGGGGTTCCTCTATCTTCTGCTGGCACTGGTCTGCACCGCCTTTCTGGTTTTGCTCTTTTCTCTCGCCGGGGCGATGCGTCCGCTCACGGTCATCGCGATCTCGGTGTTGGGACTCGGCGGTCTCGCCTCCCTCGCCCTGCTGGGGCGGCATCTTATTCTGGGGCCGACCTGTGTCTGTGACGTGCAAACCAGCCTCACCCGCGAGCGGCTGCGGCCCCTCACCCGCTATCACAGCACCCTGCAGAAAATCGACAGGATCGAGTCCCTGATCCGGGCGGCCCAGACCGGATTGACGGAGGAAGCCTCGTCCGCGGAAGGGGCCGCGGGGGCTCCGACCCGTCGGGCCGCCACTTTCCGGGGCGATGCCTTTCAAGTTCCCGGACTGGTCGCACCGGCCTTCGCTGTGTTTCTCCTGCTCGGCCTGACCGGTCTCGCGGGGCTGCATCTGGAGAGTGTCGTTCTCACCGCGGGGGTTCTCCTGATGATTCTGCTCGGGAGTCTCTCCCTTTCGATGTCGCTGGTCGCGGTGGTGAGAAAACCGACCCCCGAATCTCTACGGATGCTGCTGTGGATCACGATGGGGATCCACTTTCTTGTCGTGGGCACGGGAGCGGTCTATTTCCTCATCGCGGCCACGGCCGAGCCGGCCTACACCATCGGCCTGACCGGACCACTGGAGGCTTTCGCCGGAATCGCCACCACCGGAGGAATGGTTTTTTACGCGATCTTCGTGGGTTTGTTTCTCGGGTTTTTCGTGCTCGGTCTCTTCGGTCTGCTCCAGGTCGCGAAATGGCGGAGACGTCTCCTCGTGGCGGAAACCCTGGGGGCGGCACCTCTCGCGACGGAGAAGACGGGTTCGGAAGGGGAGGTGGAACGATGAGCGGCCCTCTTGCGAAATCGACCTGCCTGATCCATCCGGAACGGTCCGCGGTGGCCCGCTGTCCCTCCTGCTGCGATTTTTTCTGCGGGGAATGCATCACGGAACATTCCGGGAAACTCATCTGCGCCGCCTGTCTCGCGCGGGGATCGGCGGAACGGGAGAAGGTGAAAAAAAAGCGATTCTCTTTTCCTCTGGCGGCGCTGCTCCAGTTCCTCGTCGCGCTGGTGCTCTGCTGGACGCTGTATTATTTTGCCGGGCGTTTTCTCAGTGAAATCCCCGACGAATTTCACGACGGGACGATCTGGGAATAAGACGAGATGAGCATGGTGAGTCGCAGAACAACCCGTCGCCACCGCGAGACCGGTTCCATTCAGATCCTCGAAGAGGCTTTTCACCTGCTGTGTCGCGCCGGGGTTTCCTGTTACTGGTCCTATTACCTCGGGGCGGTGCCGTTCGCCCTGGGAACCCTCTATTTCGTGGCGGACATGAGTCGCAGCGGGTTCGCCCAGCGCGACGCGGCCTTCGTGGCGGTGGTGATGACGGCGCTTTATTTCTGGATGCGCTACTGTCAGGCGAAGTTCTGCGCCCGGCTCTGGTGGACCCTCAATCCGGAGGCGGCGGCCGCTCCCCCGCGCCGGGGCCGGTTTGCGGGACTCGCGGCGCTGTTCCTGCTGCAGGCCTTCTCCCTGCCGGTCCTAGTGATCGCGGCCTTTTTCGCCATTCCCCTGGGATGGGCGGTGGCGATGCAGCAAAATTTCAGCGTGCTCGCCCTGACCCGGGACACCGGAGGACGACCGCTGCGGGAGCTCCTGCTCCAGAGCCTCCGTTTCGCGCATCACGAATGGGCGCAGAATCACGGCATTCTTCTCATCTTCTTTTTTGTCTCGCTTTTCACCTGGGTGAACATCGTGGCGAGCTGTGTCCTCTTGTCCGGTTTTGGCAAGTCGCTCTTCGGAATGGAGAATATTTTCACCCTCAATCCCATCGCGGCGATGATGAACACGACCTTCCTCCTCGGATCTTTTCTCCTGATGCAGTTGGGGATCGTTCCGATGCTGCTGGCGACCTATACCCTGCGTTGTTTTTACGCCGATTCGCGCGGCACCGGGGCGGATCTGCTCAGTCGGTTGGCGACTTGCCGGGACCAGCGGGAAGCGGCCCGGGAGGGGGAACGGGGTGCGACGGGAGGCGGGACTCGGACGTCCGTCGCGCGGGTCGGGCTGCTCGTTTTTGCCGCGGTTTCCTTCGTTGCCCTCGCGGGAGAGCCGGTCGCGGCGGCGGAGGACGAATCCGCTGTCGGGGAGAGTGCCGTCGTGCCGGAGAGCGCTCTTTCCGGGCGATCCGAGCGATTTCGCGGCGAGATCACCGAAACGCTGGAGCAGAAAAAATACCAATGGCAGCTTTCGCGCCGCGCCCTCGCGGTGGAGGGGGAGGAGACGGAGCGTTCGTGGATTGCCCTGCGCATCGAGGAGATCGCGGCCTCGGCCAAACAGCTCGTCGATACGGCAGGCAAGTGGTTCGATGATATGATGCGGCGACTCCTGGACAAAGATCGCGTTGGACGGGGTGGGGGAAGGGAGCCGGATTTCCGTTTTTTCAAAGAACTCAGCTCCGGTTTCTCGCTGGCGCTGGTCGTGCTCCTCCTCGGTCTGCTGGTCTGGCTGGCCCTTGTCCTCTACCGGAAGCATCGCAGCCGGGTCAGCACGGAAATCGTCGAGGAGGGGGAAAGTGCGCGGATCGATCTGGCGAGCGAGGACATCGTGGCCACCCAGTTGCATGAGGAGGAATGGATGCGCCTGGCCCGCGAACAAATCCGCAAGGGGGACGAGCGGCTCGCGGTGCGCGCGCTCTTTCTCGCGACGCTGGCTCATCTCGGGGATCGGGGATTGCTGAAGATCGCCCGTTTCAAATCCAATCGCGATTACCGCGGCGAATTGGCGATGCGGGCGCGCACACGGAGCGCACTGCGCGACGCCTTCGACGAGAACACCACCCTCTTCGAGCGGGTTTGGTACGGGATGCACCGGCTCGGCGAGGGGTCCATCGATTTTTATCTGAAAAACCACGAAACGATCTCCCGGGAATCGGCTGATGCGACGGATGCGACGGGTACGACGCGCCCGGCGATGGAGGGGAGGCGCTGAGATCATGCTGACACCGGGGAACATGAAGCGGCTGGGTTTGGTCCTCCTCGGGGTGGTCCTGGTGACGGGTTTTTACATGGTGCTGGAGCGGCGTTTCATCGAGGGGGGACTCTACCCGCACTACGCCAGCTACCGGTCCGATCCGCTGGGAACGAGTGTGATCTACGAGACCCTAGAGCGGTTCGGGACCTGGGAGGTTTCCCGCAATCGGAAGCCGCTTGAGGCGCGGAAGGATCTGGACGAGGAGACCGCGATCCTGCTGCTGGGCTATCCTCGGGAGGACTTCCTCGATCTGCGGGTTCCGGCCGACTCCGAAGTACTGCGGGCGGTTGATGCCGGGGCGCGCCTCGTCATCACCCTGAATCCCGATCTTGTTCCCGAGATCTACCAACCGACGGTTTCGGAAGAAGAGGAGGACTGGATTGAGGAACGGCGTCGCATCCGGGAAGAACGGCTCCGGCGCACCCTCGCGGGAGAAGAGGGCGTGGAAGAAGAGGAAGACGGGGAGAAAAAAGAGAGCGAGGAGGAAAGGCTGGAGAGGGAAATGGGGGAACTCTTCGGGCTGCGGTTCACGACCCGGACGGGCTTTTCCTTCGCCACGCTGGAGGGCTTCGAACGTCCCGAGGGAGGCTGGGAGACGGTTCCGGGAGAGACCCTGGCAGCGGAGGGCGTCCCGGCCGAACTTCCCTACTGGCGTTCTCAATTTCGTTTCGAGCTCCGCGATCCCGCCTGGAAAGCGGTGGTTCTGGTAGGAAGCGATCCCGTCGTGATCGAACGCCGTTGGGGACGCGGGAGCATGGTGGTGACGACGGACAGTTATTTCGTGAGCAACGAGAGCCTCCACTTCGGGGGCGAGCCGGGCTTTCTCCTGTGGCTGTTGGGGGACAAGAAAAAAGTGGTCTTCGACGAGACGATCCACGGGACGAGCGAGTCGGGCGGCGCGATGAAGTTGATCCGCCGCCACCGGGCGCACGGCGTCTTTTTTGGCCTGTTTGTTTTTCTCATCCTCTGGGCCTGGCGCGGCGCGTCGACTCTGGTGCCGGGGAACGAGGAACTCGAAAGAGGGATCGTCTCGGCGGGCGGAGCCGTCGTCGGCGAGGAGACGGGATCGGGTTTCATCCGGCTGCTGCGCCGCAGCGTCCGGCCCTCAGAACTCATCCCGCGATGCGTCGAGGTTTGGAAGGGGACGCTCTCGGCCGAACTTCCCGCGGAGACCGCGGGGCAGATCGACCGGCTCGTCGCGGACCACCGCCGCGACCCGAAGCGCCACGGCATCGTCGAGACCTATGCCGCGATCGCCGAACGGCTTCGAAAACGTTGACAAGCCGGTAAAATTCCGCGAATGAAGCCCCGTCGCGCCCCGGGATTGGGGCGGGAGGAAACGAGGATACGGCGATGACAGTTTGGTATTGGTTGGGACATACACTTTCAAAATGGTTTGCGAAATGGGTCTGCTCCTATCGGGTGCAGAATCGTGAGCGACTGGCGGATCTGCCGGGAGGTCTCCTCATCGCCTCGAATCACGTCAGCTTTCTCGACCCGCCCCTGATCGGCGCGGCCTTTCGCGAGCCGCTCCACTATTTCGCGAGAAAAACGCTCTTCGATCATCCGGTCGCCAACTTTCTGTTCACCCGCGTCAACGCGATTCCGGTGAACCAGGACAAGCCCGAACTCTCCGCTCTCAAACTCGTCATCCATCTGCTCAAGGAGGGCGAGAAAGTGCTCATTTTTCCCGAGGGCGAACGCACCCTCGACGGCAAACTCAAGAGCGAGGGCGCACCCGGCATCGGCATGATCGTGAGCAAGGCGAAGGTCCCGGTCCTGCCCGTCCGCCTGTTCGGCCCCGAAAAAGCGCTCCCCCGGGGCAGCGGAAAACTCAAACGGCATCCTGTGACCCTCGCGGTGGGCGAGCCGCTCGATCTCAGCGATCTCCTGGAGAAGTCCGAACTCGGAACGAAGGAGCGCTACCAGGCGATCTCGGCACGGATCATGTCCGCGATCGCCGCCCTGGAGATGACGGACAGCCGCGGCGAGTAGAGAAATTCGTGGGAGTTTCTGGATGTAGCACGGGTCTCCCGGCCCGTTTTCTTTTGCCGAGCCACGTTGGAACGGTCCGGGAGATCCGTCCTACCGGCTGCCGCGTCGGCGGTCGGGCTCCGTCGCAGAAAATCACGGACCGAGGTTTCGGAAGAGAACGAGATTTTTCGTACTGCGACCGGCGGCGACGATGTCGAGACGCCCGTCTCCGTCGAGGTCGGCGATCTTGAGGTCTTCGGTGGCGACGAGATCGTTGGCGACCCAGGCCCCTTGGGACCAGGTTCCGTCTTCCCTCTGCAGATACAGTTTGATCCCGACGTGCCCCTCGGCATCGGGATTGCGCCATCCCACGACGATGTCCTCGCGGCCGTCCCCGTTCATGTCGCCGATGCCGAGGGCGTGGCCCTGATTGAGACCGTCGGTGAGGAGCGTGCGGGTCCACCCGCCGTCCCCGCTCTCGCGATAGACGACGAGATCGCTCCCGTGGAAGGGTTCGATCGTGGCGAGGAAGTCGGTCCCTTTGACGATCTCCCCGACGCCTTTGAGGGGCGGGGTGGAGTTGTCCGGCGAGATCAGCAGGGTCGATTCGTCTTTCCCGATGGTTTCGCGGACGATGCCTTCGGCACCTCCGATGTAAAGATACCCGTCGCGGTGGTCGAAATTGTGGGTCAGATGGAGCTGGGCCGCGAGTGTTTCGTGGGTCCACGCCTCCGGGTCACCCGCCTTCGCGGGATCGACTCGGTAGGACCTGACGTTGACAAAATTTTCACCCTCGCCGCCCTTGTTCCCGATCCCGTGCAGCGGCAGGACGATGAGTTCGTGTCCTCCCCGAGCGCTCGGAACCCAGCGCATCCGGTGAGTCGTGGGATCGTGATAGAGCGGAACGGGTTCCCAGGGGGCTCCGGCCTCGGCGGGACGCAGCAGGAAGAAAACCGCGCCGGACTGCTCTTTGTCGGTCGTCTCGCCGGGATTCCATTGCGCCCCGACGGCGACTTCGACTTTTCCGTCTCCGTCGAGGTCGGCGGCGGTGAGGCAGACATTGTCCCGCAGGGTGAGGTGGCGGGCGAGGACCCCTTTCTTCCAGTCGGGAGCGCGGTACCAGGAGATTTCCCGTTTGTCGGTGAGGAGGATGTCGGCGATCCCGTCGCCGTCGACGTCTCCGATGGCGAGACCGTAGCCGATCTCGATCTTGTCATCGATGACGACAGCGTCGAACCGCGGGGGCTTTTCTCTGCCGAAGGCATCCGAGAAGGGGAGGAGAAAAAGGCCGGCGAGGACGAGGTGGAGCGGAAGGAACAGGGTCGGGTGCATCATTCGATAGGGTTGGCCTGACCGTGTCGCAGCAAACTCAGTCAAGGATGAGAGTGGGGGCTCCGGTGGACGGTGCCGGACGCGGGCGCGTGGGCGTGGTGCTTGGCTTCGGCGGGGGTGCCGGAGCTTTCGGCGGGCTGGCGGCGGCAAAGGTGCGGATGTGGGGAATTTCGGGCGGGTGCGCCTCGATGATGATCTCGGTTTCCCCCGAAGCCTTTTGGGCGGCCAGGGCGGCCTGAAAAACGGCGAGGGTGTACGGCTGGAAGCGGGAGGCACCCCAGGCCCGGCGCTCGGCGGTGAGTTTGGTGATGAATTCCTCTTTGGCGGCGGCGTCGGTGAGTTCGTCGGGGACGGCGGCGGCGACGCGGGCCTCGAGTTCGTTGTGTTCCTTGTTGCGCTCTTCCACGAGATAGGGACCGACGCTGCTGGCGATTTTCATGTATTCCTCTTCGGGAAGGCGGCCGAGGTCGTAGCGCACCACCTCGATCGCGGGTGTGGCCCTCGGCTCGAGTTTGTCGCCTTCCCAGACGGACCAGCCGGCCGGCACGCGGAACTGCTCGGACTTGGCCCGGGCCTGGAGATAGGTTTCGAAACTGTCGGGGGCGACGTAGAAGTAGAAGAGGGAGCGGCGGCTGGTCGCGGCCTGCTTGCAGAATTGCTCGAAGGGGGAATTGGGCGCGAGAAATTCTTCGGGGGTCCAACCGCCCTCGGCTTTCATTTCAAGTCCCACTTTGATTCTGTCGCTCCCGGATTTGGAGATGTGGTATTTGAAATCTCTGGGACCGTATTTGCCATCGCCGAAGTAGGCGGTGATCTTTTTGAGATCGTAGCGGAAGCGGGAGACGGTGAGCTCGGCTTCCTCTTGCGAACCGAAGATGCGTTGCACGACGGAGATCTCGCTCCCGGCGACGCCCTCGCTGTTCGTCCAGACGGGCTTGAGCGCATCCCAAGCGGCCAATTTGTCGCGATCACGCCGGGTGAGCCGGTACCGCTCGGTTTTGGAGAGATAGGCGCCGCTGTCGCTTTTTCGGGTGCCTTTGATCGGATAGGTGTAAGAGCCGATCGCTTTTCCGGTGAAGGCGAGATCGGAGAAGTTTTCCTCGATGACATCGCGGATACTGAGGCAGTGTTCGTAGGGATCGCCGATGTAGTAGAGTTTGCCGAATTTGCAGACGAGATAGAGGGCGCGGGATTCCTTGTCGGCGCGACGGGGGTTGGGCAGGAGCACTTCTTTGGCCTGCAAGATCTCGGCCTCGGGCGTCGTCGCGAGCAGGGCGGCGAGTTCCCGGTTGCGGGCGTCGGCGACTTCGACCTTGGCGTCGTTCTCGGTTTTCGCGGCGAGTTCCTGATCCACCTTGGCCTGCCATTCGGCGATGTCGGAGGTCTTGTCGGCGAGTTCTTCGTTGTCGATTTCAAACTCTTCCAGTTCGGCGATCAATTTGGCGGCATCCTCCTCCGTGGGAAGGCTTTTCAGCGTGTTGGTATGGGTTTGTTCGAGTTCCTGGAGGTTTTTCAGGGTCGAGTCGCGGCTGACCCGCATGGCTTCGAGTTCTTCCTGGGTGACTTGGGGCAGGTTCTCGACGACTTTTTTCACCGCCGCGCTGATTCCGAGACTGCTGACGATGAGGATAAGCAAGAGGATACCGACGACATTCGTCAGGGCGTCCATGAGCGAGTCCATGCTGCGCTCTTCTTCTGCTCTGGGTCTGCGTGCCATGGTGGGTTGTGAGAAAAAAAAGGGCGGGGGGAGAAGGCCGTGTCCGGCCGATCTCCGTTGTCAGGAATCAGGGTTTAAGAAAGCGGGCGAACATTTGCAGGTCGACTTTGCCCTCGCCGGGGAGGGGGAGGCGGCCGGGAATGATTTCGGTGCCGTTGGCCCGGTTGTAGCCGGACACGAGCGAGGAGGCTTCCCTGAGGGTCTTCATCGCTCCCGGGGTCCCGCGCACGAGGAAGATGAGGCGGTTGTAGGGTTCGGCGGCGATCCCTTTCAGGAAATTGATGAATTCCTCGCTCTGGTTGAGGGAGGCGATGGGGATGGCGGTCGGCTCTCCGGTGAGGCTGTGGTGCAGATACACGCCGCGGTCGGAGATTTCGGCGAAGTAGGGTCGTGTCGTGGCGCTGCTGCCGCTCGGGCGGACGCGGAGGGCGGCCGGCTCGGGAGGCGCCTCGCGTTTGGCGAGCTCTGCTTCCTTCTTCTTGATTTCCTCTTGCAGAAATTTCTCGTCGGCGACGAGCTTCTTGTTTGTCGTTTGGAGCAGGTTGAACTTGGCGATGAGTTCCGCGCGGCTTTTGTCGATGTCCTCCTGGTTTTCCAGCATCGTTTTGAGCGTCGCGAGTTTGTCACGGGCGGTGATGACGTCCTTGTTCTGCTGGATGAGGTTTTCGATGAGCTGGCGCAGCTTGTCGAGTTCCTTTTGTTTTTCCTCCTTTTCTTTTTCCAGAAGGACAAATTCGCGGGCGCGCTCGACCTCCTCGCTGGTGCGGCCTTCCCCCTTGCTCATGGCGATCAGATTCATCACCACGATGATGAGGGTCAGACAGCCGATGATACAGATAAGGATGCTCAGGAAAGGGAACAGATTGACGCTCCCCCCTGAATCTCGTGCTCGTTTCGCCATGAATCAGAACAAGGGTATCAGGGTTAGCCCCGGCGGAACCAGCCTTTTTTCTGAATTACGACCTGTTTGCCGTTCAATTCCGAGAGAACGGCATTGAGGTTCCGGATGCCTTCGGCGAGCGAGGCGACTTGGTTGTCGAGGGAACGGTCGAGTTTCCTTTCGTATTTCTCGGTGCGTTCGTCGATTCCCTGCATCTGTTTTTCGATCGCGGCGGCGACGTTTTCGTATTGTTTGGTCTGATTGCCGAGGTTTTCCGCCATCCCTTTTTGGGTGCTCTCGAAGCGGTTCATGATTTCCCTCTGATGGCTCGCCATGGATTCGCCGAAGGCCTTGAGGAGGGCGGGGTCGGAACCGGCGCTGACGGAGGAACCCCCGTCGTTGAGCCGTTTGAGCAAGTGATCGACGCAATATTCATCGACATCGGAGACCAGGTCGTCCTCTTCCCCCTGCAGGGAACTCGCCGGGAAACTGAGCATGATGCTGAAGACCAGCGCAAGCAGAGTGGTGTCGAAGGCCACGCCCATGCTCCCGAGAACGGTGAGGAGGGGTTCCTTGATCTGGCTCATGTCCCCGCTTTCCCCGGCGCCGAAGACGGCCCCGAATCCGGCGATGGCGGCACCGATCCCGACCACCGTGCCGATGAAGCCCATGATGGGAATCGCCCAGAGGAACACTTTGACCATGCCGTAGCTGCCGTTCGCCTTGGCGGCATCGACCTCGGAGAGGGAGGTGATCATCTGAGCCACTTCGGGGTTGTTCTGGCGGACGTAGAAAAATTCCAGCGCCTTGCGGATCCGGTTCACGATGTAGGTGTTGCGGAGAGGTTTGGGGAAATTGACGACGTGGTCGTGAAATTCCTTGAGGTTCGAAGTATTGATCTCGTCCGAAATATCCGTGGGGAGGGCCTGGATGAGCATGGCGCGCCGTTGCTGGCGCAGTTTGAGCCATTTCATGACGAGGAGGGCCATACACCAGAAGGTCAGGAGGGTGGTGACATACTGGGTGGCACCCCGCTCACAGAAAAGCTGGCGGAAATACCCGGCCCATCCCGGAGTGACACCGGGCTCCGTTTTCGGGAGCATGAACATGATGAGATACCAGAAGAGGGTCGCACCGATGCCGCAGGCACCGGCGATCCAGACGCTGACGACGGAGGGATGGGGGCCAGTGTGGCCGGTGGAAATATCGAGTTCGGGAAGTTGCTCGAAGTGCTCATCGGTCGTTTCCTCCCCGGAACCGCCTTCGTGTGCGGCGTCTGGAGCGGGGGGGCCGAAACTCTCGGGGATCTGGATTCGGGTGGAGCAACCCGGGCATTTGACTGTTTTTCCGGCGAGATCAGCCTCGGCCTGCAAGGTGATATGACAAGTGGGGCAAGCGAAATTCATGTATTCGGTAATATAGCGGGAAAGAAAAAAGAGCGAGGTTTATCCAAGCCGGTTGTCGCGGCCGGAACGATGGCGCTTCCTCCGGCAAAATTCGAGGAAAAAATGGCGGAAATGTTTGGAGAGGGAAATTCGCTTTTATGAGACTTTCGGTTATAGCTGAATGGGATGAAGACCAGAGTGGACAGAACGGGTTGGCTTGTCGTGGCGGCGGCATTCGGCCTGGTATTGCCCTCCTGCGCGTTCCGCGTCAAGGTGCGGGAGGAGTGGAACGATCGCTCCCGCAAGCCGATCGAGCTGACCGAGGCCTCCCGCGTCTGGGAGACGGTTCGGGGCGGGGAATCCCCCGACAAGGCCGGGTTGGCGGCCTACAACAAGGCGGTCCGCCGCACCGTCGTGCAGATCGGCGACAACTGGGCCACGAGCAAGGAGGAGCTGGCGGCGCTGCACACGAGCGAGGGCGAGGTCTATCTGCGGGTGTGCTCGGTGAACGTGGATGCGGTGGAGTCCCTCGAGGAAATCGTGCCGGCCGATTTTTTGAAAATCCGCCGCGGCTTCCGTTCCGAGTCCGCCGTGGAAGGGCTGGGGGCGTCGCTGCTGGTGAAACAGGTCCGCACCGAAGCCGATCCCATGATCCCCGCGACGGGGCTCTGGTACCCCGTCACCGCGGTTTTGAATCTCGATCAGCCGGCGAAGCCGGTCCTCGCGTTGCTCGATCCGACGAAGCGGGGGAAGCTCCATTTCGCCGGGCGGGAGTTTCCCCTCTCGGCCAATTACACGGCGGCGCTGGCGCGGGACTTGAACGACAGGCAGTTTCAGTTCGAGCGCATCTCCGGACTCCTGAGTTTTGAAAAATTCGCCGACCGCATCGGACTCTATCGCGCGACGGCCTTCGATCCGGCCAAGCGACCCTGCCTCTTCGTCCACGGCGTCAAATCGAGTCCCACGACCTGGAACGAGACGATCAACCGGCTCTACGGGGTCGAGGCGGTTCGCGAACGGTATGAGTTCTGGCATTTCGGCTACCCGACGGGGGCGTCGATCCCCTACATGGCCTCGCGCTTGCGCGAGTCCATCCGGGAGATGGTCGAGTTCCGGCGTTCGCAGGGGGCGCCGGACGCCCCCATCACCCTCATCGGTCACAGCATGGGCGGATTGCTCGCCAAAGGCGTGACCGTCTCCAGCGGCGAAGCGGAGTGGAATCAGCTGTTCACGGTGCCGCTCGACGAACTCCCGATGTCGGAGCAAGGCCGCGAGATTCTCCGCAAGATGATTTATTTCGAGCCGGTCGAGGAGGTCGAGCGGGTCATTTTCTGCGCCACGCCGCACCGGGGGAGCAAGCTGGCGGAAAATCCGGCGGCGAGGCTGCTGGTGGATCTCATCGACCTTCCCTCATACCTGACCCAGCTTTCCACGGGGATCCTCAACTACGGCACCGATGCCTTGACCCCGTTGGGGATGGAGTTCACGAGGGATCGCATCACTTCGATCGAGCAACTCAGTCCCAAGGCGCGCATCACTTCCGAATTTCTCAACAAACCCCTCAATCCCGAGGTGTCCTATCATTCCATCATCGGGAATCAGTCCCCGTCCCGCGTTCCCTTGGAGAAATCGAGCGACGGGGTCGTCGTCTACTCCAGTTCCCACCTGGACGGCGTGGACTCGGAGCTGGTGATCCCCGGATCGGACCACGGGGTCCACCGCAACGATGCGGGAATCGCGGAGATCATCCGCATCCTGCTGCTGCCCTGATTTCCGGGGAGAAAAAACGTCAGCGTCGGCGGAGTCCCTCAGAACGGCCCGGCGCCGCGGTTTCCCGGCGTTTCGGGGGCGGGTGTCACGGGCGCAGTGGAATCCGGACCCGTCTCTGCGGGGACGACCGAATCCGGGCGGATGGAGCGGGAGAGAGACGTGACCGACTCGCGGATCGTCTCCTTGAGTTGGCTCCAGTGGGGCTCGATTTTTTGTAGGAGACCGAACTGGCTCGCGAGCCAAAAGGCGAAAAGCACGAAGGCGATTTTCCAAAAATCGGAGCGCCATTTCCCACGCTGCTTCTTCAGTTCGCCTTCGAGTCCGTCGAGGCGCGCGGCATGCTGGTCGAGTTTGTTGAGGAGCAGGTCCGGCGTGGCGGACGATTCGGGGAGGAGCGCACTCTCTTCTTCCTCCGCCGCGAGGGCGCGTTGCCGGGCCTCGAGGACTTCTTCGCGGGCCTCGAGGACGAGGTGCTCCAGTTTTTCAAACTGCACCGGTTTGGAGATGAAGTGCGAGGCGAGGAGATTTCGGGAGGCGAGCGAGTGGAACTCCGCCTCCAGTTCCTCCGAGGGATATCCCGTGATCATCATCACCGCGATGGGGCGCTCGACGAGGTCGCCGAGGGCGCGGATCAGTTCGATGCCGCTCATTTCCGGCATGCGGTAGTCCACGCTCACGATGTCGATGGAGGGTTCGGCGCGGAGGAAATCGAGCGCCTCCTGACCGCCGCGGGCGATGAAGACTTTTTCAAAACCGACATACTCCCGCAGGAAGGTCTTCAGGCCCAGTTGAAACGCGGGATCTTCGTCCACGATGAGAACGGCGGAGTCCCCGGTGAAAGGTGGGGCGTCGAGCGGACTTTGGTCGGGGGAGGGCTGAAAACTCATGGGGTGGGGGGAGAAGGGTAGGTTCTCATTTTTGATACGGGACCCGTGGATGTCCAGTCTCGAATGCTCGATTTCGCGATACCGAATCGCGGCTCGCGCCTTGCAATGGCCCCCGGAATGCGTTCCCTTCCGGGATGCGGCTAGAACATGGTATCGATCTCGGCTATTGCACGAACATCCATCGCGGCGAGACCTGGGCGGAGACTTTCTCGGGTTTGCGGGAACACACCGATGCGGTGCGTCGTCGCGTCTCCCCTGACGCGCCCTACGGGATCGGCCTGCGGCTCGGCGCGGCGGCCGCGGGCGAGCTTTCCGCCGACAGAAAATTGCGCGACGATTTCCGGCGTTGGTTGGAGGAACGCAACGCCTACGTTTTCACAATCAACGGATTTCCCTACGGAACCTTCCACGGCAGCCGGGTCAAGGAGCTGGTCTACGCGCCGGACTGGACCACGCCGGAGCGGCTGGCCTACACCCTGCGGCTCTTCGATCTGATCGACGAATTCGCTCCTCCAGGAGAGAGTGTTAGTGTCAGCACCCTACCGGGTTCGTTCAAGGAGTTCATCCGGCCGGGCTCCGATCAGGTGGAGACGATCCACCGGCAGTTGCGGGCGTGCGGCGAGTACTTGGATCGCCTGCGCGACCGGACCGGGCGCGACCTGCACCTCGGCCTGGAACCCGAGCCTCTCGGACTCTTCGAAA
>JAAYAT010000081.1 GCA_012719225.1 Verrucomicrobiaceae bacterium
CGGTGTTCCCAGAGTTGCACCACGGGACCGTCGCGATGCTGCAACCACGGAGTCACGCCCGAGGGGAAATCGAGGTTCGAGAGGACGAGATCGTCGCCTTCGGCGAACGAGACCGCCGTCGCGAGGAGGTTGTAGGCCTCGGAGGTCGAGGAGGCGAAGGAAATTTCCGGCGCGCTCAATCCGAGCAGGGCCGCCGCGCTTTCCCGACAAGCTTCGAACTCGCGGGAAAAGAGGGCGCGTCCGTCCATGCCCATGACCTTGTGCGAAAAATAGCGTTGCAGGGCCTCGCCGACGGAGAGTGGCGGGATGCCCTCCGCCGCGGTGTTGAGATAGGCGATCCTCTCGAGCGAGGGGAAGTCACGGGCACGTCTGGCGTCGTCAAGCATGGTCTCTCCATATAGCCGCGGCGGCGGAGAAGAGCAGCTATTTTTTCGGCACGTCATCGGGGGCGTTTCCCGTCCCGCGGCCACCCGTGACGGAACCGGAACCGGCCGGGGGACGGTGGGTGACGAGTTCGATGAGCGAAGGCGAGGGTTCGTGGACGATGCGATCCACCTCGGCGCTCTGGGCCATCGAGATCCAGTCGCCCGCCGCGAGAATCCCGGCGGCTTCGGCCGAGTCTTTGAAAATGGAAAATCGGGTCCCGGTGCCCTCCAGTCCGGCAAGTTCGGCCCGGAGCCGCTCGATACGGTCTTTGTCGCTGACATTGCGAATGAGAATCTGCGAGATCCGCCCCGGGTGGGCGAGGGCGGCCTCGACGTAGATGGAGGTGTCGTGCTGGCCGCTGTCCCCGATGAGAATTACCGGAACACCGGGATACCAGTCGAGGACCCGCCGGATCGCCTCCAGCTTGTGGTCCCGGTGGTTGCGCGTGAGCCAACGGTCCTCGTCGAGACCCCAGTCGGTCATGAAAAACGCGCCAGGAGGAAGCCCGTTTTCTTTGAAGATCAGATAGAGCAGCCCGTGCAGATTGAAGGGGGAACTGGTCACGTAGGTGATCGCATTCCCCTCGTCCGCAGCGGGATCGGGACCCCGGCGGAGCGCCTCGTAGAGCGCCACGGTGCCGGGAAACAACTGACGGGTCAGTGCGTTGCCGAAAAAAGTCGTCGCGAGCATACGGAGAAGTTTCGCCGCGTGGGTGACGAGAACGGTGTCGTCGATGTCACTGATGATGAGACAGCGCGCCGCCGCGCCGGGTCCCGTGATTTCCCAGTGGGAGGGCGTCGAGACCTCGGATTCGGGCAATTCGATGTAGACCTCGCTGTCGTGGACCTCGTTGTCGGGCAGGTCGATCTCGAAATATCCCTCGCGGTCGGCGCGTTTTTCCACCGCAGCGCCTCCCGCGCTGACCCGGACGAGGGAGTAAGGGCGCTCGGGGGTGATCCAGCGCCGCAGGATCTGGTAAAAATTGACCAGGGGAGGATCGTTGACATGGGGATGACGCCACTTCCTCGCGAGAAGAACACGCCCTTTCACCGAAACCGCTTCGGGATGGCGGATCGCGTAGTAGATCTCCGCGGCCATAGGCTTGCCGAGTCGCCCGGTGATGCGGGCGAGGAAACGGTGCATCGCATCGTAGATCCTCTCGGCCCGGAGGGCGGCCTTGAGAAACCAGCGGCGTCGAGGACGTGGGGGGGACGGTTTCAGGGGCTCAGGGGGTTCAGGTTTTCCCCGGCGCGGCTGCGGGTGGCATTTGTACTTTTAAAGCTGTATTTCTGGTACATGTTTGCGCCGACTTGCCGGAAGGCGCGTTTTGGAAAGCTGGCTATGTTGTGTTTCATTCCTTGTGAGCACCGCAGATGCGGATGTGGGGGGCGATCTCTCCTGTCTCATGAGGAACGAGCAACCAGGAAAGAGCAATGAAAGAAGAGAAAACAAAACCAGGAGAAAACAAATCCGATATCGAGGGCCGCGACGACATCGAGCAGCTCGTGAACACTTTTTACGGGCGGGTGCGCGAGGATGACTTGATCGGTTTCATCTTCGACGAGGTGGCTCAGGTGGATTGGGAGACCCATCTCCCCAAGATGTATTCCTTTTGGGAAACGGTCCTCTTCGGGACGGGTTCCTTTCGCGGCAATCCCCTCGTCGCCCATGCCAAGCTGGTTCCGCAAACGGAGATGGGACGTTCCCAGTTCGACCGCTGGCTCAGCCTTTTCCACGAAACCATCGACGATCTTTTCGACGGAGAGCGCGCCTCTCATCTGAAACGCGCCTCCGAGGACATGGCCAATGTGATTTATTCCAAAATCAACGGGGTCCCCGATCCCCGTTTTGACCCGGCCAACCTCACCCCCGAGCAACGCGAACGCTACAGCCGCTACCGCAGCAGCGAGGCGGCGGCAAGCTCTTGATCAGGCACGCCGCCAAATCTCTTTTTCGCCGGTCCGGTGGGGTTGTTCTCGGTCGGGAGAGGGGAGAACCTCGCTTGTGACGAGATATCACATCGTTTCATCCAGCGGATCAAGCCGGAACTCTAGGGCTTCCAAGGCGACGTGGCAAAGGTCCAATTACAGGGCAAGGGCGTAAGCAGCACCAAGAGGAGTGGAAGATTTTATAGTGGAGGTGAGGGGAGTTGAACCCCTGTCCTGAAAGCTGTCTAACCCGACTTCTACGTGCATAGTCGATCCTTTGCTTTAGGAGCGGCGGCTTCGATCGACAAAATCCGGTCACTCCGATTGTCCTGTAACCTCTCGTCCCGGTGGCCGGACACCCGCCGCAGGACCAGTCTGCTAAATTGGCGCGACTCGACTCAGCAGACGTCGGTCAAGTCGCGTGGCCGCTCAATTAGGCAGCCAGGGCAAGTTCAGGTTCGTTATTTGCATTTGTTTTGTAATCGGCTTTTTACGAGGCCAACCGATCAACCTCGACACGCGATCTGGTCTTCAAACCAACAGTCGAAACCAGTACACCCCCTTTGGGAAAGGAGATTTTCCGAAACCCAAGATACGGCCGGTTCGCCAAAATGCAACCGGGGATGGGGGCTGTTTAGCTGTTTAGCCGTTAGCTGATTAGCTATCCGGGCTTTCCGGGTCTCAGAAGAGGAGTCCGTCGGTCGGTTCGGTGGTTTCTACGATCCGGTCGATTTTGATCATGGGGACGATCTCCCCGTTCTCGTGGGAGTAATGGAGCTTGCCGTAGAGTTTGTACCAGCCCATCTCGGTGTATTCGGGAGGGGCTTTCCCGAAGTCCACCGGAATGGAGAGGGGACGGGCGTCAGCGGCACAGCACTCGATGAAAAGGCGGAAGGCTTTGAGCCGGGTTTTGTCCGGGTTGTTGAGGGTTTCCTCCATGAGTTGGGCGGTGGCCTCGACCGGGATGCCCTCCATCACTTCCATGAGTTCGCGGTCGCCGGCGGTGTAGAAAATCTGCGGCACGTCGAGGAGGAAATCGCCTGCCTCGCTCTGGGGGACCATTTTCTTGAGGTCTTCTATCGTGAAAGCACCCCAGGATTCTCCGGCTTTTTCGCCTGCCTTGCTCTCGGAGGAGGCGTTCGGATCGGGCGGGGTGTCGGCGGACTCGGTGGGGGCAGCGGGTTCGGCCCCCGGGTAGCTCCCACCTGTTTCAATGCCCTCCCGGGTGTAGGGATTGCTGGTGGAGCCGACCTGGGAGAGAGCGGCCTCGTCGGCGCGGTTGCGGGTGATGCGCATCTGCATCATCTGGCGCTCGATCTTGCCCCATTTGGCGAGGTATTCGCCGCTGAACCTGTCCTGGGAGTATCCCGTCGCCACGAGAATGGGGACGAGGAGGACGAAGAGGGCAAACACCACCCCCGATGTGCTTTCCTCGTGGTGGTGATGCGCGGCCGCAGGGGCGTGGGAGTGGTCGTGTGCGTGGTGATGATCGTGGTCGCAGGCGTGGTCGTGCGCGTGGGAATGATCGTGGTCGCAGGAGTGGTCGTGCGCGTGGTGATGATCGTGATCGCAGGTTTCGCCCTGGGGATGGTCGTGGGTGCAGAGACCGGTTTCCTGTTTTCGGTTGAGGAAGTTGAACGCCGCGAGGAGGACGAATCCGATCCCGGAGAGCAGGGCGTAGATCCTGAAATCGGGGTCGAGGTATTTTTCAATTCTGCCGCTGGTGTAGTAATAGAGGAAAAGGACACCCCAGGTCATCAGGGTGAAGATCGAGAGGAGGTTGAGGAACTTTTTCATGGCCGGAGAGGTGGGGAAGTCGGGTCAGAGGCGAACCCAGAGGTAACTGAGCAGTCCGATGACGACGAACAGCGAGATGGCGAGGATGATAACAAAACGGGAGCGGAAAACCGAGAGGTACATGAAGACGAGCTTCACATCCATCATCGGGCCGTAGACGAGGAAGGCGAGTTTCGCCGATTGGGGCACCGGGAAGTTCGCGGCGATGAAGGCGTCGGAGGTGCTGCAGAGACTCAGGACAAACGCCAGCAACATCATCAGGGCGACCCCGGTGATTTCATTTTGATTGAAGAGGAGGATGAGATCCTCGGTGACGTAGGCCTTGAATACGGAGGTGATCGCCACCCCGATGGTGAAGTACATGGCCGTCTCCATGAAGTCGCGCATCGTCGTTCGCATCGCGAGGACGAGGCGGTTGGCCTGCGGTTCTTCGGCGGCGGGAACCGCGGGGGAAGGGGTGGCGTCGGAAGCGGTTTCGCTTTCATCGGCACGTCTTTCCTTGGGGAGGGCGGAGGCGGAGGCCGGGGCGTCTTCTTCGAGTCCTTCGGGAATGACCCCGGGCTGCAGGATGGAACGGGCGCGCACTTTCAAGACGACCAAGCCGACCGCCACGGTGACGATAAAGGCGATGAGCAGGCGGCTCGAGGTCATGAAGGCGGGTCCGGTGGTGGCCGCCGTTTCCGTTGCGCGGAGGGAGAATTGCCCCAGCGAGGTGGAAAAGGCTTTCATCGTGCTGACCACCACGATGGGATTGATGATAGGGGCCGAGAGCATGTAGGTGATGGCGCAGGAAATCGGCAGCCCCTTTCGGATCAGCCGCCGGATCACCGGGACGATGGCGCATTCACAGACGGGGAAGATCGCCCCGAGGAGCCCGCTGAGGACGACGGCGAGCACCTTGTTTTTCGGGAGCCAGCGCTCGATCAGGCCCGCGGGCAAATACGCATCGATAAAGCCCGAGACCAGGGTTCCGAGAAGGATGAAGGGGGCCCCTTCCAGAATGATACTCAGGAAGAGAAGGCAAAAGTCATGGAAAGGCGTGAGATTGGCAGGGTCCATTCAGCAGAGGGAAAAATGAAAGGGGAAGCTAGGGCATCTTGAGCGGAAAGCTAAGACATCCCAAGGGGGGAGCGCAAACGCGGAAATGCGGAGGCACAAAGAGGATGCGGGAGCGAGCCGACAATGGACGATTTGCAGGCGTTTTTTCTCGAAAAATGGGGGATCTCGATATAAGGAGAGATTTCAGGGCATTGTAACCGATTAATAATAAAATATTTGCAGAGAAAAGTGAAATAAGTTCAAAAAAACACTTGTTCAATTGAGCGTTTTCCGTTTAACTGCACCTATGAGCAGTTACAATCGCGTTACCTTGATCGGCAATCTGACTCGTACCCCCGAGCTCAGGAAAACCAAATCCGACAACTCCGTCACCGAACTGGGACTCGCCCTCAATCGAGCCTGGTACAACGAGAACGGGCAGAAGCAGGAGGACGTGACCTTCGTGGACGTCACTCTCTGGGGGCGCAACGCCGAGAACGCCGTCCAATATCTCCAGAAAGGGCGCAGCGTTCTCGTCGAAGGTCGCCTGCAGTTGGAGACGTGGCAGGACAAGCAGAGCGGGCAGGATCGTTCGAAGCTGAAGGTCGTGGCGGATCTGATCCAGTTTCTCGGCGGAGGGCAGGAGCGTTCTGCCGCGAGCGGTGAGGGAGTATCCGAGAATCGGTCCGCTGACCGCCCGGCGGGGAGGACTCACCGCAGAGAGCGGGATGATCGCGACGACAGGCAGGCACCGGAAAGCGCTGTCGAATGCCACGAAGACGAAGCTCCCGTCCGCCGTTCCCCCGAACGCCAGGAACGGCGTCCCGAAGAGCGTCGCTCACGCGTGCGTCAGCCGGTGGCGTGACAGAAAAAACGTCGAGGCGTTTTTCGGTGGCTTCGCCGGGCGTCCGAATGCCTTGTGGTGAAACCGGGTAAACACCGGGACGGGAACCGCAATGCTCTGGAACGTCCGGAGAAGGTTGCCGTGGGGTCTGCTTTGCGAGGCAGCGTGGCTGGTCATTGAAATCGACAGGACGCTTCAATCATCCACGGTCACCGAGCGGAAGATCTCCGAGAGGCGCTCGTCGCCGGCGGTGTTTTTTGTGGTTCCGTAGTGCCCGGTGGTGGGAGAGGTGCTCATGAATTTCTTGGTCGTGGCGGGCAGGGCGTTGTAAAAGGCGAAGACGCTGCTGGGGGTGCAAAGCTCGTCGGCGAAGCCCGTGCACACGTAGATGTCGCATTGGATCAGCGGAGCGAAGTTGACCCCGTCATGGTAGGCCAGCGTCACCGCTCGGCGCGGATCGGCCTCGAGGCGGGCGATGCCCCGCTCGCCTCGATAGAGTCCGGCCGAGTCGCGTCCTTGCTTGTGGCCGTTGTATTCGCAGCCGGAGGGCACGCTCACGATGGCGGTGGTGATCTCGCGATCCAGGGCGGCCGCGGTGATCGCATGAATCCCGCCGAGACTGCCCCCGCTCGCCACGAGCTCCGTCCCGTTCCACTGCGGACGGCTCTTGAGGAAGTCGAGAGCCCGCATCACCTTGAGATGCATATCGTGGCGGAACCAGGTGTCGCGGTCCGTGTCGCCGCCCCGTCCCCCTTCCTCATACCGGGTCCGCGAGATTTTCTTGTAATCCTCTTCGGTGCCGCCGGTGGGCAAGCCGTGCCAACTGACGTAGAGCGCCAGGACTCCTTTGGATGCCATCGCGATGGCGCGGCTGCGGCTCGCATCCCGCCACACCATGCTCTGGAAGTTGACGTAGGCGGGCAGGCTCCCGGGCTTCGCGTCGACGGGCAGGGCCAGGTAGCCGGTGACGGGCGTGCGACCGAGGCACTGAACTTCGATGCTGTAGCACTGGACCTTGCCTCGCGAGGCCGTGGGAACCGCGACCTCGGTCATCTTCGGGTCCAGCGGGATCTGATCGAGTTTGGAGCGGCAGGAAGCCCAGTAGGTGTCGAAATCCGCGGGACGGGAATCGAGTGCTTTGATCTTGTCGGCATCGTGCATGGCACCGATCTCGCCCACGATCGTCGGTTTCATGTGGTGTTTGAAAATGCCCTCGCCCTGCAGCGGTTTGCCGTCCGGCCCGATGATTTCGAAGCCGAAGAAGAGCCAGCCGGGACGGTCCATCGCCGCCCTGATCTCCACGGCATCGCCATCGCAGACAAACTCGTCCCGACGCAGGGTGTCGCGTTCCCTCTTCACGGTGCAGCGTAGTGTCTCACCCACCGCCGGTTTGCCGTCCTTCAGCAACGTCGCGGTGCAGACGGTCTCCTCGCCCACCGAATAGTAGCCGTCGCTCTTGTCGAGACGAAGGTCGATCGAGTAGTTGGCGAAGGCGACCGCCGGGGTGAGAAGCAGCAGTCCCAAAAGGAGTGGAATCGATTGAGAACGTCTCCGGGAGTCATTGTGGTTTGCCATGGTCTTTGCGAATCATTGGGGTGAGGTATTTCGCTGTCTCGCTGGCGATCACGTTGTAGCCGGCGAGGGACGGGTGACGGTCGTTGTACCAGCCGGGTAGATGACCGAAAAAGGCGTCGAGGCGGTTGTCGAGCACCACGATCTGCGGATCGGCCCCGGGTTGTACGTAGGGCGTGGCGAGGGGGCGGAGGGCTTCGGGCACCTTGGAGAGCGCGTAGCGCCGGTAGTTGAGCATGTTGGGGCCTTTCTCCAGTTCGGCGAGGTAGCGTGGCGCGATGTCGAAGAGGGGCAGCTTTTCCTCGGCGGCGATACGGGTGATGAGAGCGTTGATCTCGGCGTGATTCCGCACCGTCGAGTAGGGAATGGTGGTCATGGGAATGAGGACGGCGTCGGGATGGTCGTGACGCAGACGGGCGAGGAGTTCGCGAAAATCCTTGGGGAAATTCTCGGTGAAATCCTCCCGCTTCGACGCGTCGTTGAGTCCGTAACGGATGACAATATAGTCGGCCTTCGGTTTCGTCGCGATGTCCTTGTCGTAGCGTCCGCTGTCGAGGAGTCGCCGGATGTATTCGCCGCTGAGGCCTTCGTTGTAGACATCGACGGGCGGCAGGTCGGGTTCGATCCCGAGGAGGATGCGGACGTGGTCCTCGAACTGCGGTTCGTCGGGGGCGAGTTTTTTCGGGATGCTCGCTTCGGTGGTGCTGTCGCCGATGAGAAGAATTTGGAGGCGCTGCGGTCCGGCGGTAGCGTCGCTGAAGGCAAAGGGCTTTTTGTCGCCGAGGATCTGGTCCGAAGTGATGGTGGGGCAGATGTGTTTTTCGATGTGCTCGACGAAGCGCGCGGTGCCCTCCCGGTGGCTGACGAAGGGCCAGCGTTCCGGATTGTAGATCGCGTCGGTGAGATCGCGCATGAGAACGACATGTTTCCCGTTCTTCGCCATCTGGCGCAGCCCGAAGGGGCGACCTGACACGCACATATTCACATGCACGCCCATGAGGATGACATTGTCGATATTCCGGGATTCCAGCAGATTCCAAATTTCGACGCCGGAATCGCTGATCGCGTCTTTTTGCTGATCGATCCGGAGGACGTCGATCTGCCGTGTCCAGGGGGCTTTTGGATTGACGCCCCGGGCGGCGAGCTGTTCGGCCCAGGCGGCTTTCTCACCGGGATCGTCGTCGTTGCTTCTATCGTTCTGATCGAAGGGATAGACCGCTCCCTCTTCGGCGGGAAGGCGCTCGCACCATTCTCCGATCTGATGCGGGATTCTCGCCGCCGCCGGGGCGGAACGGGCGCGTTCCCGCGCCGGAGTGCCCTCGTAGGTTTTCATGCAACCGCTCGGAGCGTGAATGACGAGGGCACCGGCGGCCCGCGCTTTTTCGAGGACCTGGTTCATGCGGGGTGCCATCTCGCCCTCACGGACCATCGCGTTGGGAGAGGTGTGGAGGTCCCACATGTCGCAGACAAGGATCGCGGTGCGGGAGGGCTGCCAGGATTCCCGAGTCGTCTTCGCCGCGCCGCGGCGGTCCCGGCTCTGGAGGTCGAGAAGGAAGGGGGACTCATCGGCGAGGACGAAGGGTGCCACGGCGAAGAGCAGGAAAACAACAACGCAGGTGGGGAAGCGGGCGGGCATAGGGACTGGGGGGCAAAAGAATGTGCGGTTCGATACGATTGAAGCGGGAAACCGGCGCGATGTCCCGTCCTCAATCGCGTGAGGCTCTCCTGTCTCGCAATCGATTCCCGGGGAAGGTTCCTCAACCCCTGAACCCCTGAACCCCTGAACCCCTGAAAACCTCCCGAATCTGCGGCTACGGACCTTCGCCCCTTGCCAAGTCCGGCATTCTGAGAAACCCTTGTTCCCATGCCAAGGATACGACTTTTTCTCTTCGCCCTGTTTCTACCCACACTCGCTTCCGCCGGACTCGTCCGCATCGAGGTGAAGGAGCGTCTCCCCTTTTCCGATGGACTCTCCTTCGGACGCAGCGGCAGCTACGAAGTGATCGAGGGACGTCTCTTTTTCGAAGCGGATCCCAAGGACCCGGCCAACGCCCGCATCACCGATGTCGCGCTCGCGCCGGTCAATGAAAAAGGGCAAATCGAATACTGGGCCGACTTCACACTCCTGAAGCCGGTCGATCCGGCCAAGGGCAACGGCACGCTCCTCTACGATGTCCACAATCGCGGCAACAAACTCGCCCTCTGGACCTTCAACGACGGAGTCCGCAGCAACACCCCGCGCGACGTGGAACACGCCGGGCACGGCTACCTCATGGACGAGGGATACAGCGTTCTGTGGACCGGATGGAGCGGCGAGATCGAAGAGGACGGGCAGGGTCGTCTCCTCGGAGGTCTCCCCGTCGCGGTCAATCCGGATGGCTCCCCCGTGACGGGCCGGAACCACGTCGAGATCACGGTGGACGAAAAGGAGATGAGCCGCGCGTTTTTCCAAAGCCCCTGGGGCACCTCGGTGGCCTATCCCGCCGTCTCGCTCGACACCGCCAACGCAACCCTGACAAAACGCCAGGACCGCCAATCGCCGGTCGAGGAGATAGCGTCCGGCGACTGGGCCTTCGCTCGCTGGGAGGAGGGAAAAGCGGTTCCCGACGCCACCAGCCTCTACGTCAAGGATGGCTTCGAACCCGGCTGGATCTACGATCTCGTCTACACCGCCCGCGACCCGCGGGTCGCTGGGCTCGGCCTCGCCGGGCTGCGCGACGCGGTCTCCTTCCTGCGATTTGAAAAAGAAGCCCCCGATGGAACCGCCAACCCGCTCTTCGGCCATCTCGACCGCACCGTGATCTTCGGGGTCTCCCAATCGGGGCGTTTCATCCACTATTTCCTCTACGAAGGATTCAACCTCGATCCCGCTGGGCGTCGCGTCTTCGACGGAGCCCTCGTCCTTGTCGCCGGTGGAGGGAAGGGCCTCTTCAACCACCGCTTCGGCATGGCCACGGTCTACGGCACCTACCGCACCGGGAACCTCTCGCCGACCGACGCCTTCCCCTTCGCGCCGGTGGAACAAACCGATCCCGTCACCGGGAAACAGGGCGACACCTTCGCTCGTCTCCGGGAAAAGGGCGGGGTGCCCAAGACTTTCTTCGTGCAGACCTCCACCGAATACTGGTCGCGCGGGGCCTCGCTGCTGCACACCGACGTCGCGGGCAAAAAAGACCTCCCTCTCGACCCGGACACGCGCATTTATCTCATCTCCGGGAGCCAGCATCTCGACGGTGCCGACGACATCACCAAAAAGGGTTCCTCCCTTCACAATCTCAATCCGATCAAGCATCGAGGCCCCGTGCTGCGCGCCCTCCTCCCCGCTCTCAACGCCTGGCTACGGGACGGCAGCGAACCGCCCGCGAGCCGTTATCCCCGGATCGACGACGGCACTCTCGTCGATCTGGAAACCTTCCGGAATAATTTTCCCGCGATCCCCGGAGTCGAGGCACCCGCCCAGGTCTATCGCCCCCTCCGCCTCGATCCCGGACCGCGCTGGGAGAGCGAGGGCATCGCCGACTACGTGCCCCCGAAGACAGGAGAACCCTACGCCGTTCTCGTGCCCGCCGTCGATGCGGACGGCAACGAACGCGCCGGGATCCGTCTCCCCGAGATCGCCGCGCCCCTCGGCACCGCGACGGGTTGGAATGTTCGCGACGAAGCCTACGGAGCGGGCGGCGTCCTCGCCGGTCTGGCCGGAGCGTGGTTTCCCCTGGCCGAAACCAAAGCCGAACGGGAGGCGCAAAAAGATCCGCGTCCCTCCATCGCGGAGCGCTATCCTGATCGAGGCGCTTATCTGGAGGCGGTGACTGAGTCGCTCCTGGAACTGCGCGAGGGAGGCTATCTCCTCGACGAAGACGTGACCCGCCAACTGGAGCATGCGGTCGGGTTGTGGGGAGAGAAATAATCGGGATCGCAATCGAAATCGATTTTCACTCCCCGTTTCCATGAAACGAATTTTGTTCTGCCCCTTGCTCGCACTGTCCTTCGCCCAAGCCGGGGAGCCGGCCCAACAGAATCTTCGGACGGTGACAGGGATTCCGGGGCTGGTGGCGTTCTGGGATTTCGTGAAACGGGAACCCGGCGGCGAACGCTTCGTCGCCCACGTGCCCGAGGGCACCGACAACGACTATGCCTTGGATGCGGGCAACTACGTGAAGGACTTCTGGGGCCAAGGCCGCGCCGCGACCTACGACGATTTTCCCTTGCTGGGACGAGGGCCTTTCGGCGAGGCCGTTTTGATCCGGAAAGAGGAAGAAGAAACCTTCCGCCCTTTTCTCTACATCCCCAGAGAACGTTTGCATGATACGCCGCTCGACATCAAGGGGGCCGCTCGATCCGTCACCGTCGTGGTGTGGGCGATCCGGGAGAGCGGCAACCACGCTCTGGCCGGGATCTGGCACGAGGGCACCGATCTGAAGCGGGAGGCCACGGTGGGCATCCGGAAAGTCGAACGCGGACAAAGGCAGTATGCCCTCTTCGCCGGTCTCAATGTGCGCGGCGCCGCCTGCGGCCACGTTTCGGAAAACGGAGCCAGTTCCTTTCTGAACATCTACGCGTTGCACAAGAGCAACTCGGCCGATGTTTCACCCGAGGTGCCTTCGGATGCTCCCGCCGATGTGCTCGACGCCTCGTGGCAGTGTTTCGCCATGGCCTTCGATCACGAGGCCAAGGAACTGACCGGCTGGCTCAACGGCCGCTCCGGGGACCGCTGGCTCGACAACCCCAAGAAAAACAACCTGATCTCCTTCGCCTACAACGCTTGGAAACAAGGCCATCTCCGCCGCGAACCCGGCTTGCAAGAAGGGGAAGACACGGAGTTCCCCGAGGACCAGTTCTACAACCCGCCCGAAGACGAACCGGTCTCCGTCGAGCGGGTCGGCGGGAACGACGGGGAAAAAGTCGAGTTGCAGGAATTCGGCTACACCCGCGTGCTGGTCACTTCCCGCAAAGGCGACGACGGCAACTGGCAGGTCGTGGACCGCGACCTGGTCGGGCTGCGTCTCAATCCCTGGTGGTACCCGCACGGCATTTACGAACCCGCGGACGACAACAGCGGAGGCCCGTTCACCATCGGTCGCGTCATCCACAGCAGCCGCAGCGTCGGCTTCACCGGATGGATCGGCGGCGTGGCGGTGTTCGACCGCGCCCTCAGCGCGGAAGAAATGGAGACGCTGGCGGCCATTCCCGGGAAACCGAAGGGATGGGCTCAATCTACGGATTGAAGCTGCGCCGGAAGGAGGCTACCGGGCGATTTGCCCCGAGGTTCCAGGAGCCAATGGACAGGGAGAGACGATCGAAGAGACGAAACGGAATCTGGTCGAAGCCATCGAATGGATCATCGCAGACCGTCGTTCGGACATTCTGCGCGTGAGCCTGGGGTGAGGTATCGCGAGGGGCGTGGCGGGTAAAGTTGACAACAGATTTCCCGCTTTCTCCCGCGACGAAGGCGTGAACGGTTCCTTGAATTTTCACCTGTGAGAATTACCCTGTCGCGTGGCAATTCCTGAAAAAGACAGATCTGACTGGACCATGAAAAAGTGTTCCTCGTTCGAGGAGATCAGGTTGCATCGTATCCGGCAATGGCAGGCGGAACCTTTTATGAAGCGGATGGACGCCGCGTGGGAATTGGTGGAGGACGCATGGCGAATCAAGAATCGAGATCCCGATGAACTCCGACTTCAAAGATCTGTTGCGACTGTTGTCCGAAGAGGCAGTTGAGTATCTCGTCGTGGGTGGCTATGCCGTGATTTATCACAGCCAACCGCGTTTCACCAAAGATCTGGATATTTGGTTGCGACCCTCAATCGAAAACCGACGCGGGTTCTGCGGGCTTTTCAACGGTTCGGACTGCCGCTCATGGGGGACGCGACGGTAGAAGACTTTGCCAAAGAGGGGTTTTCAATATGCGATTGGTCGATCTCCGAGCATGATTGATTTCCTCACTTCGATCCCTGGATTGACATTTGAAGAATGTTGGAACAATCGAGTGATTGCGAACGAGACTGATCTGTCGGTTCTATTTTTGTCTAAGAAGGACCTCATTGAAGCTAAAAGGACTGCCGGAAGATTACAGGATCTCGCCGATATCGAGGAGTTGGAAAGAGCGGATTGAAACGGATGATCGTCCTCGGCGGCGGTTGTGCTTAGGGTAGTGATGCCGAGGCGTTGATTCTCCTATTTTCCTTGTTCAGATGGCGTGAGACGGAGCAACGTTGAAAACTCGACCCGGAGGTCACGGAATTTTGCGACCTCTTGACAAGGGGGCTTACGCTATCGGACTTCAGGATCGCTTGCTTTTTCAAGCCATCAAGCGAACGCGGGTAGTGTAGCGGGGCTTGCCGGGCGCTAAAAAAGCGCCCTTCCTTGGGGTCAAACGTGGTTCCAGCGCCAGCCAGGGAGCGGGGCTTTTCTAGCCCCGACGAAGCCTATCGGGTGGGGCTTGGGAAGGGTCCACGCTATCCGAGATCGATAAAATGCGAAGTGACATCGCGCCGTCGGCTCATCGGGACGATTCGTCCTGCCTTCGGCAAACGCGGTTCGAGTCCGAACACGAGCTTCACTTTTCCCAAGGATTGACCATTTCGATTCCGCAATCCTTGAAGTCAGATGTGTTCCGTGTGGCCAGGATGAGTCCGTGGACTTGGGCGGTGGCGGCGATGTAAGCGTC
>JAAYAT010000082.1 GCA_012719225.1 Verrucomicrobiaceae bacterium
CCGCGACTCACTCCGGCACCTCGCCCGAGATCACCCCGCCGGTGGCAGCCGGTTTGGCCGGGGTCGGCGTGTCGCCGGGCCGGGGCGTGGGTTCGCCGGTGGTCCGGTTCGTCTCGATGAGGCGCTCGCTGCCGTGGATCCGGTCGACGAGGTCTTCGACGAGGGCGCGGAGCTCACGCACCTCCTCCTCGCCGAGGATCTCCTGTTCGGGCACCTTCATCTTTTCCTGGATCGTGAGCAGATTCGTGCGGATGTGGGTGACGAGAGTGTTCTCCTTGATGCGGGGTTCCAGCGTTTCGAGATTGAGGACGAAATACTCGACGACCTCGGGCCGGGCGAGGGCGGCGGCCTTGGCGGGATCGTAGGGATTGAGCGAGGAGGCGCAGCCGATCTCGAAGGCGCGGAGCCAGCCGGCCAGGCTGATCAGATTGGCCGCATCGACATCGCGGATGAGGACCATTTCCTTCTCGACATCCTTCTGGGTGCGCACGAGTTCCTCCTTGAGGGCCTCCCACTCGCCCTTGGCCCCTTTTTCGAGGACGCTCTTCATGTGGCTCGAGACGCGCGTGCCCGACCCCAGCACCTTGGCGCGGTTCAGGAGGACCCGTCCGATCGGTTCGAGATCGAAAAACTGTTCCGCCTCGACCGCAAAAAAACCGTCCGCGAGGAGGAGTCCCACGCTCAGCGCCAGCTTCGTGCGGTCCTGCGGGATCTCCTCGGGGAGCGGCCGCTTCAGCTCGTCGTAGGGGAGGGGACGCATCCGCTTGAGATCGTCGAAGATCTTGCGGATCGACGGCGTGGTGAACTGATTCACCCCCATCTCCTCGCGGAGATGTTCGTCCTCGAGGAGTTCCTCCGGGATCTCCTGCCCGTGCAGGACGACGAGGGGAGCGCCTCCCGGGAGCAGGGCGAAGAGAAAAAGAAGGAGCAACTTGGGAGAAGACATGATGGATCGGCGGCAAGGGCGGCCCTTCGAACGAAGAAAGTTAGATCCGCCGAAAAAGAATGCTAGAAATTTGTATTTATTTAAGATAGATTGATAGTAAGTCTGAGAAAAATCTCATTTCCACCACTCACTCACTGGAATCAACGAGATCGGGAATTTGTCGCGGGGGCCTCTAAGAGATCGCCTGAACCTCCGTTATAAGACAAATTCCCATGCATACCCTCCTCCTTCGGAAATTTCTCCGCCCCCTCCTCCTCTCCGGCGTGGCCCTCTCCCTGCTCTCCCTGAGCAGTTGCGCCGTCCAGACCGCCGCGCAGCGGGACAGCTTCAACGTCATGGAAGTCTCCGTGCCGATGCAGAAAATGGCCCTCTACCGGCAGGGCGAGCTCGTCAAAACCTATCCCGTCTCGACTTCGAAATTCGGGCTCGGCGACGAAAAAGGGAGCTACCGCACGCCCCTCGGGAAGATGGAAGTGGCGGAAAAAATCGGTGCCGGGAAACCCGCCGGAGCGGTCTTCAAAAGCCGCCAGTGGACTGGCGAAATCGTCGAGCCCAACGCTCCCGGGCGCGACCCCATCGTATCCCGCATTCTCTGGCTCAAGGGATTGGAGCCCAAAAACGCGAACGCCTTCTCCCGCTGCATCTACATCCACGGCACCGCCGCCGAGCGCGACATCGGCACCCCCGCCAGCTACGGCTGCGTCCGCATGAAGTCCAAAGACGTCATCGACCTCCACGAGCGCGTCGGCGAGGGTTCGAAAGTCTTCGTTGTGAAAAAAGGGCTCTGGCGCAACGTGGAAAAAGGCCGCCAAATGGGCGAGGCGATCCAGGCGCTGCCGCTGCCCGAAGGAGCCACCGCCGCCGCCGGGCCGCTCGCCCTGGACCCGGTCGAGGCCCCCGCGGTGAAGCCGGTCTGGAACGAGGTCAGCATTTTCAAAGACGGCTCTGACCTGCTCTCCGAGGCCGGATTCGACACCGGTTATCTCGACGCGACTCCTCCCGCCGACTTAGCAGTTGACTGATGCCGGGCAGGGCCTATATTCCGCCCCTTCATTTATTGATCGAAACACCACACACCGATGGCCAATACCAAGTCAGCTCTCAAACGCGTCCGTCAGACCAAGGCCCGCACGGCCCGCAACCGCGCGACCAAGTCCAACGTCAAATTGGCCCGCAAGAACGCCCTTGCCGCGATCGAGTCGGGTGACAAGGCCGCTGCCGAGAAGGCCTACAACCTCTTCGCCTCCGCCGCCGACAAGGCCGCCAAGAGTGGTGCGATGCACAAGCGCACCGCCAGCCGCATCAAAGGCCGCATGGCCGTGAAGCTCAGCCCCGCCCCCGCCGCCGAGGCCTGATTTTTTCCCTCTCTCCTCCCCTTCACCGGGATCGAACCCTCTTCGGTGAACGAGCAAACCCTGTCTCCTCGACAGGGTTTTTTTGTGCGCGGACGCCGCGAAAAGGAACCCGGGCGTTCCCGCCCGGGGCTTTGGTGGACAAGGAGGATGCACCCCGGGCGTTTTTATTTCCGGGAGGCCTACGGCCCGATCACGTCTTTCTGCAAATCCCGTATCACCCGTAGATCGCCCCAGTCCGCCCCGCGCATCCGGCGAGCCCCCGTTTTCCGCTTTTCGCCGAAGCGGTTGCGCAGGCGCTGCTCGCGTTCAAAAACCTCGTTGACGAACTCCGCCGTGCCCAGCACCGCCCCGTCGCAAAAGTAGCGCACCCGGTGCCGCAGCGCCTGTTGCGC
>JAAYAT010000083.1 GCA_012719225.1 Verrucomicrobiaceae bacterium
CATCCTTCATAATTCCTAATTCATCCCTCCATCTTCTACTTTGCTACTTTCCTACCTTGCTACTTTGCTACTTTCCCACTTTCCTACTCCCCCAATGACCTTCACCTCCCCCCAGTTCTTTCTCCTGTTGCCACTGCTGGTGCTAGTCGGCTGGATGTTCCGACGGCTGGAGCTGTGGCGTCCGCTGCGGGTGATTTTGCTGGTGCTGCTGACGGGGATGCTGTGCGATCCGCGGGTGGCGCTGAAGTCGGGGGGGATGGATCTCTGGGTGCTGCTGGACCGGTCGCTCTCGGCGGGGGATCTGGTGGATGCGGGGGAATCGGAATGGCGCGCGCTACTGGAACGGGCCCGCCCGGACGAGGGCGACGGGCTCTATCTGCTGGATTACGCGGAGGAGGTGATCCCGCGAGGCGACGCGGAGACGGCGATCTACCCGGGCGACCGCGACGGAACGCGGACGGGTCTGGCGCTGCACGAGACGCTCTCGCGGATGGATAGCGGGCGGCACAATCGTATTCTGGTGTTCACCGACGGCTACAGTACGGAGCCTCTCACGGGGGTGGCGGAGAAGCTGATCGGGGCGGGCGTACCGCTGGATTACCGGCTGGTGCGGGCGCCGGAGGAGACGGATTTCCAGGTGGCGGCGGTGGATATGCCGCCGCGGACGCAGCCGGGGGAGCCGTTCGTGGTGGATGTGACGGTCTCGGGCACGGCGGACGGGGTGGTGCCGCTGGAGGCGTGGCGCGGGGAGCGGCGCTTGTTCCAACGGGAGGTCACGGTGGAGGACGGGGTGGGTCGTCTGCGCTTTTCGGATCGAATCACGACACCGGGGGCGCATCGCTACGAGTTCGCGATCGAGCCGGCGCGGGACGCGCATGCGGGGAACAACCGCAACGAACGCTGGATCGAGGTCACGGGGGGGCCGCGGGTGCTGCTGGTGACGGGTTACCAAGAAGATCCGGTGGCGGCGATCCTGCGGACGCAGGGGTTCGAGGTCTCGGTGGTGGTGGAGCCTCTCTCGCTGACGCCGGGGTCGCTGACGGGAGCGAAGGCGGTGGTGCTGAACAATGTCCCGGCTTTCGAGTTGCCGGGCGATTTTCTCAACGCGCTGCCCTTTTATGTGAACGAGCAGGGGGGCGGTTTGCTGATGGCGGGCGGGCACCGCAGTTTCGGCTCGGGCGGTTATTACGAGTCGGCGGTGGACCCGCTGCTCCCGGTGTCGATGGAGTTGAAGAGCGAGCACCGCAAGCTGGGGGTGGCGATGGCCATCGTGATGGATCGTTCGGGGTCGATGGCGGCGACGACGAGCAGCGGCCACACGAAGATGCAACTGGCCAACGAGGGGGGCGCCCGGGCGGTGGAGTTGCTCGGGAATATGGACGCGGTGACGGTCTTCGCGGTGGACAGCGCGGCGCACGAGGTCGCGCCTCTGCTCAATGTGGGGGAAAGTCGCGGCGAACTCCTCTCCCGGATCCGCCGGATCGAGTCCATGGGTGGGGGCATTTTCGTTTACACGGGCATGAAGGCGGCCTGGGATGAGTTGAAGAAGGCGCCGCTGGGCCAGCGCCACATGATCCTCTTCGCCGACGCGGCCGACTCGGAGGAACCGGGAGCCTACCAGCAGTTGATCGAGGAGATGCAGGGCGGCGGGACGACGGTGAGTGTGATCGGGCTGGGGACGCGGAGCAACGCGGATGCGGCTTTTCTGGAGGACATCGCGAAGCGAGGGGCGGGACGGGCTTTCTTCACCGAGATCCCGGGGGAGATTCCGAATATTTTCGCGCAAGAGACGGTCACGGTGGCGCGCTCTTCGTTTGTCGAGGAGCGCACCGGGACCCAATCGACGGGTCGCTGGTATGAACTGGCGCGGGGCGAGGTGGAATGGGTCGGTGAGGTCGATGGCTACAACCTCAGCTATCTGCGCGAGGGGGACGAGGCCGCGCTGGTCTCGACGGACAGCTACGCCGCGCCGCTGGTGGCGTTCGGGCGGCGCGGGATCGGTCGCACGGCGGCGGTGGCCTTCCCTCTCGGCGGCGGGTTCTCGGAACGGGTGCGGAACTGGGATGCGATGGGCGATTTCGTCCAGACGCTGACCCGCTGGCTGATGGGCGACGAGCTGCCGCCGGGAGTGGGGATACGCCACGAGCTGACCGGTTCGGAGCTGTCCATCGATCTCTACTACGACGCCGGGGAATGGGAGGCGCGGCTGCTGGAGACCCCGCCGACGGTGGTCCTGCAGCGCGGTTTCCGCGAGGGACGCAGCGAGGAGCTGATCTGGGAACGCCTCTCGCCGGGGCATTACGAGGTCACCACGCGCCTCGCCGAGGGAGTCCCGGTGCGCGGCGCGGTGCGGGTGGGCGGGGCGGCGATTCCCTTTGGTCCGGTCACGGTGGGTTCGGGCCGGGAATGGAAATGGGATCGCGAGCGGGTCGCGGAGCTGCGCGAGACCGCCCGCGCCAGCGGAGGGACGGAGCAATTGGATCTCAGCAAGGCCTGGCGTCGGCCGCCGGGGCCGGGATACCGCTCCATCCGCGAACCGCTCCTCGTAGCGGTGTTGGTTCTCTTTCTGCTGGAGGCTCTCGTCACCCGCACGGGATGGGCTCCGCCCCGGATCCGCTTCGGCGCGCTGGTGCGCTCCCTCCGCCCGGCGAAGAAGGGCAAGGCCCCGTCCGTCGCCACCGCCCAGGCAAGCCCCTCGGCGACGGAAAAAGCACCCCAGGCCGAGTCCTCCCCGCCGCCCTCGGGACCGGCGGCGGACCCGACTCCGCCCGCAACACCGCCCGAATCGCGAAAAAGTCGCTTCAATCGGGCGAAAAAAGGCCTTTAGTCTTGTGGCTTCGCCCACGGAGCCGCTACAGTCGCCTCCGGATGGTTTTTCCCGCTGTTTCCTCCGATATGAAAAAAAGTTCTCTCCTCGCCGCCACCCTGACGCTGGTCTCGGTCTGTCTCCTCGTCGCCCAGAATCCGGCGGCGGACAAGAAACCCCAGACCTGGGAGGAGCGAGCCGCGGCGCGTTTCGGCGACACGCCCACGGCGGAGGACAAGGCCCGGATCGAGGCGGCTCTCCCCGAGGCCACCGCCACTCCCAAGGCGGAACGCAGGATCCTCGTTTTCTACCGCTGCGAGGGATTCATCCACACCTCCATCCCCTACGGCAACCACGCGATCCGCAAGATCGCTGAAACGACGAAGGCCTTCACCGCCGATTTCGCGGATCAGTATTCGGTTTTCACCCAGGAGAATCTGGCCCGCTACGACGCGATCCTGTTCAACAACACCACCGCGCTCAATCCGGACGAGGCGCAGCGGGCCGCGATCCTGGAGTTCGTGAAGGGCGGCAAGGGGATCGTGGGATTCCACGCGGCGGCGGACAATTTCAACGAATGGGAGGAGGGCATCGCGATGATAGGCGGGATTTTCAACGGCCATCCCTGGACGGCGGGCGGCACCTGGGCGTTCCAGGTGGAGGACCCGGAACATCCGCTCAACGCCGCCTTCGGGGGCAAGGGTTTCTGGCACAAGGACGAGATCTACTGGTACAAGCCCGAGAACTTCCAGGGTCGGGACAAGCTCCGCGTCCTCCTCAGCCTCGACATGTCGAAGGCCGCCAACCGCAAGCCGATCGAGACGGAGAAGGAAAAGCCCAAGCTCGGCGGCAAATCGCCCGCCGAAGTCGACGTGGCGGTCTCCTGGTGCCGCGAACTGGGCGAGGGCCGTCTCTTTTTCACCAATCTGGGGCACAATGACATGACCTTCGCCAACCAAACCGTGTTGCAACACATGCTCGACGGTATCCAGTATGCCCTCCACGACCTCGACGCGGACGCCGCGCCCTCGTCCACGGTGAAGGTCGAGGTCGTCCCCGCCCCCGAAGCGCCCGCCGCAGCGACGGCGGCCCCCTGAGTCCTTTTCCCCTCCGCCGCGCCTGCCGCGCACCGCCGCACCTTTTTTTGTTTCATGCTCGCCGATTATCTCCGTTTCGCCGAATCGACCGCCCGGGAGGCCGGGGCCCTGACCCTGAAATATTTCCTCACCGACGCAGCGCGGGCGGATTTCAAATCCGACGACACGCCGGTGACGATCGCCGACCGGGAAGCGGAGGCGCTGATCCGTCGGCGCATCGGCGAGGCCTTTCCCGACCACCAGATCGTGGGGGAGGAATACGGCACCACCGAGGGCACCTCGGACCATCGCTGGATCATCGACCCGATCGACGGGACGAAGTCTTTTGTCCACGGGGTGCCCCTCTACGCCGTCCTCATCGCGCTGGAAATCCGCGGACGGATCGAAGTGGGCTGCGCCTATTTTCCCGCCCTCGACGAGATCGTCTCCGCCGCGAGCGGTCTCGGCGCACACTGGAACGGGAAACCGTGCCGTGTCTCCGACGTGAGCCAGCTCGACCGCGCCGTCTGCGCCCACATCGACACCGCTTCCTTCGAAAGAGCGGGCCAGGGCAAGGGCGAGGCCTGGGACCGGCTGCAACGGGCGGTCTACTACAACGCCGGTTGGTGCGATGCCTACGGCTATCTGCTCGTCGCGACAGGACGCGCCGAGATCATCCTCGATCCGGTCATGGCGGTGTGGGATTGCGGTCCTTTTCCTCCCATCTTTCGGGAGGCGGGCGGATATTTCGGCGATTGGTCAGGCCACGAGGGCCGCATCGACGGCGGCGAGGCGCTGGCGACGAACGCGGCCCTGCGGGACGAAGTGGTGGCCTTGTTGAACCGGTAAACACACATGAAAAAAACACTGCTCTTTTTGTTTCTCCTCTTCCCTCTGGCCGCCGCTCCCGCCGCCGAGGAAGTCGCCGCAACCAATGCTGCGGCCGCGACCGGGAACGAAGCGACGGCCTCTTACCGCCGCCATCCCATCGGCCGCGATGCCACCGGCGCCACGTTGTGGGCCTGGTCCGGCACCCCAACGACGGAGCGGTCGCCCGATCTGCCCCGCATCGTTTTGCTCGGTCATCCCCACCCGGAGGACGACCCCGCGCTCCCGGCCGGAGCGGAGTGGCACGGTCTCTCGGCTCCTCTCGACACCGCCGCCTTTCCCCCGGAGGGTCCCGCTTTTCGCCCGCAAAACGCCTCCGCCCATGCCATCTGGCGCTGGATCGGTCTGACCGCGCCCGACGTCGTGCTCGTCCCCGACAACGCGGAAGGACGCGCCCTCGCCAAGGCTCTCGGGGAATTCCCTCCCGCCGAGGTCGGCCGGGTCAAGGTGGTGATCCGGCGCGAGGCGGACGATCTGGCTCCCGATACCTTTCTCACGGCCCCATCGGAAGCGGACAAGGATTCCGCCCGGTCGGAAATGCGCGCCCGCGTCGCGCGCAGTCCGGAGGAGGTTCACCGGCAACTCTCGGCCCACTACGGCGACCGTTTCGGCGGTTCCTACATCGACGCGCTCGCCGTGATCGCCCGGACCGGGGACGGACGCAAGGAGCGCGCTGCGGAACTGGCCAAGGCCCAACTCGAAAAGCGCCCCGAATTGCCCAAGGGCGGTGGCGATATCGCCGGCACCCTCCTCTACGCCGCGATCGACGAGCCGTGGGCGAGGGCGCGGGTCCTCGCCGTCGCCAACATGGCCTTCGACGAACAGGGGAACCCACGGGAGGCCATGCCGACCCACAACGAGATGAGCGACGCCGTTTTCATGGGCGGCCCCATCCTCGCCGAGGCCGGCCGGATCACGGGGAAGCGGAAGTATTTCGACGCCGCTCTCACGAACTACCGCTTCATCGCCGACCTCTGCCTCCGCGAGGACGGGCTCTATCGCCACTCCCCCCTCGACGAAGCCGCCTGGGGCCGCGGCAACGGATTCCCCGCGCTCGGGCTCGCCCTCATCCTGCTCCATTTCCCCGAAAAACATGAGGGCCGTCCCGTCCTTTTGCAAGCCTTCCGGGATCACCTCGCCGCCCTCGCGCCCCATCAGGACGCCTCGGGCATGTGGCACCAGATCGTCGATCGCCCCGACAGCTACGCCGAGTTCACCAGCACCAACATGATCGCCTGGTCCATCGCCGTCGCTCTGGAACACGGCTGGATCGAGGGTGCCGACTGGGAAGCGCGGCTCGCGCTCGCCTGGGACGGGGTGAAGAGACATATCGGCACCGACGGAGAAACCCTCCTCAACGTCTGCACCGGCACCGGGAAACAACCCAACCTCGAAGCTTACTACCAACGCGAGGCCATCCTCGGCCGCGACGCCCGGGGCGGGGCGATGGCGCTGATGCTTGCCTCCGAAATGAAAAAACGCTATACCGAGTTAAAACACGCGATAACGTACCCCTGCCCCTCTCGATGAATTCCCCCGCTCTGGTCTCCGCTCTCTTTGTGCTCCTCCTCACCGGCGTCGGCGTCGCACCGGCCCCGGCGGAAACCGCCTCCGTCCCCGATAATTTCCGGAGGGAAAATCTCGTGGCGTGGTACATCGCCCCCTTCGACGGCACGCGGGTAACGCCCGAGGCACGGGCGCAAATGCTGAAAAAGCTCGGCCTCAAGCGGTTCGCCTACGACTGGCGCGAGGCCCACGTGCCGGAATTCGAAAGCGAATTTCTCTCCTGCCAAAAACACGGCATCGAATTTTTCGCCTTTTGGAAAGGCCATGAAAACGCCTATCCCCTCATGGTGAAATACGGGGTCAAGCCGCAGATCTGGCATCCCCTCCAAACCGGGAAAGGACTCTCCAACAAGGAAAAAGTCAGCAGCGTCGCCGAGGCGCTCGTCCCCCTCGCGACCCGCACCCAGGAGGCCGGTCTCTCTCTCGGACTCTACAACCGCGGCGGTTGGGGCGGGCTGCCCGACAATCTCGTCGCGGTGTGCAAGGCCCTGCGCGCGAAGGGCTTCGAGCACGTCGGGATCGTCTACAATTTTCACCATGCCCATCTCCGCATCGCCAATTTCGAAGAGGACTTGCGGAGCATGATGCCCTATCTCCTCTGCCTCAACCTCAACGGGATGGCGGACCCCGCCGTCGAGGACGTGGCCAAAGCCGATGTCAAAGTGAAACCCATCGGCAAAGGTGCCCACGAGCGGGAGATGATAGAGACGACCATCGCGGTCGGCTACAAAGGCCCCGTCGGCGTGATCGGCCCCATCTCCTCGGCGAAGGTCGAAGAGGTGCTGCGGGAAAATCTGGAGGGACTCGAGCAAATCCTCTCGACGATCCCATGAGATCGCGTCCCTGAGCCCCTCACAACCGAACCCGTCCCAATCGCAGCGCGTTGGCGATCACCGAGACCGAGCTGAGACTCATCGCGACGCCGGCGACCATAGGATTGAGAAGGGTTCCGAAGAAAGGATAGAGCAAACCCGCCGCGATGGGGATGCCGAGGGCGTTGTAGAGAAAGGCGAAGAGGAGATTCTGCCGGATGTTGCGCAGGGTCGCGCGGCTGAGATGGATCGCCCCGGCAATGGCGCGCAGGTCGCCTTTCACGAGAGTGACGCCGGCGCTTCGCATCGCTATGTCGGTGCCCGTTCCCATCGCGATGCCGACATCGGCGGCGGCGAGGGCGGGCGCGTCGTTGATGCCGTCACCGGCCATCGCGACCACTTCGCCGAGGGCGTGGCGGCGGTGGACTTCGGCGATCTTGTCCGCGGGGGTGACCCCGGCCTGGAATTCCGCCAGCCCGAGCGTCTTCGCCACGGCGCTCGCGGTGTGCTGGTGGTCACCGGTGAGCATCATCACTTTCACCCCGAGTTCCTTCAGATCGGCGAGGGCCTCCGCCGTAGTCGTTTTGATAGGGTCTGATACGGTGATCAACCCTGTCGCAACCCCATCGAGAGCCATGAAGAGAGCGGTCTCACCGAGCAATTGGCGTTCTTCTGCGGTGGCTTCGAGCGGTTCCAGCCCGCTCACGCCCTCCTCGCGTAGGTAATCGCTTTTGCCAATGAGAACGAGACGTCCCTCGATCCGCCCGGAAACGCCGCCTCCGGTAGTGGAGGCGAAGTCCTCGACCGGGAGCAGGGCGAGTCCTTGTTCCGCGCCCGCCTTCACCACCGCCGAGGCGAGAGGATGTTCACTCGACTGCTCAAGCGAGGCGGCGAGTTGCAGGAGTGTCTCGGGAGACTCCTCCCCCCCCGGAAGGACGAGGGAAAAGTGCGGACTCCCTTCGGTGAGGGTGCCGGTTTTGTCCACCAAGAGGGTGGTGACTTTCTCCAGTCGCTCCAGCGCGGCGGCGTCTTTCACGAGAATACCGGCGCGTGCGCCGCGTCCGACCCCGACCATGATGGACATGGGAGTGGCCAGGCCGAGGGCACAGGGACAGGCGATGATGAGCACCGCGACGGCATTGACGATGGCGAAGGTGAGGCTGGGGGCGGGTCCGAGCCACCACCAGAGGAAGAAAGTGAGCACCGCCACCACCAGCACCGCCGGAACAAAGACCGAAGCCACTTTGTCGGCGAGCCCCTGGATGGGCGCACGGCTCCGCTGTGCCTGCGCCACCATTTCCACGATTTGCGCGAGCAGAGTCTCGTCCCCGACCCGCTCGGCTCGCATCACAAATCCTCCCGTGGTATTGAGCGTGCCGCCCGAAACGCTGTCGCCGGGACTTTTTGTGACGGGGAGAGATTCGCCGGTGAGCATGGATTCATCGACCGTGGAAGTGCCTTCGGTGAGGATCCCGTCCACCGGTATTTTGTCCCCCGGGCGGACCCGCAGGAGGTCGTCCGCGGCGACCTCCGCGAGGGGGATCTCCTGGTCACCCGTCTCGGTGACCCGCCACGCCGTGGGCGGCGCGAGATCGAGGAGCGCCCGGATCGCGCTACCGGTGCGACCGCGGGCACGGGCCTCCAGCCATTGTCCCAGCATGACGAGAACAATGATAACCGCAGCGGCCTCGAAGTAGAGACCGACTCCGCCGCCGGTCCGCATTTCGGCGGGGAAGAGCGAGGGGAAAAGGAGGGCGACGAGGCTGTAGAGATAGGCCGCGCCCACGCCGATGCTGATGAGGGTCCACATGTTCCAGTGGCCGGTGCGGAGGGAGACCCAGCCGCGCCGGAAAAAAGGCGCACCGGCCCAGAGGACGACGGGAGTGCTCAGGATCGCCTGAATCCAGCGCGAGACCTCGCCATGGACCCAGTGGTCGTGACCGATCCCGGGAACGAGGTGTGCCATCGCGAGGAAAAAGACGGGGAGTGTGAGGATTCCGGCGACGAGGAGGCGGCGGCGCATCGCTTGCGCCTCGGCGTTTTCCGCTTCGTCCTCCTCGCCCGCGGTCACCTGGACCACATCGAGAGCCATGCCGCATTTGGGACAATCTCCGGGGCGATCCGACAACACCTCGGGGTGCATCGGACAGGTGTAGCGGACCGCAAGAGGGGCTTTCCACGAAGGGTTCCGATCCAGAGCCATGCCGCACTTTGGGCAGTCGCCGGGATGATCCGACTCGACTCCAGGACACATCGGACAAAAATATTTCGCCCCGGCGGAAGGTGCCACGGTCTCGCCCGAGGCGTGCTCGTGGCAACAGGAGTGCGACTCTTGGTCCGGTTCAGGCTCGGATTCCGGCTCGGGGTGTTCGCAGCAATGACTCATGAGGAAATGGCTCCTCCCAGTCTAGGCCTGGGTAGAACCGTTTGCCACCGGGGAATTCTGGAGCTGTTTTTGGGAACACCCGAAACGCTACTGCGCCGGAGCCGCCGCGGGCGCGGGAGGGTCCGCCGGAGTCGCCGAAGCGGGAGTCTCCCCTTCCTCGGGAAAAGGGTCCGCAGTTTTCTCGCCCTGTCCCGCCATGGAGCGCGGATTCTCCTTGTCCGAAGCGACCCGGAAGCCGGTCCAGAAATTTCTCTCCCCGGGCGATTCGGCGGCCCGGCGCGCGGTGAGTTCGAATCCCTTGGTCGTGGCGAAGGAGGCCCCGCGCTTCACCGGGACCCTGCGATCCGGGAAATCCGGGTGGGCGTCCCAGGTCGCGGTCCACTCGCTCACATTGCCGGCGAGACCGATGACCCCGTAGCGACTCTCGTCAGCGGTGATCGCATCGACCGGACTCCAGAATTTGTAGCCGTCGATGCCGCCCTCGGCGATGCCTTCCGCGGGTTCGTGATCGAGACCACTGTTAAAGTTGGCGTTCGTCAGGGTATCTCCCCAAGGATAGACGCTCCCGGATCGGCCTCGCGCGGCTTTCTCCCACTCCTGCTCCGTGGGGAGGCGCCCTCCGCGCCAAGTCGCATAGGCGTGGGCATCCCACCAGTCGATCCCGATGACGGGACAGTTCGGATCGATCTCACCGGCGAGGAATTTCCCGCCTTTGAGCGCCGCCCGATGGTATTGGCTCCACTTCTCGGGTTCATACGAGGTCTTTTCCGCCGGCTGATCGGGATGTCGCACGAGGAGCTGCTTTTCCGGGTGCGCCTGGAGATCTTCGAGAAATTCCGCGTATTCGCTGATCGTGACTTCATGTCGCCCGATCCAGAATTCGCCCATCTCGATCTCCTCCCCGTTCTGGAAAGGGAAAACGCCGGAGGGGATTTTGGTGTAGTGCTCCAAGTCGCGGACCTCGGGTTTGGTGCCCATCACGAGGAAGGAAACGATGGCGGCGGCGACGATGAGAAATCCGATGAGCGACCCCGCGATCAGGGCGGTGCGGTTCGTCTCTTTCTCCGTCATTTTCGCCAGTTCGGCGGTGGAGAGGCCCTCTCGGGGGTCCGGCGGATGGAGCACTTTGCGCAGCCCTTCGATCGAGTTGATGGCGTCGATGCGATCCGCCCCCATGCGGTCGATCAGCGCGAACAACGCCGGGTCTGATCCCGATTTTCTCAGGAAGGGAGAGATCGCTTCGGCGAGCAATTCCATCTGCCGACGCTCTTCCTCGACCGAAAGGGGGTGCCCGCGCCCGCGCACCGGATTGGCGATGCGGGGCTCTCCCCCTTTGACGATGAGGATGCTGTGGGCGGTGAAAAGCCGATGCGACATCCCTTTGTCCCGCAGATAAATGAGGGCGCTGGAGGCCGCCGCGAGGATTTTCCAGAGCACCGCGTCGTCGAGATCGCGACGACGACGCGCCAGATCGCTGAGACTGGGGGCGTCGACCAGTTCGAGGGTGTAGAAATTCACCCCGAGTTCCTGATCGCATTCGTAGACCAGCGAGATCGCCGGGTGATTGATCGAAGCCCGTGCGCTGGCTTCGTTGACAAATCCCTGCACCCACTTGATGTCCTTGCGATGCTTGCGATAGAGCGTCTTGAGGGCGACGTGGCGGCCGATCGAAGTTTGCTCCGCCTCGTAGAGGGCGAAGTCGGCGTCCCGTTGGATCTCCCGGAGCAGTTTGTAGTCGCCGAGACGGGTTCCCACGGGGAGGGCTTCTTCCGGAAGCTGGACCGGAACCGGGGTGGACTCGACCCGGGGAGGGGATTCGGGCGCGAGTTCTTGGCTGGGTTCCGTGGCGATTTCCGGTGGCGTCGCGTTGACCGGTTCATCGAGCGACGCCGGAAGTTCCGCCTTTCCCGACCCACCGTCGCTCGCGTCCTGCGCGGCACTTTCGGAGGGGGCGGGATGGACAAGTGTATCGAACCATTCCACGAGAACCCCACGGTTCACCGGCTTGAAAAAGAGCTTCTCCCGCTCCACCACGCGGGGATAGAACGGAGTCATGTCCTCGTGGCTGCAATACACGCTCGGGAAAAAACCCGTCTCGCCGTGGAGATGATCGCGCAGATCGAAAATATCGTTCCCGGTCGCCGCGTCGAGGTTCGCCACCATCAGGGAGATGTGATCCACTCCCCGGACCGTTTCCCACGCGCCCGCCGCGTCGGAGGCCTCCAGGATGCGGTCCACTTTCCCCTCCAAAGTCGACCGCACCACGGCGCGGTCCGCTTCGGACGGATCGATGAGTAAGAGAACGACGTCTTTTTGCATACAGCGCTAGGGATAAGTGGATTCGGGAAACAAGGCGTTCTCAGGACCGAGGAACCCTCCGGCGGGAGCCGGTTCGGTGGCGCTCTCGGCCCTCAGACGAGCGATATCTTCGGGCATCACCACTGTATCCTGAATCCGGTCGCGATAATACAGTTCAATCGCGTATCCATAATAACTTCTCTCCCCGAGTTCGCGCTTCTGCTCCTCGGTGAAGACCGGCTGATGGTACTTCACGATGATCTCCTCGGTGCCGTCGGTCTGCCAATCGTAGGGCGCGGACGGATAATCATAGGACGTGTCGGCGGTCGAAGTCTTCACCTCGCCTCCCGCGACCTGATCGTAGAAGTACACCAGCAGGGTGAGATCGTCGCCCAGGGGACGGGCGTTGGGATCGGCGTCGACGATGACGCGGAGCGCCACCTTTTGCCCCTCGCTCGTGGGAGTCTGCTCCTGCACCCTCACTTCTCCGATTTTCATCACCGGTGCCCCCGCCGCGCGGACCGGCGGGGCCTCTCCCCGCAACTGCTGTCCCGCGAGGGGAAAATAGGCCCCCGCCACCACCGGACCCGCCTCCTCGATGCGTTCCCAGTAGCGCCTCGCCTTGTCGGTCAGTCCCATTTGCCCCAGTGTCGCGGCGAGCTCCGCCTGGATCCGCGGATGATCGGGCAGGGCCGTCTCGACCTCGCGGAAGGCCTGCAGGGCCCCCTGCATGTTGCCGCTCGCCCGCAACTCCGCTCCGGTGGACATGAGTCGCTCCAGGATCGGCTCGCCGCTCAATGGATTCTCGCGTCCCGCCACCGCGAGGGCGGCGGAAAGGGCCGGGGCGTCCGCAGTCGCGATCCCCGCCCCAGGGATCGGAGACGGCGCGGCATCGAGCGGAGGCGCCGGGCTTCCCGCCGCCTTTTCGCCCTCGGCGGGACGGACTGACCGCAGCGCGCCGATCATATTCGCCCCGGGAGGCGTCCGCTCCGGATTCGGTACCTCCGTCGGTCCCGTCGGCGGAGGAGCGAAATCCCGAACGACGGGTTCCGTCGCCTCTACCCTGGGCGTCTCAGCTGCTGCTGCGAGCGGATGCGCCGGGACCGGATCCGCCTGCGTCTGGTCCGGAGCAGGTGCCGTCGCGACGGGCTCGGCCGCCGCGGGTGCCCGGCGCAACACTCCGAAACCGAGCACGAGCATCTGGAGAGACGCGACCCCTCCGATCACCGCCATCGCGATTCGGAAAGTCCGGCCGTCACCCGGTCGCTCCGTCAAGCAATTCTCTGTCATTCCCTTACCAGCCTGCATGTTCCCGCTCAGACCCGTATTATCCGTTACTTTTTCGAAGTCGCCAGCCGGATTTCTCTCCCGGCCTGACAGTCTCTCCGAAGTCCTTTCCGCCACCCCCACATCCCTTCGGGTGATCGCGAACGGGAATTCGGCGCGAAAAGGACAAAAAAATTCTCACCTTCCTGATATTTTCACGCTATCCTGCTGCGGGACCCGAGGTCCGGATGGGCCGCCCTGAAACCGAAAACTTCAAACCTTCCCACGCCGTGAGCAGCCACTTATCCAACGATATCCAGATTGAAGGAGATCTCAATTGTTCGAGCGATCTCATTTTCGACGGTTCCATTCAGGGAAACATCACTTCCAAAGGCAGCCTGACAATCGGGCAAAACGCCTCGGTCAAGGGAGATCTCAAAGCCGAAAAAGCCCTCATCGAAGGGAAGGTGACCGGCAACGGCAAGTTCACCTCGTGTCGGCTTTCCCCCACCTCCGTCATCGCCGGTTCGGTCACCACCACCAGCCTGCAGATGGAGGAAGGCGCCTCCCTCGAGGGCCAATGCAAGGTCGGCAAGGCCAAGGCCTGACCAAAAGCTCCCCTACCCTCGCCCCCGCAACGGCGTGCTCCCCTCCCGCCGCCGATGCGCGCCGCGCACCGCGAGACGTTGCAGCAGTCGGTGTCCGACGAGATTCATCCAGGTGATCCAGAAGGTATAGCAGAGAAAAAAGAGTCCGAGAAAGATCCGGGAGAACCGCTCGTCCTTGCCCATCACGATGACTCCGAACATCGCGACGAGGACGAAGAGCACCTCCCGTTGCGAGAGGCTCCAGAGTTGACGACGGGAGAGTCCGCCGAGGAATCGCATCCTCTGTCGGCGGAAGAGGAGCTCCAGCATCGCCGCCGCCGGCACGAGGAGGGACACGCTGGCGTAGTTCAGCGGTTTCAGGTCGGGTCCATACACCGCCAGATGCAGGACCCAGACCGTCATCCAAAAAATCATGAGCCCCCCGAACTGCTTGATCGGCAGTTGTACCCACGCGGATCCATAATAACGGCTAGCTATCATATTATTTTGAAGATAAAAAACGCAAAAACAACTCTCAGTAATGCAACTTTTATCATTTTATCATTGCATATGCAATTTTTTTCGTTAATTTTGGAAAAAATCTCTTTTCTGAAAATTATCACTCCGGTATCCCCATGCACTCTACCGCCCTCGTGTCTTCCGATCCGTCCTCCATGCCACTCGCCCAAGAGAAGTCGGCGGGCTGGGACCTGGTGGAGGTGACTCCCCTGCTCGATTTCGATGATCTCTTCAGCATCATCAAACGCCGCCTCCCATGGCTCATCGCCCTGCCGGTGATCTGCGTGGCGCTGGCGCTGGGCTACGCCTTTTTCCTCGCGACGCCGCTCTACCGGAGCACCGCGCTGGTTTTCGTCGATCCCATGTTTGACCGCAGTCTCCAGATCCAGCCCTCGGGTACGGGAACGTCCGACCTCGATTCGTTGAACTCCTTGGAAAAAGCGATCCTCTCGGACTCCATGGTGCTGCGCGTCATCGACAAACTCGATTTGCGCGAGGATCTCGGCTTCCTCCCCAAAGCCCTCCATGAACCCGTCCTCGCCGGCAAAGAGGTGTCGGGCTCGAGACTGCTCAAAGAGATCCGAAGCAAACGCTTTTCCGCCAGCCTGATCCGTCCGACCCGGCTGCTCGAATTGTCCGTGCTCGATCCCGATCCGGTCCGGGCGCAGCTCATCGCCCGCACTTTCGTGGAGGAGTTCGAGACCTTCCTCGGGGACCTGAAACGCCGTGAGGCGGGAACCTCCTCGGTCGATCTGAAGGCGCGAGCCGACGAAGCCTACGCCCGGGCGCTCGAAGCGGAAAAAGAACTCGAGGAATTCCGCGTCCGCCATCCCGATCTCACGGTGGAGCAGGATCACCAGCTCTTCGCCGACCGCCTCACCAAAATCGGCGAGGAACTCAACACCGTCGCCGGAAAAGTCTTTCACCTCCGCAGTCTCGTCGAGACCCTCGCGGACGTCGATCCCGAGACCGACCCGATCACCATCATCAATATCGGGAATTTCTCCGAACTGGAGCATGTCTCGGAACTCCTCAACCAGCGCATCGGTGCCCATACCGCCCTCGCCTCGGCGACCGGGCAGTTCACCGAGACACATCCCCGCTACCGCGAGGCGCAAAACCGCGTCAGCGAACTCGACGCCCAACTCAAAACACTCGCCCGGGATCTCAAGGACTCTCTCGGGGCGGACTACGAAGCCGCCCTCAAGAACGAAGCGATGCTGACCGCGCGCGTCGGCGAACTGCAAATGCGGCTCACCGAAGTCAAGACCGCCAGCTCCCGCTTCCGCGCCATCCAGCAGCGGGTCGAGACCGAATGGCAGGTCCATCAGTCGCTCCGCGATCGCATCGGACAAACCTCGCTCGAAGGGGAAAAATCGAGTGACGTGACCCGGCTGATGTCCGAACCCATCGTGGCCCACAAGCCCTCCAGCCCGAGCAAGCCCATCGCGCTGGTGGCGGGCGCTTTCGCGGGAGGACTCCTCTCGCTCGGACTCATCGGCACGGACCTGCTCCGGGGCAGCCCCTTCCGCAACCGTCGTCAGATCGAAGAGCAGCTCGATGTCCCCGTCGTCGCGGAGATCGCCACCCCCTCGCGCGGAGGCAACGACGCCGCCCTGCTCGAGGCGATGACCGGAGTCCTCCTCGCGCCAGAACAACGCGAGGCCGGTCTCATCCATCTTTCTTCCCTCTCGGAAAACGACGAGGGACTCCGCGTCGCCGCCTGCCTCGCTTCGGCTTCGGCCTACTACGCCTGTCCCACGCTCTTGATATCCGTCGCCGCCGGGAGCGACCCGAGCATGCCGGTGAACCTTGTCCCCCAGGCGTCCCGGACCGAAAACCTCCACACCCTCAGCCTGCCCGCGAGCTTCCTCGTCGCCCCCCGCGAAGCCTGGCAACTGCTCAGCCCGCACCGGCTGCGTTTCAGCCGCATCATCATCGAATCGACCGCCTTCAAACAAGAAAGCCAAATCCCCTCGGCGGTGGCCTCCCTCGCCGACGCCAATCTCGTGCTGGTGCGCAGCGACAGCGGCACCCGTCGGGATGTGCAGCAACGCGTCTCGCGTCTCGCGAGGGGATCGAACGCCTCGCTCGCGGTGATCCTGCAAGCCTGATCCCGAACCGCCGCCCGCTCCCGAGAGGCGTCCCTCCCCCTTTCTTTTCATACCGCTTTGAAGGCTTCTTTCTCCAGTTCCCCCGGCACCCTGCTGCGATCCCTCGCCCGCTCCGCCCCCTCCGCCCATGTCTGGGAAACAATCCTCCACACCCTCCTCCCCTCGGCGGTGCGCATGGTCGGCGCGGGATTCCAATTTCTCAGCACCGTCATCGTCGCCCGCACCCTCGGCGACGGTCCCAGCGCCAATTTCTTTTTCTGGTCCTCGGTCCTGATGACCTCGGGTCCGATCGCGACCTTCGGGCTGGAGCAAATCGCCCTGCGCAACGTACCGCGCCTCCAGCGCGATCATCCGGAGAAGGTGGGGCGCTTCGTCGCCCATCTGCGCGCCATCTCGGTCCTGCTCTCCTTCCTCATCGGTCTGGGCTGGGCCGTCTACGCAGTGATCAGTCAGGCGCCTCCGGGTGGGGTCCGCCTCTGGCATTTCCTCCCGCCGCTCCTCCTCGGCGCCATCGCCGTCGCCCTTATCAATGGAGAAGCCTTCAAAGGTCTCTCGCGCCCCGTCATGGGCAGCGTCTACGGACATCTCCTGCCGGTGACGCTCTTTTTCATTTTGGTGGTGCTCTTCGCGAAACATCTCGGTTCGCCGGGCATCCTCACCCTCTACACCGGCAGTTACCTCATCGGAGCACTCGCCGCCCGCCACGCCAGCGGAGGTGAATTCCGGAAATGCTTTCTCGCGTGGCCGGACCGCGCCACGCTCCGCTCGCTCCTCGCCGAGGGACTCCCCATCTGTCTGGTGAGTTTCTTCGGTGCCCTCGGTTTCATCATCCCGCTCGCCTTCTTCGAACTGACCCGGCCCGCCGCCGAGGTCTCCCATCTCACCGCCGCCTTTCGCATTTCCATCCTCTTCGCGGTGCTCTCCTCCGCGATCCACAGCGTCTTCGCCCCCGCCCTCTCCCGCAGCGCCGAGCTTCCCGATCCGCTCCGGCCGCTCTTCCGGGTCTATGGAAAAGCCATCCTCATCGCCCTCGTCGCCCTCGCCCTCCCGCTCGGATTGGGCATCGCCTTTCCCGAACGGGTCATGTCGATTTTCGGGGAAGAATTCCTCGACGGCGTCGCTCCCCTGCGGCTCCTCCTCCTCCTGCAGCTCGTCTCCCTGATCCTCGGGCCGGTCCCGCATCTCCTCCTCATGACCGGACACACCGTTTTCCTCGCCCGCACCGGCATCGTGAAATTCCTCGCCACTGTGATCCTTTCGTTTTTCTTCATCCCGCGATACGGCGGCAGCGGGATGGTCTACGCGATGGGCCTCGCCTTTGTCGGGGAAGACATCGCCGGTCTGCTCCATGCCTTCCGCAAACTGAGAACCGCGAAAATCAAACCCAAGAGGGATGCTTCCGGGTCATGACAGGGTCAGGTGATTCTCCCGCCGGAAAAAACGGCATCGGCTGGCTTCCCTGGTGGACGCGGCCCTCGCTCATGCTCGTGGGGGCCTCGCTGCCCGCGCTCCTGCTCTTTTCCTTCTCCGACAGCCGCATGACCCTGTCCGGGGCGCAGCTCTTCTACGGCCATCGCGATCTCCTCGTCGGCGTCGCCGCGATTCTCCTGCTGTTCTGCGGCGCGCTCCTCGGCGAATCGTCTTTGTTCTCCCGGATCGGCCGCAGTCTCCGGGGAGAGAGCGGAAGGGCGGAGGAAACCCGGCGGCCCGGCCTCCCGCCCCGGCTCGGGGAAACGATGCTCTCGACCCGGCTCGATTCTTTTCTGATGGCGGTCTTTCTCGTATCCCATCTCCTCTTTTTCCGAAATTTCTTCCTCAACCCCGGTCTCGCCCTGGAAGTGCTCGGGGGAAATCTCGAGCTCAAGCACTCCTTCAAAACCATCCCCGGCGTCACCACCTGGACCCAGATCTCCCTGGTAGTGGGAGCGATCCGCGGGATGCGCTGGTCCGGCATTCTCCCGGGACGCGTCAAACTGATCTCCTGGTACCACCTCTTCTTTTTCGGAACCCTCTTCGTGCGCGCGATCCTCTGGTCGGAGCGGCTCGCCCTGATCGAGGGGGCGCTCCCCTTTTTCGTCGGCGCCCTCCCCCGGCTCGTCTCGCAATCGGGGCCGCGCTGGAGGACGATCTTCCGCCTGCTCCCCCTCCTCCTCCCGGGACTGCTGCTGGTGGTCTTCACCGCCTTCGAAGCGCTGCGCTCGTGGGGCTATTATTCGGGACAACACGCCAGCCTTTTTGAATTCGGCTGGCGACGCCTCTACACCTACTACTTCGAAGCGATGAACACCGGTGCCGCCGTCCTCGGCACCACCGGATTCTACGACGGACTCAGCGGCACGCTCTCCCTGGCCGCCTACGAACAGATCTACGACGGCCTCTACCTCGGTGCCCTCGATGTCGAGTACAACAACCTTTCCGGCATCTGGTACATCGCGGCCCGTTGCGGCAGCCTCCTCTTCACCCCGGTCTTCGTCCTCATCGGCATTTGGTTCGGCCTGACCTGGCGCGGGTATATCGCGGGAAAACTGTTCGGCCTTTTCTACCCGCTCACCTTTCTCGGACTCATGGAAATCATCCGCATCCCCTACTGGTTCGGCACCAACCGCGCCCTCCCCACGACGCTCGTGATCCTCCTGATCCTCTGCTGGGCCGCGACCCTGCCCTACCGCGTCCGGGTGCGGGTGCGGCGCGGCGGCACGGCCCACCCCCGCACCCCGGCCCGGGGATACGCGGGCTATTCCCCGACCCACCCCCGATGACCTCCGTATCCGTCAACGCCCGCTTCCGCCTGCGCCCCGTCACCGGCGTGGAGCGATTCGCCCTCGAAGTCTGCTCCCGGCTCGTCTCCGATCCCGACCTCGAAGTCGGAGACGTTTCTCCCTCACAAAACCCCACCGGTCTCCGCGGCCACGCCTGGGAACAGTTCGTGCTGCCCCGCCGGGTGCCCCGCGACGCGGTCCTTTTCTCCCCTTGCAACACCGGTCCTCTCGCCCTGCGGCGGCAGCTCGTCGTCATGCACGACGCCGCCGTGTGGGATTACCCCGATGGCTTCAGCGCCTCCTTCGGCCACCTCTACCGGCGGCTCCTCCCCCGTCTCGCCCGACGCGCCGCCCTCGTCGCGACCGTTTCCGAATTTTCGCGCGCCCGGCTCGCCCCCCGCCTCGGGCTGCCCGAGGAAGACATCCTCGTGCTCGGCAACGCGGTCGGGGAAGCCTTTTCCCCCGGCAACGAGGAAAGCGGTGAAAATCCCGAGGACGCGCCCTCCCTCCTCTGCGTCGGCTCGATGGATCCCCGCAAAAACATCCCCCGGCTCGTCCGGGCCTGGCTCGATCTCAAAACCGCCCGGCGAATCCCTGACAATGCCGTCTTAAAAATCATCGGAGGCACCAATCCGAAAAACTTCGCCGCCCTCCCGCGAGTCGAGGACGCCAGCGTCGAATGGCTCGGACGCGTGGATGACGAAGCCCTCATCCGCCGATACCGCGAAGCTGCGGCCTTCATTTACCCCAGCTACTACGAGGGATTCGGCCTGCCTCCGCTCGAGGCGATGGCCTGCGGCTGCCCCGTTCTCCTGTCCCGTGCGGCCAGCCTCCCCGAAGTCGGCGGTCCCGCCTTCGCTCCAGAGGATCCGCGGTCCGAGGGAGCCGCGCTCTACTTCGATCCCTTCAACGAAGCCGACATCGGCGACGCCATCGCGCGCTTTTTCGCCCTCGATCCCGCCACCCGCGACCACCTCCGCCGGAACGCCCTCGCCCGCGCCGGTCAGTTCTCCTGGAACGCGGTCGCCGAGAAAGTCAGCGAAGCCCTGCAGCAACTGGACGGATCCCCGTTTTGCGGTTTAGCTGTCCAGAAAAATAGCTAAACAGCTAAAAGCAAAACAGCTAAAAGC
>JAAYAT010000084.1 GCA_012719225.1 Verrucomicrobiaceae bacterium
CGCGCTGATCGGGCGTGTTCTCAATCTTCATCATGCCTATGCCTTAGGTTGACGCCTATGGGCTGGATGCCCGTGCTACTTTTTATCCTGTTCACGAAGCCGGTGCCCCCGTCAATCGGCGCTCATGGCCACGGGGAGGGATTCGATGTCCCCCCATTTCATCGACGCGATGGCCGCTCCGCCGGAGTCGGATTCGTGCAAGACCTGTCCGTCCTGAGAGAGGATGCGCACTTTCACTCCCAGGATCTCGTCCTCGCGGTAGGGCTTGTTGTCGCCGAGGAAGACGACTTGTTCCATGGTCACCGGGCTGGTCTCGACGGTGGTTTCGCCGTTGAAACGGAGGGATCCCAGTTCGATTTCGTCGGCGTGCTTCACCCGGCGGGAGGAGCCCTCTCCGTCGGGAGCGGCTCGGAAGGTCCATTCCCCCGCCCCGGTTTGGTACAAGGTCGCCCGGTCCTCCCAGACCACGGCGTAGGCGAGGCGGGCCGCCTCCAGCGAATCGCGGGAGAGATTGCGCACGGTGATGCGGAAGGTGGTGGCCCGCCCTTCGAGCGAAACGTTCCGGGAGGCGTGTTTTTCGACGGCGGCGTTGTGACGGGAAAGGGCTACGTCGAGCCGGAAGTCGGCCGGGGCAGCAGCGGCGGTTTCGGAGTCCGCGCCGAGTGCGGCCGGGGCATCCGATTCGCTCGTCCCGTTGGTCGCGATCGCGGTTTCTGCGGGCTTTTTCAGCCAGTCCTTGATGTACTGCTGGTCGTCGAGGCAGAGGAGATTGATGACTGTCTCGAAGACCTGTCCGTCCTCCCGACGGATTTTCATCTGCTGGCGGTCCGCCGAGACGTCCAGTAGCACGGCGGAAATCTGTTGTCCCTTTTTGTCGGTGAAGCGATGGAAGTCGGACGACTCCTGCGCCACCGCCCCGGAGATCAGGAAAGCGAGCAGGATCAGGAATGCGCCGGAATGTGCGGTTCGAAACATTGAAATTACTATAACCTCAAGTGTGGTGAATCACCTCACGAAAATGACGTACTCGCCCGCGACCCGAAATGGCCCCCTCTCCGGGACATGGATTCGAGTTGCGCGAGGACGGCCCCGGGCCTTCGCGGAGCGCCGCCGTCAGGAGTCGGGCGTGCCGGACCGTCTCCGACAAATCCGTCTTGCGCATCGGGGGGATTTGGGAGAAGAATTTCTCCGTATGGGTAGAGCATTCGAATATCGACGCGCTTCGAAGGAGGCGAGATGGGACAAAATGTCCAAGACCTTTCCAAAAATCGGCAAGGCCATCACGATGGCGGCGAAAGAGGGAGGGCCCGATCCGGTGAACAATTCCAAGCTGCGGCTCGCGATCCAGGCGGCCAAGGCGGCGAACATGCCGAAGGACAATGTGGAGGCGGCGATCAAGCGGGCCTCGGGCAAGGACGCGGCGGACATCAAGGAGATCAACTACGAAGGCAAGGGTCCGCACGGGGTCATGATTTTCGTCGAATGCGCCACGGACAACACGAACCGCTCCATCGCGAACGTCAAAACCTACTTCAACAAATCGGGCGGGCAGATCCTCCCGAACGGAGCGCTCGATTTCCTTTTCAAACGAAAAGCGGTCGTCGAATTCGAAATCGTTCCCGGCATGGACGTGGAGGAAGTCGAGCTCAGCCTGATCGACTGCGGCCTCGAGGAACTCGAAGTGGAGGAGGGCATCGCCTACGCCTACGCCGATTTCACGGATTTCGGCACTCTCACCGCGGGCGTGGAGGAGCTCGGGATCGAGATCAAAAAGGCGGGATTGCAGCGCATTCCAGAGAATCCGAAAACCTTCACTGAAGAGCAGATGAACGACATCGAAGTGCTGCTCGACAAGCTCGAGGACGACGAGGATGTCCAGGCGGTCTTCACGGACGTGGACTAGCTGATTGGCGGGGGTCTTTTCTCTTTTCAGGAAGGAAATTCCCGCTACAGTGCCACGCATGACCCGGTCCGCCTTACTTTTGTCCCTCGTTTTCTCGCTCAGTTGCACCGCCCTGCCGGCTCAGGATGACGCTGCGGCGATCGCTCCGACCTCCGTGGTGAATCTGCTGGCGGATCCCACCCTCGCCGATTTCACGGCCAACCTGAATCCGACGCGGACCCTGGAGAAGGACCCCAAGAAAATCTGGGTGATCGGGGAGGACGGCGTTCTCGATGTCAGCGGCGAAGGCCTCGGCTACCTGCGCACCAACCAGGCCTACCGCGACTATCATCTCGTGATCGACTACCGCTGGGACGAGCGCACCTTCGGGAGCCGGGCCGACCGGGCGCGGGACTGCGGGCTGTTGCTCCATTGCTACGGACCCGACGGAGCCTACGGCACGACCTGGATGAACTCCATCGAGGCCCAGCTCATCGAGGGCGGATCGGGTGACATCCTCGTCCTCGCGGCCAAGGATGAAAACGGTGTGATCGCCCCGACGAAAGTCACCGCGGAGGTGAAAAAGGACCGCGACGGCGAGCCGGTCTGGACGAAGGGAGCGCCCAAGGTGACCTTTCCCGCCGAAGGCAAAACGATGGCCCGGATCAACTGGCGGGACCGCGATCCCGACTGGACCGACGTGCGAGGCTACCGCGGGGCCAAGGAAATCGAGAATCCTCTCGGCGAATGGAACCGCATGGAAGTGATCTGCGCGGGCTCCTCGATACGCATCCTCCTCAACGGCGAACTCGTCAACGAGGTGACCGACTGCCA
>JAAYAT010000085.1 GCA_012719225.1 Verrucomicrobiaceae bacterium
GAACGACCGGTCCGGGGGTGCAGCAAAAGAAAGTCGACGACGCTCTTGCGCAACACGCCGGTTGACCGGATACGAGAAAGGCGACCGAAAGATTGAAATACGAAGAGATGACTCCCCGAGGAGAAGAAAACAAAAAAGTCAGGTGGGCGGCCCTTTCGAGCCTGGTTCTTGCCATCGTTTGTCTCCCGGGTTGCGTCGTGGTGGGGCCCGATTTCGAGCGGCCCGGCGTGGCGGAGCAGCTTCCGGAGAGTTTCGACCTGCCCCCCGGGTGGAAGGTAGCGGACCCGGGCGGGCGCCCCGACCTCCCCCGGGAGTGGTGGAAAATCTACCGCGACGAAGGGCTCGATCGTCTCATGTCCGAAGCGGAGGAGAACAATCAGGACCTCGTCGCGGCCTTCCACCGGGTCGAGCAGGCGGCCGCGATCTCCGGGCGCGCGCGTTCGGCGTGGTTTCCCCTCCTCACCTTCGAGCCTTCCGCGCGAAGGACGCGTCGCTCCGCCACGATCAGCAATACCTCCGAGAACTTGACCGGGCGAACGACCACGAACCTCTCCCTTCCGCTCGTGATCGATTACGAACTCGATCTCTGGGGGAAATTGCGGCGCGCGATAGAAGCCGCCGAGGCGGAGACGTTGGCGAGCGACTCCGCCTACCGGCAGGTGCTCCTGACGCTCCAGACCGAATTGGCAGCCCGCTACACCGAACTGCGGGCGACCGACACCGAGATCGGGATTTTCGAAGAAGCCGTCGGCCTGAGGCGGAAATCTCTCGAGCTGAACCAGAAAAGATTCGATGCCGGAGACACCGACGCCGTCGATGTTTCCCGGGCACAAACCGAACTTTCGTCGACCCGCACCGAGTTGCTGGAACTGCGACAAACCAGAGAGGAGTTGGTCAACGCGATCGCCGTTCTAACCGGGAGACCGTCGTCGGGATTCCATATCCCGCACCATCCCCTGCGGGGGGCACCCCCGGCATTTCCCGCCGCCGTTCCCTGCGAACTGCTCGAGCGGCGTCCCGACATCGCGGAAGCCGAACACGTCATGATCGCGGAAAACGCCCGCATCGGCATCGCCAAGGCGGCGTTTTTCCCCACCGTCAAACTGAGCGCCACCGCCGGCTTGGAAAGCGGATCGATCGACCAACTTTTCAACATCGCCAGCCGGACTTGGGGACTCGGTCCCGAGATCAGTTTTCCCGTCTTCGACGCCGGAGCCAACAAAGCCGAACTCGCCCGCAGCGAAGCGCGCTACGACGAGACCGTCGCCCTCTACCGGTCCGCGATTCTCAAAGCGGTCCGCGAAGTCGACGATGCTTTCGTCGCGATTTCGAATCTCGGCGAGCGGGCATCCACCCAGCAGCAGACGGTCTCCTCCGCGCAGGAAACCGTCCGTCTATCGCGTCAACGCTACGAAGCGGGAGTGGTCGCCTACTTCGAAGTCGTCGATGCCCAGCGGACCGAACTCGACGCCGAACAGGGCGCGGTGCGGATTCTCGCGGCGCGGCACCTCGCCGCCATCGCTCTCGTCAAAGCGCTCGGTGGCGGTTGGTAGGAAACGGGAAGAAATCGACGACCGAACACAAGTTCAACCAAGTAGAATAGGTTCTACTTCGTCAAATCTGCGGAATCCAGTTTCATTACCTCCGGGTATGGAACTGTCAGGATCCAGTAGCCTTGGCACGGATGATCTTGGAAATATTTCCGTCGAACCCCCTCCGACCCCGGGCCTTCGGCGGGAAGGGAGCCGAGGGGATGAAAAAGGAAATTCCTAGCAGTCAGTTAACGAGGACTTCTCGGATGCGGATCTCGAAGCTTATCTGGAGCAGCACGCCGATATGTTCGACATTCCGGGGTCGCAACTCGGGGGGTGGTTCGACCCCGACACCAACCGATTCGTTCTCGATGTCTCTTTCCCCATCATCAACTTCGAAACCGCAGTAGAGATCTCGATTGCCGCCGACCAAGACGCGCTCTTCGATGTCTCGACCTTCACCACCGTCAACACCAAATCCAACAGAGGAAACCCCGATAATGCAAAAGAACCCATCCTCCCCTTCGGATTCGACACCACCGTCGAGTCCATCAAACAAAAGTTCCCTGACCCCAGTGTTCTCCCGCAGCTTGCCTCGCAGGAATCTTGGGGAGTCAAACAAGAGTTGGGCGAAGAGAGCAGTCGAATCCTTGCGGAACGCGACACCTCCCCAGCGTCCCCGAGGACCTTCCGGGGTTGGCTCACGGGCACTCTCGGGAACGATAATCCTTCCCCCAGCGACCTCGTTGAGAACGTCTCCCGAGGCGATGAGAGCGCAATGCGAACGAGTGAATCGCGAAATCGAAGAAGCTCGGAAGCGCAACGAGGAGGTGTGACACTTCTGCCGGAACTTCCGGCAGGGATGGACCCCGGCAAGCCGGACTACGACTTCGGGAAGGAACATCAAGTCTGGCACGACTACTCAACTGGTCGAGTGTGGAAGGTCACCCGCAACGCGACGTTCGGGAAGTCGGAAAACATCCGCGGCTATCTGACTCGTCTCGAAGCACAGAACATCGTCTGGAAAGATGATGTTCGCATCGAAGGGGTCCTTCAAGACGGACGCATGGTGACTTCCCAACCCTTCATCGAAGGGAGGCACCCCGAAGACGCGAAAGAGTTGGGAAGGTTTCTGGAAACCGCAGGTTGGGAACAGAACCGCAATCGTGGAACCGTGTGGCAAACGGCAAATGGCCGCATCATTATGGAGGATGTGCATCGACACAACTTCATCATTGATGGCGAAGGCAATTTGCATGCTATCGACACCAACATTGTGACGAAAGACGAATTCTTGCAATACGAAGACGACGAGTGGGTCGAGCCGGAAGATAAGATGTCGGACTTGCTGGACCAAGGCGTTCTCGAACAACTGTTCAACACCCCCGAAAATACCCCGACGACCGAAGCCGAAGTAACCCCTGAGCCCGAGGCGACCCAAGACACCGAGGCTCAAGAATATTCCTTCGGGGCGACCGGTTCCACGCAAGCCAGAGTCCTCCAGACCGAGGACCGCAACGAGGTCACCTTGATCGGACCGGCTGCGACTGTGGCCACAGACCCGAACCCCCTCCGACCCCGGGCCTTCGGCGGGAAGGGAGCCGAGGGGATGAAAAAGGAAATTCCTAGCAGTTGGCTTTGCCGGGTCTACAGCAGCTTGCGAAACGCCTCTGGAGTCAAGCCCGCAGCCTTCGCGATTTGTCCCATGGTGATGGAATGGATAGGATTACGGCGGGGAATCGGGATAGTTCATCGCTCTGTCTGGTACTGTAGGTCCGTTTCCGCGGTCCGGCAACGCGCTTCTCACGGCGTGACACCCCGAGAAAGCCGCCCTTTTTTCGCGCAAATGCGCCGTACTCCCCGCTCGACCGGACCGGTATTGATGGCCATTGGTTGTGGAATGACAACAAGACGTAGTGTGTTAAAGGGAGGTGTGGCTGCCTCGGTGTTGGCGGCGGCTCCGGCGATCGTGCGCGGGCAGAATCTCAATTCGAAGCTCCAGTTGGCCTCGATCGGGTCGGACGGAAAGGGGTTCAGCGACATTTCCGCGATGTCCACCCACGACAAACAGCAGTACGTGGCCTATTGCGACATCGACCTCAACCGCACCCTCAAGGTCAAGAAGCTCAGTGCGGAGACCCCGATCTACCAGGATTTCCGCGAAATGTTCGCCCAGATGGGGGACAAAATCGACGCCGTGACCGTCTCGACGCCGGACCACATGCATGCCTATTGCTCGATCAGCGCGATGAAGCTGGGCAAACACGTCTACTGCCAGAAGCCTCTCACCCACAACATCTGGGAGTCCCGCGAAGTGGCGAAAATGGCCAAGGAAAAAGGACTCATCACCCGCCTCGGGAATCAGATCCACTCGCACAAATTCTACCGCACCGCTGTCCAACTCATCCAGTCGGGTCGCATCGGAAAAGTGAACCGGGTCCATTCCTGGGTGGGCACTCCGGGGCACTGCCGCAGCGGACACATCAGCCGCCCGAAGACGGCCGATCCGGTGCCGGAGACCCTCGACTGGGACAAATGGATCGGCGTCGCGCCGATGCGCCCCTATTCGGGAAACCGCTGCTACGCCCCCTGGGGATGGCGCGACTGGCAGGATTTCGGCGGCGGCGCGATCGGTGACTTCGGTTGTCATATTCTCGATCCGGTCTACACCGCGCTGAACATCACCGGACCTTCCAACGATTTCTCCGCCGAACATTCCGGAATGAACGACGAGGTCTGGCCGGCCCAGACGACTTACAACTTCACCGTGCCGGGCACCGAATACACGGCGGTGGAACGGCTCAAGATCACCTGGTACAACGGCGGTCCGATGCCCTCGATCAAGGGTTCCCACCTGCCCGAGCGCGAGGCCCTCCCCCCGAGTGGCTCCATGGTCATCGCCGAGGGCGGCACCATCGTGATCCCCCACGTCGCGGAACCGAGACTGTATTTCGAAGGGAAGGAAATGAGCACCGACTACGAGATGGCCGACGATCGCGACCACTACCACGGCTGGATCGATGGATGCCTCACCGGCAAGCAGCCCTCCGATGATTTCACCTACGGCGCCCGCCTCACCGAGACCATCCTGCTCGGCACCATCGCGGTGCGCTATCCCGGCACGGTCCTCGACTGGGACGCCCCCGGAATGAAATTCACCAACAACGAGGACGCCAACCGATACGTTACGCGGGACTACCGCGAGGGGTGGGACCTGAAGGCCTTGATCGGGTAAGGGAGGGAACTCCTCGATCCGATTATCGCTCCGCGGGTGCGCCCCTTGCCTGCAGGCAGGGGGACTTCCTCCCCTCTTGCGGGAAGGCTCCGATCTGCAATTCGGTGAAGTCCGCCTGACAAAAGGCGCGGCGTGCGTTATTGTGGTCCGAGCAGTTGCCCCCACTATCGCGATGACTTCCCTTCCCTCCCCAGCCCGTGTCAAACGTCGCCACTTTCTCCACGCCGTCGGCGGAACCGGGCTCGGATTTTTCCTCGGTGGTTGCAAGACGGTTGCGACGGAAGTCCCCGCCGTGTCCCTGCGCCAGCCGCGTCTGTCCTGGTCGGTGGTTTTCAAGGGAGAGGACAAATTCCGCCGCATCTGCGAGCAGGCAAAGAAAGAAAACTGGGCGAGCCAGCCCATCGGACAGCGCACCGTCACGGCCGGCGAGGCGCTCCTCGGAATCCCCTACGGCAACTACACGCTGGAGATCGACGACAAGATCGAGTCCCCTTCGGTGAACTTCGAATGCCTCGATTGCTGGACTTTTTACGAGGCCTCCCTCGCCCTCTCCCGCCTCGTCAAGAACCCTCCCGCGCTCTGGTCGCGCGAAGCCCTGCTGCACTACATCGAGCTGGAGCGCTACCGCGACGGACGCTGCACCGGCAGCTACCTCAGCCGCATGCATCACCTGGAGGAGGTTTTCGCCAACAACGAGAGCCGGGGCCTCGGGGAAAATGTCACCGCCGCGCTCGGCGGAGTCCCGGTGCGACGGAATGTAAAGGAAATGCAGGCCTCTTGGAAATCCTATCGCTACCTCCGCAACAATCCCTCGCTCCGTCCGGGCATGGCCGAGGTCGAGGCCAAGGTCTCGGCCCTGCCAGTGACCTACATTCCCCGATCCAAAGTCGCCGGGATCGAATCCCGCCTGCAGGACGGCGATGTTCTCGCGGTCGCGACCAACTGGCATTCGTGCTACACCTCGCACGTCGGTCTCGCCAAACGCGACGGCGCCACCTGCCGCTTCATGCACGCGACGTCCTCGCGGAGCAAAGGACGCTGTTGTGTCGTCGACAAGCGCATCTCGACCTACCTGCGGGAAAAATCGACCAATATGGGACTGATCGTGTTCCGGCCCGCCGAGGCCCCCCTGCTGGCATGATGTGGCAACGGTAGGGACCGATCCCCGGTGGCGCGGGTTATCGGTTGCGCTCCCGCGCTCCGTGCCGGAATGTTCCCGGCCCGCCGCCTTTTCCCAGCCGTGGTGGCTCCGGTTTTCCCGTTTTCCCCATGAAAGTACTCGTCACCGGCGGAGCCGGTTATATCGGAAGTGTCGCCGTCGATGCGCTCCTCGCCGCCGGACACGAAGTCGCCGTCCTCGATAATCTCTACATGGGACATCGGGCCGCAGTGAATCCTCAGGCGGTTTTCTTCGAAGCCGACCTCGCGGACAAAGCGGCCGTCGATTACGCGATGGGCACGTTTTCGCCGGACTCGATCATGCACTTCGCCGCCTATTCCCTCGTCGGCGAGTCGGTCGAGTCCCCTTTCAAATATCTCGGCGAAAATGTCTCGAACGCCATTCATCTGATCGACTCGGCCATCGCGCACGGCGTGGAGCGTTTCATCCTCTCCTCCACGGCGAATCTCTTCGACGAACCCGAGACCATCCCCATCGCCGAGACGGAGCGCATCGTCCCCGGCAGTCCCTACGGGGAATCGAAATTTTTCGTCGAGCGCATCCTCCATTGGGCGCACCGCACCAAAGGCCTGCGCTATGCCGCGCTCCGCTATTTCAACGCCGCCGGTTGCACTCCCAGCAAGGGCGAAGACCACGATCCCGAGACCCACCTCATCCCCCTCGTGATCCAGGTCGCGCTGGGACAGCGGGAGAGCATCAAGATCTTCGGCGACGACTACCCCACTCCCGACGGCACCTGCGTGCGCGACTACATCCACGTCGAGGATCTCGCCTCGGCCCACATCCTCGCCCTCGAGGCCCTGCGGGAAAAAGAGGTGCTCCATTTTAATCTCGGCAACGGGAACGGCTTCAGCGTGAAAGAAGTCGTCGAGACCGTCCGCGAAGTGACCGGCCGTGTCATCCCCGCCGAGATCGCGCCGCGCCGCGCCGGGGATCCGGCGACCCTCATCGCCGACAGCTACCGCATCCGCGAGGAATTGGGGTGGAGCCCCCGCCATCCCGACCTCCGATCCATCGTCCGAACCGCCTGGGACTGGCATGTGCAGCATCCGCGCGGATACGGCGAGCGGGCGTAGCCCCGCGAGTGCGTCGGGACGGAGACGCGGGGAAATTTTCTCTTCTCCCCGCGGGAGAGATGGGTCTATCCTTCCGCCGCTATGAACATCTCCCGTCGATCCTGGATGACCGGAGCCCTCGGGCTCGGCCTCGCCCCCGTCTCGTCACTTCTCGCCGTCTCCGACCCGTATCCCCGCATCGGGAAAGGGCTCCACGTCGGTCTCGCCGCCTACTCGTTCCGAAATTATTTCGAATATTCCCGGGGCAAGAAAAATCCAAAATACGCGGCGGGCGACAAGGCCATGGACATGCCCGCCTTCCTCGAATACTGCGCCCGCCTCGGCATCGAGGGGGCCGAACTGACGAGCTACTTTTTCCCGCCGGATTGCGAAGCCTCCCACTTCACCGACTGCCGCCGCATCGCCCATCTCAACGGCGTGCAGATTTCTGGAACGGCGGTGGGGAATAATTTTTCCCATCCCCGGGAGGCACCCGAACGCGCCGAGCAGATCGTCCATGTGAAGCAGTGGATCGATTACGCCGCCCTGATGGGAGCGCCGCACATCCGCGTCTTCGCTGGCGTCCATCCCAAGGGCGTCAGTCCCGAGGACGCCGAGCGGAATGCGATCGAAGCCCTCGCTGAGAGCGCCGTCCACGCGGAGCAAAAAGGCGTCTTTCTCGGCATTGAAAACCACGACAGCATCGCCACCGCCGACCGACTCCTTCGCATCGTGCGCGGAGTCGAAAGTCCCTGGGTCGGAGTCAATCTCGACAGCGGCAACTTCATCGCCGACGATGTCTACGCCGAGATGGCCGCCTCGGCGCCCTACGCGGTCAACGTCCAGATCAAGACCGAAATCCGGGTGAAGGGAACCAAGAAAAAAGTCCCCGCCGATCTCGAACGCGTCGTCAAGATTCTCCGCGACAGCGGCTACGCGGGGTACGTGGTCTTGGAATTCGAAGAGGCGGGCGATCCCTACGAACACGTCCCCCCTATCGTGGAAAAGCTGCAGAAATGGTGCGCCTGACAGGCGTCCGATAGCATCGGCTCCCAGCCGGTGTTCTTTTCTTTGACGTCAGAAGACCCGGATAGGTTTTTTCCCGGCGTCCTCCGAATCGGGTGAGAAAATATTTTTTCGTTTACGGTTGACCATCGCGCGGGATTCCTATCAGATTTTTCACGGGATACAGCGACCCGTTGAAACTGATGGCCGGATTCACCCAAGCGCTTCTCTTTCTATGGCTTTTTGTCACGCTTCCGCTGTACTGTCAGGACAATCCCGACGACCTCCCCGCCGGACCCGATCTCGCCGCCGAGGGACCCGCCGAACTTCTCGAGCGCGGACGGACCGCCTTTGCCGCCAATGATTTCGCGGTGGCGGAGGAGGCGCTCGAAACATTCATGGCCGACTACGGCACCGCCGCCGAGGCGGAGGAAGCGGTCCGCCTGCATCGCCCGCTCCTCGCGATCAGCAAGGTCGGCCTGAAGAAATTCGCCGAAGCCCGCGGATGGATCGACGAGTCGCTGACCGACCCGGAGATCGACTTCGCCCTCGCCGACGAACTGCGGTTCTGGCGGGCGATCTGCCTGATGCAAGCGGGGGAACTCGTCCCCGCGCAACGCGCCTTCGGCGAATACTGGGCGAACGAGGGGCACGATGCCGTCAAGCGATACGAGGCGCTCCTCCTCTTCGCGACACTCTACCTCCAGCAGGGTTTCCCCGAGGCGGCGGCCGATTTCCTCGAGGGACAACTCCCCCACTACCGGGAAACCGCGCCCGAAGCGGCGAGCCGCGCCGTCGTGCTGGAACTCTACGCCCGCATCGAGGCAGACCAACCCGATCAGGCCCTCGCGGTGCTGCGCCGCGAACACCAGCAAATGGATCAGATGACCCAGGTGATCAGTTTTCAGACCCTCGCCTTGCAGCTCGGGGCGTCCTTTCTCGAAGAAGAGCGCTATTATCCGGCGATCACCGCTCTCCAACTCATCTGGCCCTCGGCGAGATTGCTGGACTATCAAAACGCGAAAATCGAAGAAATTCAGGAGCGCATCGCCGTCCTGGAACAACGCCCCAACACCCGGGGCATGGTCTTCCAGCTCCAGACCATCCTGAAACGCGTCGAACGCGAGCTGGCGAATTTCTCGGCCATCGAGAATTTCGACTCCGCCCTGCGCTTGCGCCTCGCGATGGCCTATCAGGGACTGGGACGCTACACCGAGGCGGCCCTTGTCATGGAGGAGATGCTCGCCTCGATGCCTCCCGATCCCATCGTGGAAAAGGCCTCCCTCGCACAGATCCAATGCTGGATGGAAGTGCGGCGCTGGCCCCGGGCGGTGCGGGCGGCGGAACGGTATGAGAAAGTCTTCGGGGCCGACGGTCCCTCCCTCGCCACGGTGCTTTTCCTCAAAGCCGAAGCTCTCCGCGAGGACCAGCGGCACCAGGCCGCGCAACTTGCCTACGGAGATCTCGTGGATCGCTTTCCCGACGATCCCTTCGCTGCGAAGGCGATCTTCATGCAAGGATTTCTCTACTTGCAGCAGGACGACAGCGACGGCGCCCTCTATCAATTCGATCAGGTGCGGCGTCTCCATCCCGAATCGGCTATGGTCGAGGACGCCGACTACTGGACCGGCATGACCTACTCCTTTTCCGGGCTCTACGCCGAAGCCCGCGAGCATCTCGCAACCCACCTGAATCGCTACGACCTGCCAAAATACAAAAAAGAGGCGATTTTCCGCATCGCGGTGTGCACCTTCTCCCTCGCCGAATATGAGGAAGCCATCCGCCTCCTCGAAACCTTCGCCGCCGACTATCCAGGCGATCCCTTCACCGACGAAGCCCACCTCCTCATCGGCGATGCCTGTCTCGGCGAAGGACGCATCGAAGAGGGCTTCGCCGCCTACCAAAAAGTCCGCCCCGAATCGCGGCGATTTTTTGAGGACGCCTGGTTCAAGCAGGGCAACGCCTACAAGTTGCTGGAGGAAATCCCCACGATGCGGGAGCATTTCGAGACCTTCGTGGCGGAGCATCCCGACAGCCCCCGGCTTCCCGAAGCCGTCTACTGGATCGGCTGGACCCACACCCGGGAAGGCGAGCCGGAGGAAGCCCGCCGCATCTACTGGGAAACCATCGAAGCACTCGGCGACGATCCCGAGCGAACCAGTATGACCGATCTCTTCGCCGGACTCCCCAAAGTCTACCCCTCCGGAAGCGGCGACGGGAGCGAGGAACTCCTCAGGCGCTTGCAACTCCTCAAGGCCCGCGCCGCCGCGGAGAAAAAACTCACCCTCGCGCTGCGGGCGGGATGGGCCAAATCCCTCGTCGCGGGAAACACCGGACCCCGCACCGGACGCATCGAATTGCTCGACATCGCGAAGTGGGTCGATCCGAAAATCCACGATCCTGTCATTGCCATAGACGTGGCCGAAGCCCTCCTCGAATCTGGAAACTCCCTCAGCGCCAAAACCCTTTTCACCGACATCCGCAAGTGGCATCCCCGCACCCCCGGGCGCGATCGCATCTACCTGGCCCTCGGTGACATCGCCGCCGCCGAGGGCGACACCGACAAAGCGATCGCCTATTACACCCGCTTCGAACGCGAGACCGCCGCTTCCCGACGACTCGGCGAAGTGCGCCTGAAACTGGCCGCCCTCTACGACACCACCGGACAACCGCGCGCCGCCCGCGAGACCCTCGAATCCACTCTCAAAACCACCGGCGTGACGGCGGCGGTCAAAGCGGAGGCGCTCCTGCATCTGGGACGCTCCTACGTCGCGGGGGACGACCACAAGAAGGCGATCGTCTATTTCGAGCGCTTGTATGTGGCCTACGGAAAATTCTCCGAACTCAACGCCAAGGCCTACTGGGCGAGAGGGCAGTCCCTCGAAAAACTTCGGCTGGAGCGCGAGGCCCTCGAGACCTACGAAGAACTCGCCGGACGGGAGGATCTCCGTGCCTTCGACGAAACCGCCAAGGCCGCCGAGCGGATCGCCTCGCTGCGGCGAAATTTCCCGGCATCGGAATCCGCCCCCGATAGCCCCGACACCCCCGAAAGCTCCAAGGAGGCCGCCCTATGAAAGCCCTGCGATTGGTTCCGGCGACGGGAGCGATCCTCGCCTCCTCCCTCACCGCGCTCCCGGCGCAGGACATTCTCTACCTCAAGACCGGCGAATCCATCGCTTGCCGGGTCGAAGCCCTCACCGATACCCTCGTGAATTTTTCCCTGCCTCCCCCTCCCGGCACGGCCGGCGGTTCCGCGCGACGAACCGTCCCCGCCGAGCGGATCGAGTACATCGAATTCGATTTCCGGGAAGGAGAAGCGGCCTTCTTTGAGAAGCGGCACGAAGCCACCGCCGCGGAGTTGCAAGTCTGGTGGGACCTCTCGTTTCCCCACCTCCATCGGCCCCGCTCCCGCACCGCCGCCTACGGGATCGCCTATGCCGAAGCGCTCCTGCGCGAGTCCCCCGACGCGGCCGCGCCCCGGGCGCTCTCGATTTTCGACCGCATCATCGAGCGGGCCTGGGCACCCGCGGATGTCGTCCTCGCGAAGCAAGGGCGGTTGCGCGCACTCATGGCCCTCGGCGATCTCGCAACCGCGACGGTCGAAGCGCGCCGACTCGCCTCCCAAACCGAGGACGCCGGACTGCTCATCGAAGTGAAATACCTCCTCGCCACCGCCGATTTCCAAAAGCTCCAGGCGCTGCAGGAGGAACATCCCCGCTGGGAGGAGGACGACGAGGTCCGCCCCGAGCGGAACCAACTCTACCATCGCGCCCTCGACCTGTTTCTCTGGCCGCATCTTTTTCACGCGACACACGAGGAAGCGGCGGCGCGGGGACTCGCCGGAGCGGCGCGCTTGTTCCTCTTCGCCGGTGAGATCGAATCCGCCCGCGCCCGCTGGGAGGATCTCATCCATCTCTATCCCGCGACGACTTTCTCAGCAGAGGCGAAAACCCTGCTCGAGACCCACTCCTCACCCTCGACCGAACCCGCACCCCCCTGAAAAAACCGCCATGATATTTCCCCGCCTTCGGCAACGCCTCGCCTCTCTGTTTTTCCCGCTTCTCCTCCTCAGCGGACCGCTCCTCGGCGGAGCCGCCCTCGCGCAGGAGACCCCTCCACCGACGGAGGCACCCGATCCCCCCGGCGTGGAGGAAAATGTCTCGGCCCTCGACCTCTACCGTCAGGGCGGCGGGTTCATGCACGTGCTCCTCGTCTGCTCGATCGGGACCATCGCCGTCTCCGTGTATTGTTTCATCCAGATCTCCCGGAAGAAGATGGCACCTCCCTCCCTCGTCGATCCGGTCAACGCCGCGATGGCTTCGCACGATGTCGTGGCGGCCTACAATATCTGTCAGGGCAATCCCGCGAGCTACGCGCGGGTCATGACCGGTGCCCTGCTCAAGGTGAACTTCGAGCGCGATCTCGCCAACAAGGCGAGCATGATCGACGCCGCCGCCGAAGCCCTCGACGAGGAAGAGCACCGCCAGATGGTCTGGGTCAACTACCTCAATATTTTCGCCACCCTCTCTCCGATGATCGGTCTCCTCGGCACCGTCTGGGGCATGATCGTGGCCTTCGACACCCTCGCTACGACGAGCGGCGACGCCAAGGAACTCGCCGCCGGGATCAAAATCGCGATGGTGACCACCGCGGGAGGTCTCATCGTGGGCATTCCCGCGATGTTCTTTTATTTCTTTTTCCGGGACAAACTCCAGGGGGTGATGGCGACGGTGCAAAAACACGTCAGCTTCGCCATCGACATTCTCTCGGGAGAAATCCGGCTGCAGGGCGCCGCCGATCCACCGTCTGAAGCCGTCGGTGAGCCCCCGCCCGAAACCTCCGCCGACGACTCCACCGGCCCCGAACCCGCCACCACTTGAGTCCCATGACCCGCCGCCGCAAACGCCCGCTCGACGAGGTGAGCTTCCAGATGACGCCCATGATCGACATGACGTTTCTCCTGCTCATCTTTTTCATGGTGACCCAGCGCATCACCGAGCAGGAACTGAGCGTCCCGGTGCGGCTCCCCGTCGCCCTCAGCGCGGCCCAACCCGAAAAAATCGAGCGCGACGTCATCCATCTCGATGCCGGGGGCAACTACCACATCGGCGACCGTCCGGCCACGACCGAGGAACTGCTCGCGCACCTCAAGCTCAAATTCCGCGATTTTCCTCCCCTACAGGTCTATCTGCGAGCGGATCGGGAAACCCCGTCCAAAAAAATTCGCGAGTTCGTGGAAATGGCCGCCGAGGCGGGGGCGATCGATCTCATCTTCGGCGTCCACGGTGAATGACAAAAAAGCAAGAGGGTCGGGTCCGACACCCAACAGGGTCGCTTCCTGAATAAAAAACAAAATGAGACGAAAGCGCAAACGCCATTCGGGGACAGTGGAGATGCAGATGACGCCCATGATCGACATGGTTTTCCTCCTTCTCGTCTTTTTCATGGTCGCGGCGAAACCAGTCGTGCCCGAGTACGACATTCCCATGGGCTTGCCCGGTCAGGTCGCGCAGGAGGAGGTCGTGGACATTCCCGACGAGGCCCGCGTCATCATCGAACCGGACGGCGGGATCGTGCTCAACGAGCAGTCCCTCGACTCGCCGACGAGTTCCTCCCTGCCCGAGTTGCGCGCGGTGCTGGAGCGTTTCCGGCTCTCGGCGGAGAATGCCAGGACCGACGCCCTCGTCACCCTCGCGCCGCACGACACGGTACCACATCAACGGCTCGTCGATGTCCTCAACGCCTGCGCCGAAGCGGGGATCGAGGGAGTTTCTTTCGCGGGAGGGGGAGATGAGTGAGATTTCCCTGTCCCTCGACCCCGTGCCGCCGCCGAAACCGCCACCGGTGAAAAAGAAGCGTCGGAAAAAATCCCCCGCCACCAAAGAGGCGACGAGGAAAGCTGAACGGCGCGCCCTGATCGGTTCCATCCTCTTCGGCAGCGTCGTGGTCCACCTCATCGCCCTCTTCCTCTTCGGTCTCTGGACAGTGGCGAAGCATTTCACCCGTCCCGAGGCGCGTTTCGAGATGAAAAAGGTCGTCCGGATCCCGCCGAAGACGCCCGAGCACAACTTGAACGTGGCCCGGCACGAGGCCATGGCCCCGAAACCGGTTTTCCACGACAAACTCATCAGCACCCGGCCGGTCGATTTCGCCCTGCCCGATCTCCCGAGGGTCGATCTGGACCAGATGCTCCCCCTCGATCCCTCGGAACTCATCTCGGATCAGGTCGACAACCTCGTCGGGAGCGCCGCGCTCGGTTCCGGTCTGGGCGACGGTCTCCGCGGCGGCGGCGGCACCGGGACGGGGATGGATTTTTTCGGGGTGAGGGCGGAGGGCCAGCGCATCCTGCTGTTGTTCGATGTCTCCGCCAGCGTCGTGAACAAGGCGAACAAAGCGGGCATCCCCCTCGAACGCATTCAGGAGGAAACCATCCGTTTGATCGAGACCCTCCCGATCGTCTCCCGGTTTTCGCTGATTCAATTCACCGGCAACTACATGCCCTTCACCGAAGAACTCATCGCCGCGACCGCGGGGAACAAGGAACTCGCCATGCGGTGGGTCGCCGACAAATGGGTCACCAGCGGGACGATGAGTTCCGCTTCGAAATCCGTCGTGAGCAATCTCACCGGCGTCGTCGGAGTGCTGGAGCGGGCCGCCGCGATGCGACCCGATGTCGTTTTCCTGATCAGCGACGCGAGTTTTCAATGGCGTCCCGAGGGCGGGTTCAAAAACATCCCCTACGACAAGATCAAAGAGGCCGTGGAAGCTCTCGGCGAGGGGCCCGGAGGAAAGGTGCCGCTGCATTTCGTGGCCTTCGAACCCAAAGACAACGACGCCAAGGAATGGGCTCGCATCGTCCGGGGCACCGGCGGAGAATTCCGCACACTGGCGTCCGGGGAAGAGGAGAAAAACTGATCCCGCAGAGGCGGTTTTATGGAAATTATTTTTTAGAATATTTGACCAAAACTATTCTTTCGCACTTCTTAATTCCCGGTTTTTATTCGCACTGTTTTGATTTGAGGGTATTTTACCTCTTGAAAAGCGTAAAACTTTTTCTAATCTCTTGCGAACCTGTAATAACCCCGCATGTTATGAACTCCTCCTTCCACCGTTCCATGCTTTTGTCGGCGGGACTCGCCACTCTGGCCATTGGTTGCAAAAGCCGGAACCAGCCGCCTCCGCCCCAGGCACCCGCTCCGGTTCCGCCGGCCCAGTACGGACAGGCACCCGGAAGTGAAATTCCCGCCCCGCCGGAGGGAGCTGGAGGACGTTTCGGCTACAACGGGGCCAATGCGGCACCCGGGTCCGCCGATGCGACGCCGCCCGCTCCCGGTCCCGCCCCCGCCCCGGGGATGCGCGACGTGCGGGAGATCGATACGCCCAAGCCAACCGAGCCCGAACCCAAACCGGCCGCGAACACCCCTCCCTCGGCTTCGGAGATGCCCTACGCCAACGCCGTGCCCGGCAATCCGCTCGTGGTGACGCTGCCGGGAGCGAACGCCGCACTCGGCCCGATTTCCATTGAGAAATACGATTCTTCGCAAAAACCCACGGGGGAACCGCTCAAGCGCGGCACCCAGGTCCAGATCCCGGATCCCAACAATCCCGGGAAGAAAATTTACTTCAAAGTTCCCTGAGTGCGGACAAGGGACAGCCGTTTCGTCACGTCGCGGTTCTCGGCCCCGGTCTCATCGGAGGGTCGGTCCTGCGGGCGGTACGGGCGAAATGTCCCGGCGTGCGCCTGAGCGCTTGGGCGCGCCGTCCTGAAGTCGTCGCCGAGCTTCTCGCCACGCCCGGACTCGTCGACTCCGCCTCCACCGAGGTGACCGAAGTCATCGCCGGAGCCGATTGTCTCCTTCTCGCCATGCCGACGGGGAACATGGCGGAAGTGGTGGCCCGGATGCCTGCTTTCCCCCCGGGTTCCCGCGTGCTCGTGACCGATGTCGGCAGCGTCAAGACCACCGTGGTGCGGGAGATCGCTCCTCTGGTGACCTCTCGCGGGGGCGTTTTCATCGGGAGCCACCCCATGGCCGGGTCCGAAAAAAAGGGACTGTGCTTCGCCGAGGCGGACCTCTTCGAGAAAGCGGCGGTCATCCTCACTCCGACCGAGGACGGCGACCCCGACGATGCCCCCCTGCGGCGACTCCGGGATTTCTGGGAATCCCTCGGCGGAGTCGTGACCCTGCTCCCGCCAGAGCGGCACGATGAACTCGTCGGTGCCATCAGCCACCTGCCCCACCTCGTCGCCGCCGCCCTGTCGCGCTCCGTCCTCGGTCGCATCCCCGAAGCCGCTCCGCTCAGTGGCGGTGGATTCCGCGACACCACCCGGGTCGCCGGCGGCCCCGAAGCCATGTGGGCCGGGATCCTTTCCGACAATCACCTCGCTGTTTCCGAACAACTCGGCGAACTCATCCGCGAACTCGAAATGTGGAAAGAAACCCTCGACACCCTTGACAGGGATCGCCTCCTCAGCTTTCTGTCCGAAGCCCGCGCCCTGCGCACAGCACTCTGAGCC
>JAAYAT010000086.1 GCA_012719225.1 Verrucomicrobiaceae bacterium
AATAATATATCAGATATCAAGCGAAAAATCAGCCTGGTGACAAATGCGAAAATGCCCAGTCACCGCCGGAACCCGAGGGAGGCCGAATCCTCCGCCATCAAAGGCCTCCAAGCCTCACGAAAAAAATCCCTTCGGAATCGCTGTCGATGGAAGCTGGCGCTGCCCGCGTTTTTTGCTATGATCGGCGGGATGTCATTTCGAATTTTCAAAACCTCCGCCGCCGTGTTTCTCGAAAGTTCCGATGCCCCTGGACTCTTCCGACATGTCGAGAGCGGATTCTCCTTCAACGAACTGTTCACCTCGTCCGATCCCGCCGCCTATGTCGCGGTGGTATATGACGATGCCGGAAACGAGGTTTCCTTCAATCCCGACATCCCCTTTGCCGCCCCCCTCGGCGACCAGGAGGTCTGGGCCGCCGGAGTGACCTACTTCCGCAGCCGCACCGCGCGGATGGAGGAAGCCGAAACTGCGGGCGGTGACATCTTCTACGACAAGGTCTACGAAGCCCCCCGCCCCGAGCTGTTTTTCAAGGCCACCGCCGCGCGGACGCGGGGGCATCTCGATCACGTCGGGATCCGCCGCGACTCGACCTGGGACGTGCCCGAACCCGAGTTCACCCTCGCGATAAACAGCGAGGGCAAAATTTTCGGCCACACCATCGGCAACGACATGAGTTCCCGCTCGATCGAGGGCGAGAATCCGCTCTACCTGCCCCAGGCGAAAAACTACACCGGTGCCTGCGCCCTCGGACCCTGTCTCGTCGTCGCCGACGCCCCTGCTCCCGAAACGGGCATCGCGATCGCCATCACCCGCCGCGGCGAAGAAGTGTTTTCCGGCGAAACCTCCCTCGCCCAGATGAAGCGCTCCTTCGAAGAACTCGCCGCGTATCTTTTCCGTTCCAATCATTTCCGACACGGCGTCTATCTCATGACCGGCACCGGAATCGTCCCCGACCCCGATTTCACCCTGGAGGAAAAAGACGAAATCGCCATCACCATCGAAGGCATCGGAACCCTGACAAACACCGTAGAAAAAGTGTAGGGGGGAAGCTGTTTAGCTGTTAGCTTTTTTGCTGTTTAGCTACTTTCCCACTTTTCACTTTTCACTCCCCCCCATGTCCCCTCTCCTCGACTCCGGCGACGAATCCATCTTCACCCTCCGCACCAAAGCCCCCGGCCCCTCCGGCGTGCTCCCCTTCACCCGCGAGCAACTCGCGACCGACCCGAGCGGCCACCTCTTCGGCTGGACGCAAAACGTCGGCATGGGATGGGCGGCGGACAAGGTCGGCGGCGGGGATTATCTCATCCTCAGCACCCAGGGCGGGATCCGTCGGCCCGATGGCAAACCGGTCGCCCTCGGCTACCACACCGGACATTTCGAAGTGGGGCTGTTGATGGAAGAGGTCGCCAAGACGATCACCAGTCTCGGCGGGGTCCCTTTCGCCGGTTTCGTGAGCGACCCCTGCGACGGACGCACCCAGGGCACGGACGGCATGATGGATTCCCTCGCCTACCGCAACGACGCCTCGACCGTCTACCGCCGCTTGATCCGTTCCCTTCCCACCCGCAAGGGAGTCGTCGGCGTGGCCACCTGCGACAAGGGTCTGCCCGCGATGACGATGGCCCTCGCCTCGATGCACGATCTCCCGACCGTGCTCGTTCCCGGCGGGGTCACTTTGCTGAGCGAAGACACCGACGAAGATCTCGGTCGCATCCAGACGATAGGGGCCCGCTACGCCCAGGGAACGCTCAGCTACGCCGACGCCGCCGAGGCGGGCTGCCGGGCCTGCGCCTCTCCCGGAGGCGGATGCCAGTTTCTCGGCACCGCCGCGACCAGCCAGGTCGTCGCCGAAGCGCTCGGACTGACACTGCCACATTCGGCCCTCGCTCCCTCGGGCGCGGACATCTGGCGCGACATGGCGCGCCGCTCCGGTGCCGCCGTCGTCACCCTGGAAAAGCGCGGCATCGTCACCCGGGACATTCTCACCGAGGCCGCTTTCGCCAACGCCCTCGCAGTCCACGCGGCCTTCGGCGGATCGACCAATCTCATCATGCACCTCCCCGCCATCGCCCATCAGGCGGGAATCCGCCGACCCGACGTGGAAGACTGGCGTCGCGTCAACGCCCTCGTCCCCCGCCTCGTCGACGCCCTGCCCAACGGCCCCCGACACTTCGCCACCGTCCAGGTGTTTCTCGCCGGAGGCGTCCCCGAGGTGATGCTCCACCTCCGCGAGGCCGGTCTGCTGCAACTCGACGCCCTCACCGTCTCGGGCCAAACCCTGGGGGACAACCTCGACTGGTGGGAAAAGTCGGAGCGCCGTCAGCGCCTCCGCGCCAAACTCACCCAACTCGACGGAATCGATCCCGACGATGTCATCATGTCCCCCGCAGCGGCCGCCTCGCGCGGACTCACCTCCACCGTCACTTTCCCCGGCGGCAATCTCACCCCCGACGGGTCCGTCATCAAATCCACCGCGATCGATCCCGAAAAAGTGGACGCCAACGGAATCTACCTGCACGAGGGTCCGGCCCGTGTTTTCGCCTCCGAACCGGACGCCATCGCCGCCGTGAAATCGACCGGACCCGACCGCATCCGGGAGGGCGACGTCATGGTCCTGATCGGTCTCGGTCCGATCGGATGCGGCATGCCCGAGACCGCCCAGCTCACCATCGCCCTGAAACACCTGCCCTGGGGCAAACACGTCGCCCTCCTCACCGACGGTCGTTTTTCCGGAGTCTCCACCGGTGCCTGTGTCGGCCACCTTTCCCCCGAAGCCTGGGCCGGCGGCCCCATCGGCAAAGTGCGCGACGGCGACCGCATCCGCATCCGGATCGACTGCCGCGGACTGACCGGATCGATCGACTACCTCGGCGACCTCGCGGAACTCCTAGCCCGCCCCGCCAACGAAAAACTGCGGCCTCTCCCCAACGTGCCCGACGACACCCGCCTCTGGGCCGCCCTGCAGAACGTCAGCGGCGGGACCTGGGGAGGCTGTGTCTACGACGTCGATGCCATCATTGCCCGGCTGGAGGCTTCCGCCGCCTCGCCGCCCGCCCTTTAAAACCAGAGCGCCATGTCCGACTCCCTTCCCCTGCTTGATTTTTCCACCATCTCCTTCGGCACGTATCTCACCGTCATTCTGGGGCTGGGAATCATCGCGCAATGGCTCGCCTGGAGAGGCAAGGTTCCCTCCATTCTGCTGCTGCTCGTTTTCGGATTCGGTGCCAAAGTCCTCTTTGGCATCAGCAGCGACAACCATCTCGACGCCGCCCAGACGGAGAATCTGCTACTGCCGATCATCGGGCTGTCCGTCGCGATGATCCTCTTTGAAGGAGGCCTGACCTTGAAGCTCTCCGACCTCCGCGAGAGCGGCACCCCGGTGCTGCGTTTGTGCAGCGTGGGAGTGCTGGTTTCCTTCGTCCTGATCTCCGCCATCGGCATTTTCTTCTTCCACTGGAACTGGCGCGTCGCCACCATCCTGGGATCGATCCTGGTGGTCACCGGCCCCACCGTCATCGGACCGCTCCTCCACCATGTCAAACCGGCCAAAAAAGTCGCCGCGATTCTCCGCTGGGAGGGAATCGTGGTCGATCCCATCGGCGCGATCCTCGCGGTGCTGGCCTTTCAAACCGCCATCTCGGGAGACTGGCAAAGCACCAAAACCACCCTTTTCCACACCATCGCCACCACCCTCGTGGTCGGCGGACTGTCGGCGTTCCTGATCACCAAGATCATCGAATACCTCTTCAAACACCACCTCATCCCCGACTTTCTTCACACGGTTTTCATCATCTCGGCGGTCGCGGTCGCCTACACCGTTTCCAATCACTTCACGCCGGAGTCCGGACTGCTCACCGTCACCGTGATGGGCATCACCCTGGCGAACCAAAAATCGGTTTCGGTAAAACGCATTCTGGAGTTCAAGGAGAACCTCCGACTCCTCATCATTTCCATCCTCTTCCTCGTGCTTTCAGGAAACATCGCCACGGACGATCTCGCCCGCGCCGCCCGCGACGGAGTGCTACTCCTGCTCCTCCTGATTCTCGTGGTCCGCCCCGCCTCGATCTTCATCGCCAATCTGTTCTCCAGGCAGACCACGAGGAAAGAACGCGTTTTTCTCGCCGCGATGGCGCCCCGCGGGGTCGTCGCCGCGGCGGTGACTTCGATCTTCGCCCTCGAGATGCAACACGCCGCCCATCGCCCCGGGATGGACGAAATCATCACCCCGGAGATCGCCGCACAGATGCAGAACGCGGTCCCCGTCATGTTCATCATCATCATCGGCACGGTCGCCTTCTACGGACTGCTGGCCTCCCCCCTCGCCAACCGTCTCGGACTGGCCACCAAGAACCCCACCGGCGTCCTTTTCGCCGGGTCCGGTCACTGGACCCGCGCCATCGCGAAAGCCCTCTACGACGACGGCCACGAGGTTCTTCTGCTCGACACCAACTTCGCCAACGTCAGCGCCGCGAAAATGGAGGGGTTGCCTGCCAAACACGCCAACATCCTGTCGGACTACGTCGAGGAAGAGATCGACTTCAGCCGCATCGGACAACTCGTCGCCGCCACGCCGAACGACGAGGTCAACAGCCTCGCGGCGAGGGAATACAATCACCTCTTCGGCTCGGCCAACATCTGGCAGGTCGCCCCAACCGATGACGACGCCCACCACACCAAATCCGTCTCCTCCCGGATGCGCGGCAGGATTCTTTTCCCGGACAGGCCGAAATACCGCCGTCTCGAGACGCTGCTCCAGGAGGGATACAAGGTGAAAAAGACCACGATTTCCGATCAGTTCACCTATGCCGACTTTGTCGCCAACAATGAAGGTGCCATCGTCTTGTTCACCCACTCCAAAGACAAAGGTCTCCAACCCGCCAGCGGCGAACTGAAAACGGTCGCAGCGGGAAGCGCGATCTACTCCTTTGTGAAAGTGGGGGAAGCGCCGTCAAGAGACAAGTCGTCCGACCAGGCCTGACGGATTCTGTGATTTGGCAATGAGCGCGCTCTCTGTGTACGAACCGGTATCGCGAGTCGTCGTCCCGGGAAATCGGCGGTATAACGGAAAACGGTGCATTCGCTGCAATTCAAGTTGC
>JAAYAT010000087.1 GCA_012719225.1 Verrucomicrobiaceae bacterium
CAGTTGATGGACTGGATCGGACACCACAACGACATCGCCCACTGGGGGCTCGGCATGGACAAAAGTGGTCCCGTTTCAGTGGATGCGAAAAACTGGGTCTATCCGACGACGGAGCTCTACGACGCGCCGATGAGCTATGACGTGATTTCGAAATACGAGGGCGACATCGAGGTCGTGATGTCCTCCCGCCTCACCATGGGCACGAAATGGATCGGCGAAGACGGTTGGGTCTACGTCAATCGCGGCAAGATCGAGGCCTCGAATCCCGCCTGGCTGGCTCCCGATTTCGTGGCGGGCGAGTGGAAAGCCTACCCAACCCCGGGCCATCAGCGCAACTTCATCGACTGCGTCCTCTCCCGCGAGGACACCATCGCCAACGCCGAGACCGGGCATCGCTCCATCACTCCCGGACACCTCGCCTATCTCTCCCACACCATCGGCGGACCGGTGCGATGGGATCCCGCGGCGGAACAAATCGTCGGCAATGAGGACGCCCAGAAAAAACTCATGTCCCTCCCCTATCGCGGAGACTGGAAGTTGGGCTGACTTCCTCCACCCCCAATTCGAGGTTTTCCAATTCCAGATCCTCGCGCAGCGCGGCGAGGTCTTCCCCGGTCTTCCGGGCTTCGGTTTCGACGTCGAGGGTCTGCAACTGGCCCTTTCTCCAGATGAAGTAGCCGATGACGATTCCCAGGGTCAGGAAAACGGCGGCGCAGGCGACGAGGTGGGGCCATCCGCTCAGTTCCCCCTCTTCGAGAAAGGATATTCCGCCGGGAAAAGAGAGTTCCGCGAGGAACGGGGCGGAAGGGGGAACCGGGGCCATGGGGTCATCTCAGTTGACAGCTTCGGCGACGGCGACGGGCGCGACGATCATTTCGACGCGAAAGGCTTTTCGATCGGTGAAACGGCGGTCCTGTCCGGCCCCGCGCACGGTGACGAGGCTCTGGGAGACACCTTTCTGAAGCAGCCTCTCCCGCACCGCGTCGGCGCGTCCGGCGCTGAGTCGCTCGTTCTGATCGGGCGAGCCCTCGGCCCCGGCGTATCCGATCACGGTGACTTCCACCTTGCTTCCGTAGCGCCGGATGGTGCGAGCGCAAAGGTCGATTTTCTCCCTTTCGGCGGCGCTGAGAGTGGTGTTGCCCTCGTTGAAATAAATGGTGTGGTCCTCGTTGCCGGAGGATTTTTTCGTCGGTGTCTCCGCCGCCGGAGGAACCGGCTTGGAATCGACCGCCTTTTTCGGCTTCTTCTCCTTTTTCCGGGGAGCGGGCTGGGGCTCCAGAACGATTTCTTCGAGGGGGGTGCCCTCTTCCTCCCCGGCCACTTCTGCGGTGAGGGAGCGGTGGATCGCGGCGGCGAGACTGGCCTCGTCGACCAGTGGAACGGTGACGGCGACGGGCGCGGCGCCGTCGCTCGGGTCCGCCGCAGGGGGCGTCGGCTCGGGTGCCGATGCGGACGCGAAGGCGGCGAGCGCTTCAGCCTGGCGAGCCTCGGAGAGTTCTTCCTCGACGGCGCCGAGTTTCTCTTTCAGCAAGGAAATTTCATTGTCGCGGGAAGTGCGCTGCAGCATGATGGCGCTGAGCTGGTCCTGCAGTTCGCGGATGGACTCGGCGCGTTGTTCCAGTTTTCCCTGGAGATCGTCCACTTCGGCAAGGCTGAGGTTGCGCTGTTCGATCTCGGCTTCGAGGCGAGCGGTCTGCTCGGAAATCGTCTCGCGGAGCGCGGCGATCTCGCTGGTGAGCCGGTCCGCTTCCTCGCGTTGCCGGGTGGACATGGCCTCGTATTCCTCCCGCTCGAGGGAAAGCTTCGACTCGTGCTCGGTCTGGAGCGCCTCGATCCGGGCGTTGGCTTCGTTCTCCCGGGCAACGCTGGATTGGTGTTCGGCTTGGAGGGTGGCGAGGAGACCCTGGGTTTCGCTCTCTTTGGTGACGCTGATCTCCAGAGATGATTTGAGGGCTTCGAGTTCGTCGAGCAGAGAGGCGACATCGGATTCCTTTTCCTCGAGGAGGGCGCGGGTTTTGGCTTCGTCCGCCTCACGCGCCACGATCGAGGTCCGCAGGGTCTCCAGTTCGGCGAGGAGGGCACCGGCTTCGGATTCTTTCCCTTCGAGTTGGTTCGAGAGTTGCAGGGTGCGTTCGTCGCTGGCGCGGAGAGATTCCTCCAGCCCGGCGATGGCGGAACGGGAGACGGCCTGTTCTTCGCGGGCGGTTTCCAACTCGGTGTTGAGCCGGTCGAGCCGGAAGTCGAGTTCTTCGGCCCGGTGGGTGCTCTCGCCCAGTTCCCGGGAAATTTCCGCGAGCTGGGTCTCGCGCGAGGCGGCCGCTTCCTCCAGTCGGGTGATCCGCAGGTTCGCCTCTTCAAGTTCGCGCAGGGTTTCGTCCTTGGCGTGCGAAACCTGCTCGAGTTCCTTCTGCAAGCGGGCCAGGGCGACGCTCGACTGATCGAGTTGTTCGGTCAGGTCGGCGATCTTGACATTGGCAGCTTCGACCGCTTCCTCGGCGGAGTCGGCGCGTCTGCCGGAGGCGATGAATTCGTCGCGGCGACGCTCCATTTCCTCTTCGAGCTGACGGGTCCTAGACTCGTGGTAGCGGGAGTGTTTGGCGCTGTCGTCGGCTTCCATGCGGACCGCGTTGAGTTCGTCGTAGCGCTGGCTCAGGGCGTGTTCGAGATCGGCGATGCGAATGCCTTGCTCCTCGGCGAAGGTGGATTTCGCGGCGAGCCCGGTGGTCAGGGTGCGGGACTCGTCGTTGAGGGCTTCGAGTTCGCCTTCGGTCTCGGCGAGGGTGTTTTTGAGTTGGCGCACGAGATCGCGCTGGGTGCGCAGTTCGGCGGAGAGGTCGTTGACCTCGGCGCCGCGGTCTTCGATGATGGCCTCGAGTTCCTCCATCTCGGCACGGGCCTTCTGGTATTCGGCTACGCTGCTGTTGTAGGCGATCCGGACATCGCTCATCTCGTGTCGGGCGTCGTTGAGATCGGCCTGGAGCGACTCGCTCTCGCGGGTGCGTTCGTCGAGGATTTGTTGCAGTTCCTCCCTCTCCGCGGTGCGCTCGCGGAGCTGGTCGTCGATGTGCGCAGCGGTTTGGAGGGCGGCGGCGAGTTCCTCGCGAGTGGCTTCGAGCTGGCGGGTCAGTTCCTCGTTGCGGGCTTGGACGGCTTCCAACTCGGCGAGCTGGGTTTCCAAGGTGTCGATCTCGGCGAGGCGCAGATTGAGGGCGCGCCGGACGTCGTACATCTCGTGACAGGCGTCGTTGAGTTCGGCCTGGAGGGATACCTTGCGGCGCTGCGCGATCTCCAGTTCGGCGATGGTTTCCTCTGCTTCGCCGAGGGCATCGGATCGCCTGAGCAGATCGGATGCGAGTGCGGCGATTTGGGCGTCGGCCGCCGCGAGCGCGTCGGATTTGGCGTGAAGATCCGCTTCCAATGCGGCAATTTTTTCCTCCGCTTGGCCGAGGGCTTCGGATCGCCTGAGCAGATCGGATGCGAGTGCGGCGATTTGGGCGTCCGCTGCTGTGAGGGCGTCGGATTTGGCGAGAAGGTCCGCTTCCCGTGCGGCGATTTGTTGCCCGGCCACGCCGAGATTTTCCTCGGTTTGCAGGAGGGCGGCGGACTTGTCGAGAAGGGTCGCTTCGAGGTTCGCGATCTCCTTTCGCCCCTGATCCACTTCGTCCGTGAGGGATTCGATGTTTTCCTGAAGAGCGCTTTTCTCGGCGAAATGAGCGATGACGAGATGTTCTTCTTTTGTCGTAAATTCGGCTTTGAGGGCTTCGCCTTCCGCGACCCGCGCCACTTCTTTTTCGGCCAAATCCGCGAGTAGTTCCTCTTTTTCCAAAGTGAGCCATTCCTCGCGCTCGGCGAACTCGGTTTTCAGCCCGGCGATTTCATCGGCTCCGCTTTGTTTTGTCTCGAGGAAACGACCGTGCAATCCGCGCATCTCCCGACTGCGCTGGGGCAGCAACGCGCTCCACTGCGCGATCTCGGCAGCCTGGACCCGGGTGAGATTTTCGGTTTCCGCCAGGGCGCTCTCGAGACGGGTGATTTCTTCCCGGGCGAGAGCGAGTTCAGCGGCGGATTTGTCGGCGGGGTTTTCAATCAACTTCGCTTCGAGCGCCTCGACCAGGGCGAGCTGTTTTTGGTATTCGGCGCGGACGTCGTGGAGTTGGTCGTGGGTGTCGATGAGATCCTGTTCGAGATCGCGGATACGGGCCTGGAACTCGGCGGCGTTCTCGTCCGTCCCGGTGGCGGTGCCGGCGGCCATCGCGGCGGCGACGGGACCGACCACGGGAGCCTTGGCGGCGTCCTCACGCCACTGGCGGTGCTCTTCTTTTTCGCGTTCCAAGGCCGCCTCCAGCTCCTTGATTTTGTCCTTCAAGCGCTGGTCGACGACGGTCTCGGGCGGAAGTTCCTTGCCCGATGCGACCAACTGCCGCGAGAGCGCCTCGATGCGCTGCTCCTTGTCGGCGAGGGTGGACTCCCAGGCATCGCGGTCCGCCTGCCAGCGCACCCGGAGCCGTTTGAAAAGGTCTCGTTGGGAGGCCCCGAGGGCGCTCCATTGACTCGTGAGGTTCATCGTTTCCTCCACCGCGCAGTTGAGGCGCTGGGTGTAACGTCCCCAGGTGACCTTGGCGAGGAGCAGCCCGATCCCGGCGAAGGCGATCGCGGAAAGCCCCAGGGGAAGCCAGTTTTTGAGGAGGAAAAAAGAGAGATCGTGCATCGTGGTCTGTATGTGGGAGGATCGCGGGAGGGTGGCGGCTACTCGGAGGCGGCGGACAGCTCGGATTTGATTTTCGAAATTTCGTCACTGGTTTTTTCGTAATCGGCGAAGGCGGCGCGGTTCCCCTCCTCGATCTTCTCGGTGAGCTTACGTGTATTCTTCCAAATAATCCAGCCGATGAAGCAGCCGAGAAAAAGACAAAGCGCCCCGCCAAGGAGCAAGGTGATCCCCCAGTCGAGGAGATATTTTTCAACGGCGGGCGTGAGGAAGGGAGTCATGGGGGAAATATGGAAACCGGGAAATAGGGAAATTGGGAAAGGGGAAATCAGGGCGCGGGGGCAGGAGCCGCGGCAGGTGCCAGGGTGACATCGACGCGGCGGGCTTTCCAGTGCTGGCTGCGGGGAAGATCGGAAACATTCTCAATGCGGGCGGCGGTTTCGATGGCGGCCAGTTCGGGGGCGAGGCGTTCTATCTCCGCGACGACGGATCCGGCCCGTCGCAGGCTGAGCTCGCGGTTTTTTTCCTCGTTGCCCCGATGGTCCGAGACTCCGGTGACGACGAGGGAGAATTCGGCGTCCACCTTTTTGAGCACCTCGACCAGCGCCGCGACTTTGGCGACTTCCTCTTCCCGCAAGGCCTCGCTGCCGATCTCGAAATACAGCGGGAACTCCTCCAGAGCGGCGGTGACCGTCGCCCGCAGTTCGGGGGTGAGCGGCGGTTTTGGAAGGGGGGCGTCGACGTGGAGCAAATCATTCTGAATCGTGAAATGCGTCGGCACGGTGTTCACCGCGACGTTCTGGAGGATCTGTTTGTCGGGGAGAGCGAGGGTGCGCCCCTCCATCTCCAGACGATCGTCCTCGAAGCGGAAAATGCCGGACTGCACGCGGGTGAGCGCCTCGGCGAAAAATTCCGGCAAGCGGGAAATCCAGTCGTGGCCGGGCTTTGCGGCGACTTTCCCAACTTCGTTTTTGACACTGAGATCGGGGAGCGCCTTGGCCAGGGCTTTCTCGATCCGGTCGGGGATCGCCGCGTCGGAGAGCGCTCCGCTGAGCACGAGAAGCTCGCCCTCGTAGACGGCCAAGAGGGTTTGTCCGCCGACCGAACCCTCTTCGGTAGGGGCGACGGAGATTTCATTGACGATTTCCACGGCGGGTTCGAACTCGCCCAGGGTCGCCAGGGCCGTCTTCATCTTGGCAAAGCTATCCAGATCGGGGGAAATCCCGTGCAGCCTGATTTGTGATTCCGAAAACTCGGCCGTCATCTCGCCGGAAAGCCCTCGCAGGAGAACGGGGAGAACCTCGGGCAGAGCGGCCTGCCAGGGGGCCGGAGCCCGGTCGTCGGAGACGGTGAGCCGGTCCGATATTTCCGGCGCGGGCCGCACCGAGCGCAGCGCCGCGAGCACCGCCGCCTTGTCCGCGTCGGCGGGCAGGGTGCCGTTCAGGGTGATGCCGAAGCGGTTGCGGGTAAGTTTGAACTCGGCGCTGCGGAGGAACAGCGCGGGCGCTTCGACCACGATGTGATCGACCTCGCTCTCCGCCCCTATTCTCCCGGCGAGGTCGCGCAGGCTCGCGCGGATGCCCTCGTTGGGCACGGTTCCGCCCATTGTCAGGGTACCGTCCTGCAAGGAAACCCGGACGGCGTCCGAATGGGTCAGCAGGCCCGCCGAGAGAGAGGCGAACTCAGCCATTTTCGGGAAGGGCAACTGCCGCGGATCAAAGGTGATCCGGTTCTCGATTTCCCCGATTTCGGGCAGGGCGTGGAGGCGCGAGGCCAGCATGGCGCGCCCGCCTTCGTCCGACGAGGCGAGCACTCCCTCGAGGGTGGCGGTGTCGCTGCCGGATTGCCTTGTCACCACCAGCCGGGGCGGCAGGGTCGGGCGAATCGCGATGGATGTGGCGGCAGGCTCGGGCCAATAGGCCGTGGGGAGTTTCTTGCGGAGCAGGGCGACCACTTCTCCGGGGGCTTCGAGGCTCTCCACGTAACCGCCCAGGGTGGCATCGAGATGGTCGAATTTCACCTCGACCCCTCCGTATCCCGCCTCCGCCAGCACGGCGAGGGCGCGGCGTTCCAGTTCGGCCTCGAGATTCCCCCGCAGGGTGAATTTCGCAAGCAGGGTCGAGCCGAGAACCGCCAGGAGAAATAGGATGATGATGGCGAGAAACCTCATTCCGTCAGGTAATATCAATCTCCGATCCTATTCAATTTGTCCAAAATTCTCAACCCGCAAAGTCCCCTCCCTCGAAAGGAAAAGGAAAGAGTGAAGCGCCCGCTCTTTCGTCGCAAGCTTTTTTGAAAAGGATTGCCCGGAAAAGGCGCGCTTCGGGACGGGAAGATCGCGCGTTCTCCTCATCGCGCCGCCGCGACGACACCGGAAAAAACACAAAAACCCGCCTCCCTTTGCGGAAGCGGGTTTTTGCCAAACGAATTTGTCGGGAGGCGGATCAGTCCGCCTTGTTGAGCTCGGCGGCGGCTTCGATGCCGCGCTCGGCCATGGCGGCCTTGCGGCTCAGCTTGACCCGGCCGCGCTCGTCGACGCCGATGCACTTGGCGTGGACCATGTCGCCGACCTTGACCACATCGGTGACCTCGTTGACCCGGAAGTCGGCGAGTTCGGAGATGTGGATCATGCCGTCCTTGCCCGGAAGAACTTCGACGAAGGCACCGAAGTTGGTCGTGCTGACGACCTTGCCATGGTAGGTCACGCCCACTTCGATCTCGGCGGTGGTGCGGCGCACCAATTCGATGGCGCGGTCGAGGGCTTCCTGATGCGCGGCGTAGATGCTCACGCTGCCGTCATCCGAGATATTGATGTCGGCGCCGGTCTCGGCCTGGATGCCCTTGATGTTCTTCCCGCCGGGGCCGATGAGTTCGCCGATCTTCTGGGGATCGATCTTGATCGTCTCGATGCGGGGAGCGTGTTCGCTGAGGGTTTTGGGGGTGGAGATGACTTGGTTCATCACGTCGAGCACCTGGGCGCGGCCCTTGGTGGCCTTGTCGACACCTTCGAGGAGGATGTCGAGGGAGAGGCCGGAGAGCTTGAGATCGAGCTGGAACCCGGTCACGCCCTGGCTGGTGCCGCACAGTTTGAAGTCCATATCGCCCATGAAATCTTCGTTCCCGATGATGTCTATCATGGTCACATAGCGCTTCAGGTCGTCGCCTTCGAACTCGGTCACGAGTCCGCAGGAAATCCCCGCGACCGGACGGATCAGGGGAACGCCGGCGTCGAGCAGGGACATCACCCCCGAGCAAACCGAGGCCATCGAGGTGGAGCCGTTCGACTCCATCACCTCGCTGGTGACGCGGATCGCATAAGGGAAATCGGCTTCGGCGGGAATGACCGGCTCGATCGATTTCTCGGCGAGAGCGCCGTGCCCGATCTCGCGGCGGTTCATGCCGCCCATGCGTCCGGTTTCCCCGACGCTGAAGGGCGGGAAGTTGTAGTGAAGCAGGAAGCGTTTCGAGTCATCGCCGCCGGCGTAGTTGTCGAAATACTGTCTTTCGTCCGCCGGTGCCAAGGTGGTGATGGCGAGGGCCTGGGTTTCGCCGCGGGCGAAAAGGGCCGAACCGTGGGTGCGGGGAAGCACCGCGATTTCTCCCGAGAGCGGGCGGATCGTGTCGATGTCGCGACCGTCGCAGCGCTGTCCCTTGTCGAGGATGCTGATGCGAAACGCTTTTTTCTGCAGGTAATCGAAGGCCTGGGAGATCGCGAAGTCGTTCGCCTCGGGATACCGCGCCAGGATCGCCTCGGAGACTTCCTTGCGGAGGACGGAGACAGCGGCACCGCGTTCGATTTTGGAGGCTTTGTAAAGGGCTTCCTCGATGCGGCTGCCGGCGACTTCGTAGGCGATTTCGAGCAGTTCGTCCTGCACTTCCATGAGAGCCACGCTGCGCTTCGGCTTGCCGGCGCGGCGGGCGAGTTCTTCCTGTGCGTCGAGGATGGGCTGGATCGCGGCCTGGGCGAAGAGGAGGGCTTCCTTGAACTTCTCGTCCGGCACTTCCTGGGCGCCACCTTCGATCATGATGACCTTGTCGCGGAGACCGACGTAGACGAGATCGAGGGTGCTTTCCTCGCGTTGCTCGAAGGTCGGATTGACGACGAAGTCATCGCCGATCAGGCCGATCCGGACGGCGGCGACGGGTCCGGCGAAGGGAATGTCCGAAACACAGAGCGCCGCGGAAGCTCCGTTGATGCTGAGAATATCGGCGTCGTGGACGCCGTCCGCGCTAAGAAGGAGGGCGACGATCTGCGTATCGTAGAGGTAGCCTTTCGGGAAGAGGGGGCGCAGCGGGCGGTCCGTCATCCGGCAGGTGAGAATCTCCTTCTCGGTGGGGCGGCCTTCGCGCTTGAAATAGCCGCCGGGGAAACGACCCGCCGCAGCGGCTTTTTCCTTGTATTCGACCGAGAGCGGGAACCAGTCCTGGCCCTCTCTCACTTTCGTTTGGGAGACGGCGGTCACGATGACCACGGTTTCTCCGACCTGGACGGTCACGGCACCATCGGCAAGCTTGCCCATTTTGCCCGTTTCAATCGTCATTTCCTGCGTGCCGACCTGGCACGTGATTTTTTCTATACTCATATGTTTCCTTTTTTGATGTGAAAATTGGTGGTTTCGTCCCGCGGTCGGTCGCACCCGATCGGGGGTGCCCGGCGAATTCCGCCCGGACGGGGGCGGTGGGAGGGACGGCTGTTTTGTGGCGGGACGGTCGCGGCCGATGGGCCCGATTCTCCCAAAACAGAGAAAGCGCCGGGAGCTCCGGCGCTTTCATGGAAAAGGGTTAGCGACGCAGGCCGAGAGTTGCGAGCACCTTCTGATATCGCTCCGGATCGGTGCGGGAAAGATAATCGAGGAGTTTGCGGCGGCGGGCGACGAGACGCAGGAGACCGCGACGCGAAGAGACGTCTTTTTTGTTGGCCGCGAGGTGCTCGGTAAGGTGGCTGATGCGCTCGGTCATCAGTGCGATCTGCACGTCGGCGCTGCCGGTGTCACGATCATGAAGCTGAAGCTCCGCTGTTTTGTTGCTTGATTCACTCATTTGCTAAAATTGACGTCGCCTTGACGCCGGATGGTTTTCCTTTATTCAGGGGCGCAACGGAATCACATTTCATTGCCGATGCAATGGAAAAGATGCCATAAATGTCAGTTTTCCAGTAAAAACCCCGACACCATACTCCCCTTTATTCGTAATCAAGTTGGTGATGCCTTGTGACAAGATGAAAATACCGGAAACGATTCCGGTGATGGTGCTGGGAGGAGCGACCCTGTTCCCTCACGGCTACATGCCTCTTTTTATCTTCGAACCTCGCTACCGGGCGATGCTCAACCACGCCCTCGAGCGGGACCGGATGTTCTGCATCGGTCACGCCCGCGCCGGGATCGATGTGGAAACGAGTCCCGCCCCGGTGCATCGCGTCACCACGGCGGGGCTGGTGCGCGCCTGCGTCACCCACCCGGACGGCACCTCGCACCTGATGCTCTCCGGGATCCAACGGGTCGAGATCATCGGGTGGGAGCAGCACGCCCCGTTCCGGATCGCCTCGATCACTCCCCTGCCCTGCTATCTCGGCAATCCCGACCTCGCCGTCTCGGCCGCGCTGGAACTCGTCGACATGAGCAGCCGTCTCTGCGGCGAGGGACAGGCAATCTCGGAGCAACTCCGCGAGCATCTCCGCTGCGTCAAGGATCCCACCGCGATCGCCGACGTGGTCGGCCAGAGTTTCGTCAACGACTCGGCCGAGCGGCAGCGGCTCCTCGAAATGAGCGACGTCAACGATCGCCTCGACTACCTCGTCAGCCACCTCAGCGTGCTCATCGCCGGCGGCGAAAAGTGAAGCCGCTCCGCCGGGGAAAACATTCCCAAAACGCCCCCTTCACCGGCTTTTGGAAAAGAGCGGCAGGTCGGCGAAACCGGCGAAGATGCCGGTAAAGGCCTCCTGCGGGGGCGCGGCGGACGGGCTCGGATCGACATCCCCGCCCGCCTTGCGGATCGCGAGGATCTGCGCCGCGTCCCAGGCCGATTGGCCCGCCATCCGCACCGCCCAGTAGGAAATCCGGGCGCGGAAGCGGGCGTGGGCGGGGAAGCGGGAGTTCCCGCATTCGGCGAGGAGAGCTTCGAAGAACTCCCGGTCACAACACGCCCGGCACGAGCCCACGGTGTCGTAGCATGCGTCGTGGCGGCGGCAGGCCTCGCGAAAATCCGCTCCGGCGCAGCCCTGGAAAAAGAGGTAGCGCAGCGGTCCCTTGATCGAATCGGGACCACAGGGACGTCGCTCCAGCAAGCCTGGCCGTTTCTTGACGCACTCCGCGCACTCCGTGTGATCACCAGCGAGGCCGGGTTCCGCGACGAAGCCGGAGAGCAGCAGGACAGTTCCGAGAAAGAGGGACAAAGGGATGCGGGAGAGGCGGATCATCGTGTGCTTTCCCCGTAGATCGGCGCTTCCCAATCGGCCGGGATTCTCCCCTGGGGTTTCACGCCGTAGGCCTCGGCCGGGATGGGGCGGTCCGCCGGGGTCAGCAGGGGCAGATCGTCGGGGAGATGTTGGATTTTGAAATCCTTGTATTGGATTTTCATGGCCGGACCGACGTGAACCTGCACCGCGAGAACGCCCTCGAGAGCGCGGCCTTTTTCATCGAGATCGACGAGATCGGCGGTGGGATGTCCGTCGATCCAGTGCTGGTGATGGTTCCCCCGCACGAGAACGCGGTAGTCGTGCCACTCCCCGGGCGCGAAGGATTTTACCTCCATTTTCCCGACAACCCAAGGTTGCCCGTCGGGGGCGACGATGACTTTTTCTCCGGTGTGCGAGAGGATGCGGCGTCCGCGCTCTTCGTAGAGCATGCCGTTGTAGTCGGGATTGTCGGCCACGACGTCGCATTGGTAGCCCGAGACGATGTCGAGCCCGAGGGCGGGTTCCGAAGCGCCGCGGTACTGGATCCCGCTGTTCCCTCCGGCGGTGACTTTCACCTTCACCCGGAGATCGAAATTGCGCACGGTCGAGTGAGTCCAGGTGAGAAAGCGATTTTTCTTCAGGGAACCATCCGTCACCCCGGTGAGAGCGCCGTCCTCAACCGACCAGTAGCTTTCGTCCCCGCTCCAGCCGCGCAGCGTTTTGCCGTCGAAAATGCGGACGAAGCCGTTTGGGTCCGGCCGCGAGCCGACCGCCGCCGAGGCCACCGGATGCGCCTCGGTCGAGGGAACGAACGGCTCCGTCCTCGGCGCGAGCGGTCCGCCCAGCTCCGCGACCACCGCGGTGGTGCGCTCACGCATTTTCGTCAGGGTGTCTGTGTAAGCGGGATCGCCCGCGAGATTGGTTCGCTCGTCGGGATCGTTTTTCAAATCGTAGAGAAATTCGTAGTTCCCTTCGTCGAAGTATCGGGCGTATTTGAAGTTTTCGTTCCGCAATCCTTCCCAGGCGGGGATGCGGTTGCGCACCGCGAAATGCTCGTGAAAAGTCTCGGTGCGCCAGTCGGCGGGCGGTGCTCCCGAGACGAGAGCTTCGAGGCTGCGGCCCTGGTAGCGCGCCGGAACCGCCGCGCCCGCCCAATCGAGAAAGGTCGCCGGGAGATCGAGGTTGAGGACGGGAGCCCCGCTCACTTTGCCGCGCTCGGACGCAGCGACGCGCGGGTCGGCGACGATCAGGGGCACGCGGAGGGACTCCTCGAAATGCGACCATTTTCCACTGAGTCCGTGGTTGCCCATGAGATAGCCGTTGTCCGCCGAGTAGACGACGATGGTGTTGTCGGCGAGACCCGCCTCCTCCAGAGCGGCGAGGAAGCGTCCGATCTCGCGGTCGATTCCGCTGACCATGCGGTAGTAGGCGCGCAGGTTGGTCTGGTATTTTTCCGGAGTGTTGAGCGACCAGAAAAAGCGCTCGCGGGAGAGCGAGGTGCGATAGAATTCCGGCAGGGCCTCGAAAAGGGCGGGATCGTTCCGTTCCGGCGGGGCGATCGTGACATCCTCATACCATCCGTCGAGCGAGCGCGGCCAGGGGTAAAAGCCTATCCCCGGCCGACGGTCCCGGTCTTCCGCGTGGCAGGCGTTGAACCAGAGATTCAGGGCGAAAGGTTGGTCCGCGGGCTGATTTTGGAGAAAGGCGATCCCGCGATCGACGATGAGTTCGGTCTCGTGCCGGAGCGATCCGTCGGGCTGTTTTTTGTAATACGGATTGCGCCCGATCGCTTCGAATTCGTCGAAATGATCCGCGCTCCGATAGGCCGGGTCGGCCATTTTCACATGCCATTTGCCGTAGAAACCGGTGCGGTAGCCGCGCTCGCGAAGGAGGTCGCTGTAGAGGGTTTCCCCCGCTTCGATCCGCGTGACATCGGGATGCTCCGGCGTGCCGTAGCTGCGCCCGGTCAGGCCGGTGAGGATGCTGGTGCGGCTGACCCAGCAGATCGGCTGGCTGACAAAGGCATTTTCAAAACGCACCCCGCGCGCCGCGAGGCCGTCGATGTGAGGGGTCTTCACGATGGCATTGCCGTAGCAGCCCAGCGTGCTGGTGGTCTGGTCGTCGGTGAAGAAAAAGACGATGTTCGGTGCGTCCGTCGCCCACAGGTCACGAGGGGAAGACGGGATTAGGAAAACGAGGAGTGCGAGGAACTTCAGGGATCGTTGCATCGTGGCATGGGGCAGAAACCGCGCTGAAGTAAAGCCCCCGTTGTCCGCCCCGGTCAATCATTATCCCGCCGTCTTCCGCCGTCTTCGAGGGGTCCATTTAAGGGACAGACAATCAGTAAATATTTCGCTTGCCAAGCTCCCTGGCACGCGCCATCCTGCTCCCATGAGAACCGCGCGACTCCTTGGCGAAGGCCGTTCGTTTTACCATGTGGTCTCCCGC
>JAAYAT010000088.1 GCA_012719225.1 Verrucomicrobiaceae bacterium
GCGAACCGGCCACGTTGGTGCGCTCGCCGATCATGAGGAAACCCTTCTCGCCGGTCTGGTTGAAGGCCTCGGAACCGCTGAGGCGCATCGCCGACGGGATCTCGGGGAGGGGACGCGGGGCCTGGCGCTCGGCGACTTTGGCGATGGCGGCGACGTGGGCGGGGGTGTTGCCGCAGCAGCCGCCGATGAGGTTGACGAGTCCGTTGGCGGCGAAGCGCTCGATCTCGCGCTCCATGTCCTCGGGGAGGAGGTCGAAGCCGGTGGGAGCGAGGGGGTTGGGCAGTCCGGCGTTGGGGTAGACGGAGACGTGGGTCCCGGCGACGCGGGAGAGCTCGGCGAGGTGCGGCTCCATCAGGTCGGGACCGAGGGAGCAATTCAGCCCCACCGCGAGGGGCTTGGCGTGGGCCACGGCGTTCCAGAGGGCCTCGGTTTTTTGGGCGGAGATCATGGTCTCGCCGCCGCGTCCGACGGCGGCGGAGACGATGATGGGAAAGTCGACTCCGTCCTCGTCGTAGACCTCGCGGAGGGCGACGAGGGCGGCCTTGGCGTTGAGGGAGTCGAAGATGGTCTCGACCATCATGATGTCGGTGCCGCCGGCGATGAGGGCGCGGACCTGGTGTTTGTAGGCGTCGCGGACCTGGTCGAAGGTGACGACGCGGAAGCCGGGATCCTCGGCGTCGGGGCTGTTTGTCAGGGAGACGGTCATGGGACCGATGGCCCCGGCGACGTAGCGTTTCCGTCCGGTCTCCTCGCCGATGCGGTCGCACCATTCGCGGGCGAGCTTGGCGGACTGGAGGTTGATCTCCCAGGCGAGATCTTTGAGGAAGTCGTTGTCGCAGACCTCGCGGGCGAAGAACTCGGGGTCCTTGCGTCCCTTGCCGGACTCGCGGGGGTCCGCGACGAAAAATTCGCTCTGTGCCAGGGTCGTGGCGGAAAAGGTATTGGTCTCGACGATGTCCGATCCGGCTTCGAGGAAGCGCTTGTGGATGTCGCCGATGACGTCGGGTCGGGTCAGGGAGAGGATGTCGCCGTTGTTGAGGAGGTCTTTGGTGTTCTTGGAAAAACGCTCTCCGCGGGCCTCGGCTTCGCTCAGTTTGTACTCTCGGATGGTGGTGCCCATGGCCCCGTCGAGGACGAGGATTCTTTTGGCGAGCTCTGCTCGCAGCTCTTTAGCAATTAGCGATTTAGCCATTTAGCGGGGGAATATTTGCTGTTTAGCTATTAGCGGTCTAGCTATTAGCTGTTTTACTTTTTAGATTTTTTTAGGAGAAGGAAGCTACAGGAGATTCAGCTTAGTGCAACGCAGGGCCTCGTGGCAAAAGTTCCGCACCGCCGCAGTGGTCCTCGCAAGCGCAAGCGCTAAACAGCTAAATCGCTAACAGCTAAACAGCTAAACAGCTCGATACGCTTCAAAATGATGGCGCAGGAGATGGGGAATGATCGCGGTGAGGACGATGTCGTTGCCGTCGTAGTCCTGCTTGACGATTTTGCCTTCGCGATGGAGCAGGGCGATGAGGTCCTGCCGCGCCTGGGGAATGCGCAGGGGGAGGCGGGCGACGCGGTCCACCATCATCCCGGTGAGCCGGTGGATGAGGGTCTCGATGCCCTCGCCGGTGGCGACAGAAACAAAAACGGCGCTGGAGTCGAAGTGGCTTTTCAACTCGTGTCGCCTGGCTTCGTCGTCGGCGATGAGGTCGATTTTGTTGAGGACGATAACGGTGGGTTTGTCGGCCGCGCCGAGTTCGGCGAGGACGGAGCGGGTCGTTTCGTAAAAGGCGTAGACCTCGGGGGCGCTGGCGTCGAGCACGTGGATGAGAAAGTCGGCGAGGACGGCTTCTTCGAGGGTGGCCTTGAACGCTTCGACGAGGCGGTGGGGGAGGTTGCGGACGAATCCGACGGTGTCGGTGAGGAGGAGCGGTTGTCCGTCGGGCAGTGCGATGCGGCGGGTGGTGGGGTCGAGGGTGGCGAAGAGTTTGTCTTCGGCGAGGACCTCGGCCCCGGAGAGGAGATTGAGGAGGGAGCTTTTCCCGGCGTTGGTGTAGCCCACGATGGAGGCCTGACAGATGCCGTCGTCGGCGCGCTGCTTGCGCTGGGTCCGGCGGTTGCGGCGGATGTCGGCGAGGTCGCTCTTGATGCGGTCGATGCGGCGGCGGGCGAGTCGTCGGTCCACTTCGATCTGTTGTTCGCCTTCGCCGCGCGCGGCGGCACCTCCGCCCCCGCCGCCACTTCCTCCACCGCCCTGGCGGTCGAGGTGGGACCACATCCGGGCGAGGCGGGGCAGCGAGTACTGCATCCGGGCGAGCTCGACCTGGAGCCGCGCTTCGCTGGTCTGGGCCCGCATTTTAAAAATGTCGAGAATGACCTCTTCGCGGTCGATCACGGTGATGTCGCCCTCGTTTTCCCAGGCGCGCTGCTGCGCGGGAGTGAGTTCGTTGTCAAAGACGATGCAGTCGGCTCCCGCTTGGCGCGCCGCCTCCATCATCTCGGCGGCCTTGCCCGAACCGGTGAGGTAGCGCTTGCTGCGGGTGCGGACGTAGAGGCATTCCGCCCCGACCACCGCGATGTCGAGGGTGGAGACGAGTTCGGCGAGTTCGGCGAGGAGACTGCGGGCGGTGTCCTCGTCGGCCCGGTCGAAGTAGACCCCGATGAGAAAAGCGGTCTCGACCTTGCTGGGTTTTTCCCGGGTATCGAACATCAGGCGGCGGGGAAAAGGAGCGCTTTGAGACTGGCGAAATCTTTCTCGATCGCCTTGAGCACGGTCGGTACGATCGCGGGATCGTTGTGGCCGAGATACTCGACGTGGAGGCTGACCGGGCCGGTGAAATCGCTCTCGCGGAGGAGTTGGTAAAAGCGCTTGTCGACGGCACCCTCGCCGACGGGGCCCCAGCCGAGAGTATTGTTGTGCCAGGACGGTTCCTTGACGTAGATAGTGTCGATATAGGGGCGGATCACGGCGAAGTGCAGCGGCCAGGCCCTCCCGCCTTCGACAGTGGCGTGTCCGATGTCGAAGGCGACCCCGATCTCGTCGGGGGAGTAGTCCTCGAACACTTCGGCGAGATCCCAGACGGGAGCGCCGAAATAATTGGTCCCGGAGTGGTTCTGGTAGATGGGCTTGATCCCGAGTTCGGAGGAAAAGGCCACGAGATCCTTCAGCTGGGCGCGGAACTCGTCGAGCTGGGCGCGGATCGGCTTTTTCAAGTCGTATCGATAGTAGCCCATGCGGTAGCGTTTCACCCCGTTGGCGGCGGCGGTGCGCAGGATCGTTTCGGTAGCCTGCTCCGCACTGACCTCGTTGATCGCGGTGGTCATGACGGTGAAGCGGAGCGAATGCGCCTTGAGGGCGTCGGTCAGTTTCGGGAGATCCTCCTCGACCCGCTCCGGGAGGACGTGGCCTTTGGGGCGGACCGCGCCTTCGATCCCGTCAAAGCCCATCGCGGCGAGGGTCTTCGCCATTTCCGCGTAGGGGAGATGTTGGAGCGGTTTGGTGAAGGTGCAGAACTCGTAGCGGGAGGTGTCGGTCGGGGCTTGCGACTTGTCGGCGGCGTGAGCGGTCCGGCCGAGGAGGGGCGACAACAGCGGGGCGAGGGCGAGGCCGGTGGAACCTTTGAGAAAATGGCGGCGGCCGGGGACGGGAGAGTCATTCATTCCGGTATCGTATCGGTGCTTGCGGGACTCGGCAAGAGTTGAGATAGTCCGTATTGAGAGATCCCGTGCGAACATGAAATCCGCAAGAATCCTTTTCCCCGCTGTCCTTCTGGCCTCGATGACTGCCGCGGGGGCCTCCGCCCAGGTCCTCGGCGACGTGGCCCAGGGCTGGTCGATCCAGGGGAGCGATCCCATCGAAATCGTTTTCGGCGGTCGGCTGGTGACGAAATACCACGCCGGTTTCGAGGAGGGAAAACCGTATTTTTATCCCATCATGGGACCGAGCGGGGAAAACATGACCCGTCACTGGCCGATGAACGAGACCTTCGAGGACGAGGAGCGGGATCATCCGTATCATCGCGGGATGTGGTACGGACTCGGCGATGTCAACGGATGCGATTTCTGGAGCCGCCCCGAGAGTCCGGGCGCGGACGCCGCGGTCGATTCCGACAAACAGTATGGAGTGATCCGGCACAGGGGGATGAATGGTGTCATCATCCGGGGATCGACTATCACGATTAAAACCCGGTCGGACTGGCTCGACGCGGGCGACGCGGAAAAGCGGGTCTGCTCGGACCGGCGGGAGTTCACCCTGTTTTACCGCGAGGACGGTTCCCTCGTCCTCGATCTGACCCTGCGACTCATCGCCGACGCCGGCGACATCACCATAGGAGACGGGGAGGAGGGGGGCTGGGCGATCCGCACGATCCCGACGCTGCGGCGCAAGGGCGCGGTGGCGACGGGGCGTCTCCTCAGCAGCGAAGGCGACAAAGACGGCGAAGCGGCGGGCTGGCGGGCGGCCTGGGTGGATTGCCACGGGAGCGACCGGGCGGGGAATGCGCTGGGCATCGCGCTCTTCGATCATCCGGAGAATCTCCATGCCCCGACCTGGTGGCGGGTGACGGACCACGGACTGCTCGCGGCCAATCCCTTTGCCCGGGGAAATTTCGAAGGCGACCCCGGAGCGGAGGCAAAAGATGGCGGAACGGTCCTTCGCAACGGCGAGAGCCTCACCTTTCGCTACCGCACGATTTTCCACGAGGGGGGTCCCGAGAGCGCCGGAATCGCGGAAGCCTACGAGGCGTTCGTCGCGAAGTGAGGGTCCGAATGACGTCTGGGGAACATTGGCATGTTCCGCTACTGCTGAACGTGGAGGAAGATGCCAATCTTCCCTGACGAAACCCCTACGCCCGCCGGACCGACGGGGGAATTTTGGCAAATTCCGCAGGTGGCAGCGGATGGGTCAGGCCCCTTCCCAACTGCTGTAGACGTTGACCTTGGTCCCGTAGGTGGTGTTGTCGAAAATGAGTTCGGCGGCGTTGCTGGGGAGGCGGATGCAACCGGCCGAGGCGGGGTAGCCGGGGAGGTAGCCGGCGTGGACCCCGTAGACGCTGCCGCTGAGGCGCATCCAGTAGGGCATCTCCACCCCGTAGATGGTGGAAATTTTTCCGGTCCGGACCCGCTGGGTCATGTTGAAACTGCCCCGCGGAGTCCACTTGCCGGGGCGGGCGGTGGAGACGGGCGTCTCGATGGCGATCCTTCCGTCCACGAGAAGGTAGCCTTTCTGGTCGGCCACATCGATGATCAGGCGGGTGTTCTCACGATTGCTCCGGGAGAGAATCATGGGATTGACGCGGGCGCCGCTCTCGTGGCGCTCGATCTTCGGTTTGGCGTAGAGACCGTGCTTGAAAGCGTGGCCGTGGCGCAGCGCCGAAGCGGAGGTGGTGCGATCACCCGAGGGCGTGCATGAACTGACCATCGCAGCCCCCAAAACAAGGGAGAGCGAAAGAGCGCGGGAGAGGACTCTTCTCTTCATAACTGTCTGTCGGTATGTCTGTGTTTGCGAAAATGTGTTTGTGACTTCCACTTTCCCTCAAATTACAATAAATACAAATAATTATGAAAATAATAATGCCGATATTTCGTTATGATATGGAAGGGAGAGATCTCTCTGTGTTCGTATCTTTCTCGTAATCAACACCTTCCAATCCAAACCCGAAGAGTCTGAGAAATTCTTTTTTGTAACCCGAAAAGTCAGAGAGCTCCGAAAGGTTCTCTGTCGTGACTTTTTCCCAGGCCGCGGCGACGGCTTCCTGCACGGGTTCGCTCATCTCCCAATCGTCGATGCGGATGCGCCCGCGTTCGTCCACGGCGGGGGCGTTCCCCGAGGCGAGATGGTCGGAGAAGAGGCGCTGGATTTGCTCGATGGTGCCCTCGTGCAGATCCTTTTCTTTCATCACCTTGTAGAGCAGCGAGATGTAGAGCGGGACCACGGGAATGGCGGAGCTGGCCTGGGTCACGAGGGCCTTGTTGACCGAGACATAGGCGGTCGCATCGCCGAAGCGGGCGTTCATCCGCGCGGCGGATTCCTCGAGGTGTTCCTTGGCCCGACCTATCGTTCCGTTGGTGTAGATGGGGTAGGTGAGGTCGGGGCCGATGTAGGAGTAGGCCACGGTGTGAAAGCCGTCGGCGAGGACTCCGGCCCCGGCGAGGGCGTCGATCCAGAGTTCCCAGTCTTCGCCGCCCATTACTTTGACGGTGTGGGCGATCTCGTCGTCCGAGGCCGTTTCGATGCTGACGGTGTTGACCACGCCGGTATCGGTGTTGACGTTTTTCTGGGTGTAGGGCGCTCCGATGGGTTTGAGGACGGATTTGTAGGTCTCTCCGTCGGTCGGGTCGGTGCGACGGGGGGAGGCGAGGCTGTAGACGATGCAGTCCACATCGTCGAGATCGGCCCGGATCGCGGCGATGACCTCGTCCTTCATCTCCCGGGAAAAGGCGTCGCCGTTGAAGCTTTTCGCATAGAGGCCGGCCTCGGCGGCGGCTTCCTCGAAGGCGACGGAATTGTACCAGCCGGCGCTGCCGGTTTTGGTTTCGGTGCCGGGTTTTTCAAAAAACACCCCGATGGTGGCGGCTCCTCCCCCGAAGGCGGGGACGATGCGCGAGGCCAGTCCGTAGCCGGTCGAGGCCCCGATCACGAGGACCTTCATCGGCGGGTTTGTCAGGGCGGGTTGGGCCTTCACGTGGTAGATCTGCGAGCGGACGTTGGCGGCGCAGCCCTCGGGATGGGCGGTGGTGCAGATAAAACCTCGAATCTTGGGAGTGATGATCATCTTGGCGGAGAGACTTGTCGTCGGTCTACAAGCGATAGCAGGACTGGCGGGAGAAAACAACCGCTTAGACGGTTCCCCAAAAGAAAAAGCCCGCCGCCGTAGGGGATCGGTGACGGGCTTTGCAAAGAGTGCGGGCGGGCCTTATTTCAGTTCCGCCGCGTGGAAGATGGCCCAGTCGTCGAGGTTGTTCAGGTTGACGGCGTCCTTGATGGTGCCGTCGTCCTCGCGTCCGGCCCCGGCGAGGATGTCCTTGCGGGTGTCGTCGACGTGGAGGTAGCCGGCGATGGCGGCGTTGAGTTTGTCGACGGCGTCCTGATCCAGGGAACCGCCTTTTTGCTGGAGGATCCAGTTCTCCAGTTCCACGTAGGAGGGCTTGGAATCGGCGATGAAACTTTCAAAAGCCCCTTTGTCGATGCCGAGGCCATCGAGCACCATCTGGTCGTAACCGCCCCCGATGGCGGGGTAGTCGGCGTGGAGTTTGCCGGCGGCTCCGAGGGAGGCCTTGAGCCAGAGGCGGGGCAAGTGGAGGACACCGAGAGGACCGGCCGTGCCGGAGCTGATGAGAGGAATGATAGGACTGCTCATGGGGATTCGTTCGATTGGTTTTTTTGCGATGTCGGCCGGGACTGTCCCGCCGGTGGAGAGCACGCAGACTAGGATTTCGCGCGGAGCAGTGCAATCAAATTCCGAGCCTGATTCCGGCGGCGCGTTTTTCAGTGGCGGGGGCGGGTCCCCATGTTACGCTCGGAGATGCACAAATCCCTGCCTGCCGTGCTGCTCGCAGCCTTCGCCCTGTTTCCGTCCCACGCGGCCCGCGCCGAATTCACCGTTGAGACGTTCGTCAAAAAGGTCACCGCTCCCGAGCAACTCTCCTATCTGCTCTCCCTCCCGAAGGGCTACGAAGCCGACGCGGAGAAAAAATGGCCCCTCGTCGTCTTCCTACACGGCGCGGGGGAACGCGGCGACGATGTGGAGAAAGTCGCCGTCCACGGGCCGCCCAAGCGGGTCCGCGAGGGTGCGGATTTTCCCTTTCTCCTCGTGGCCCCGCAATGTCCCGAGGGCTCCTGGTGGAGCGAGGAGCCCGTCCTCGAACTGATCGACCACCTCGAGGCGACCCTGCGTGTCGACGCCTCCCGCATCTACCTCACCGGGCTGAGCATGGGCGGCTACGGGACCTGGCATTTCGCCGCGCTCGCCCCGCATCGTTTCGCCGCGATCGCCCCCGTCTGCGGAGGCGGCGTGCCCTACCGCATGCGCGCCATTCCCCATCTTCCGGTGTGGGCCTTTCACGGGGCCAAGGACACCGTCGTCGTCCTCGAAGAATCCGCCCGTCTCGTCGAGGCCCTGAAAAAAAGGGGGAATAAAACCGTCCAGTTCACCGTCTACCCCGAAGCGGGACACGATTCCTGGACCGAGACCTATCAAAATCCCGAACTCTACGAGTGGTTCCTGAGCCATCGTCTCCCTCCGAAAGATCCCCCCGCGAAAAATTGATCCGGTTTCCCCGTGTTGGAAGTCATCCACATCAGCGACACGCATTTCGGCCCCGACCGTTGCCACACGATCCGGGGGGCGAACGCTTGTGATCGCTCCATCGCGCTGGTCGCGGCGATCAACGCCCTGCCTTTCACCCCCGACTTCATCGTCCACACCGGGGATGTCGTGAACGATCCCGATCCCGAGGCCTACGCCCTCGCCGCCGAAGTGCTCGCGCCCTTGCGAGCTCCCGTCTACTTCGCGACCGGCAACCACGACGACGTCGACATGATGCGCGAGTGTCTCGCCTTCGGTCCGCATCGGCTCCTCCTGCCCGGGGACGGGGGAAAGCTCTGCTACCGGCTCACCGGTGGGAAAAGCGACGAGGTCGAGTTTTTTGTCGTCGATGGCAAAGTCCCGCCGGAGCAGGGGCCGCACGGCTTTCTCTCCGAAGACCAGATCGACGCCGTCCTCGGCGAAATCTCCGGGGAAAAACCCGTCGCCGTCTTTCTGCATTACCCCATCGGACCGATCGGTTCGAGCTGGATCGACGAGCATCTCCTCCTCACCAACGGGGAATCCTTCCAGAAGGCCCTCGCCGCCAAGGCGGGCGTCCGGTTGCGCGGCGTCTTTTCCGGCCACCTCCACCGCGGGCTGCAACTCTTCCGCGGCGGGGTTTTCCAGTCCGGCGTCTCCAGTCCGGCGTGTGAATTCACCGCCAGCCCTCACGATGACTTCTGCGACTTTCTGCCCGGGGGGCCCATTCCCTTCAACCACATCACCTTCACCGCCGACACGACGATGGTGAAATCCTACAGCTTCCCCTTCGAGGGCCTCTCATGAGCGGTGGGACCGACCGGCGGTGCAGAGCGGTCTTCTTCGACCGCGACGGAGTGGTGAACCGCTCCCCCGGGGCCGGCTATGTGCTCGCCCCCGACCAGTTCCACCTCAACGACGGCATCGCCGAGGCGGTCCGCTTTCTCAACGAGCGGAGCGTCCTCGCCATCGTCGTCACCAGCCAGAAAGGCGTCGGCAAGGGACTCATGAGCGACGACGATCTCGCCGCGATCCACCGCCGCATGGAGAGCGAGTTGGCGGAAAAAGGAGCCGCGTTCGATGCGATCTACGCCTACACCGGCACGCCCCGGTGCCCCCATCGGGCGAAACCCGATCCCGAAATGATTCTCACGGCGGCGGAAAGGTTTTCCATCGATTTGCGTCTCTCTTGGATGATAGGCGACGCGGACCGCGACATCGCGATGGGCCGTGCCGCCGGACTCGCCGGGACCATCCGCCTCCGCGGCGAGAAACCCATCGCCACACCCGCCGATCACACCCTCGAAAGCCCGCTGGAAATCCTCGATTTCCTGAGAAGAATTTTGTAATTCTGAAAATTTAAATTCCAACTCGCTTTTACTTGGAGGTCGAATAGAGTACCTTTCCGATGCTGCGGAGCGCGAGTCGGCCGCGATCACCTTTCCCTTTTTTACCTATGGCAAGAGCTTCAAATCTCACGATGTGTTCCTTCTGCGGAAAGAGTCACGCGGAAGTCAAAAAACTCATCGCCGGCCCCGGGGTCTACATTTGCGATGGCTGCATCACCGTCTGCCGCGGCATTTTGGAGAAGGAACTCCACGAAGAAGAAGAGGAAGTCTCCACCGAACTCTCCATTCCCAAACCCAAGGAACTCCTCGAGAGTCTGAACCAGTACGTGATCGGGCAGGAGCACGCCAAGAAAGTCCTCTCCGTCGCGGTACACAACCACTACAAGCGGCTCCAGCAGTTCTCCGCCCCGGCCAAGGTGCGGGCGCACAACAAATTTTCCAAATTCGAGGACGTCGAGATCGAGAAGAGCAACATCCTCCTGATCGGTCCCACCGGATCGGGCAAGACCCTCCTCGCCAAGACCCTCGCCAAGCTGCTCAACGTCCCCTTCTGCATCGCCGACGCCACCACCCTGACGGAGGCCGGCTACGTCGGCGAAGACGTCGAGAACATCATCCTCCGCCTCCTCCAATCCGCCGACTACGATGTGAAACGCGCCGAGATGGGCATCATCTACATCGACGAAATCGACAAGATCGGGCGCAAGACCGAAAACGTCTCCATCACCCGCGACGTCTCCGGCGAGGGCGTGCAGCAGGCCCTCCTGAAAATGCTCGAAGGGACCATCTGCAACGTGCCGCCGCAAGGGGGACGCAAACACCCGCAGCAGGAATACATCCAGGTCAACACCGAGCGCATCCTTTTCATCTGTGGCGGTGCCTTTGTCGGACTCGAAGAAATCGTGGGACGCCGTCTCGGCAAAAAAGTCCTCGGTTTCGGCGACGAGATCACCAAGATCGCCAGCGAACCCGAGATCGAGCGGCAGTTGCGCAACGTCTCGCCGGAAGACCTCCACGGCTTCGGTCTCATCCCCGAATTTGTCGGACGCCTCCCCGTCGTTTCGACCCTGCGCCCGCTCAAGCGCGAAGAGCTCATCGAAGTCCTCACCGCACCCAAAAACGCGATGCTGAAGCAGTACAGCAAGCTCCTCGCGATGGACGGCGTCAACCTCGAGATCACCGACGACGGCCTCGAAGCCCTCGCCGAAGAAGCCATGGGACGGGGCACCGGCGCGCGCGCCCTGCGCTCCATCTTTGAAAAACTGATGCTCGAGGTCATGTTCGACGCGCCCAGTCACGACGGCTACACCCGCGTCCTCGTGGACCGCGAAGTCGTCGAGGGCAAACGCGATCCCGAAGTGCTCGAAGACAAGGCCCCCGCCGACGGCGACGAAAAAGAAGCCGCCTGAGCGGAGCACTCGCCGCAAAAAAGCACAAAACCGTGGCTCCGTTTTGTGTCTCTTGTGCCTTTTCGCGGCAAAATCCAATCGCCCGCCGAAAAGTCGAGCGAAACAGCGATCACCCCGCCGCTTCGATCCCGGCTTCTAGGATCCACTGGGCATCGCGGCCGTTTCCGGCATCGCAGAGCGGATGGATCTCCAGCGCGGGATCCTCGATCGCCGCGAGGAAATGGGTCGCCGAATTGGCGAGGTGATCGGGTTGCGGCGGAACCGTTAGGGCGACGCCTTCGGGGTGCTCCTCCGTGGCCAGCAAAATGCGCCCCCCGTGGTCGGGCTCGATCAGGAGCGTGCCCCTACTGCCGTAGAGGCTGGTGACGTAGCTCGTCATCGTGCCGATCTGGGTCCAACTCGCCTCGCTCGTAGCGAGGGCGTGGGGATAGCGGAGAATGAGAATCGCGTTGTCCTCCAGTTCCAGATCGGGTTTCAATCCGGTGCTGATGCAGACGCCGGTGACCGCCTCGGGCCGCCCCAACAGCACATCGGCGAGCACCGCGCCGTAGCAGCAGTAGTCCATCAGAGCTCCGGCCCCGTTGAGATCCTCGTCGTAGAGCCATTCCCAGAATTGCCGGGAACATCCCAGTTCGACCGGACCCTGATGAGCCGCCCGGTATTTCACCTGCCAGAGTTGACCGATCTCGCCGGCCCGGGCCATGGCGATGCCGTGGCGCAGTTGTGGCCACCAGGCGAAGGGCCAGTTGATCATCAGGCGCACCCCGTTTTCTTCGGCGGCCGCGAGCATCGCCTCGGCCCCGTCGAGGGTCGCCGCCATGGGTTTCTCCACGAGACAGTGAAGTCCGCGCTCACAGGCCATCACCGCGAGATCTTCGCCGAGACGGTTGCTCGCGAAAATGTAGACCGCGGTGAGGTCTTCGTTTTCGAGCAGTTCCTCGTAGGACGAATAGGTGTGGCCGGGAAAATGATCGCGGTATTTCGCGAGCAGTTCCGGATCCGTGTCAGCGGCGGCAACCAGTTCGGCGTGTCCCGTCGCGACGAGTTGTTCGAGATTGCTCCAAACGTGGTCGTGGTGAAGTCCAAGGGCGGCGATGCGGTGCATGGGGTGGGGAGCTGTTTAGCTGTTAGCTGTTTTGCGGTTTAGCTTTTCAGAGCGTGTGGAGGAACATGCCAATGTTCCCTGGGGGATGAGGCGTTGAGGAGTTGAGGAGTTGAGGTGTTGAGGTGTTGAGGTGTTGAGGTGTTGAGGTGTTGAGGTGTTGAGGGGTTGAGGGGTTGAGGGGTTGAGGGGTTGAGGGGTTGAGGCGTTGAGTGGAGGAACATGCCAATGTTCCCTGGGGGTTGAGTTGCTGTGCGCGTCGGATCATTCGCAGGGGACATTGCGACAGAGGGTGTCCAGTTGGCGGGGCTTGGGGTGAAGAGGTTGGGATCAAAAAGAGTGCCACCTTCATGGGCGGACTATAAAGATCGGAAGGGAAAGGGGAAAGAAGTGTTTTCTTTTATGGGTAGGAGCCGGACGGGCTTGGTAAACCCCTCGCCGGGCCGGGAAAATGTTTACAAGACGGATGGAAGCTGTATCGTAGCTGTATGAAAATCACCATCAATATGGATGACGCGTTGCTCGACAGCGTCATGGCCATCACCGGCGCGTCGACGAAGACCGAGGCCATTCATATCGCTTTGAAAGACATCGTGCGGCGGGCGAAGCTGCTGAACGTGCTGAAGGAGGGCATGGGATTGAGTCCTGATGAACTCCGGAATGCTTTTGATCCGGCTTCGGACCCGATGAAACTCCGCGTGGGGGAGGGGATCACCGCGTATCAAGTCACCAATCGTCCGGCTGCAAAATCATGAGCCGCCCCATTCTGGTCGATTCGTCGTGGTATATCACAAAGATGCGGAATGGCGAGGATCCCTTGGCCATTCTGCATTTTCAGGCGCAAAGCCGGGATCTGGCGACCTGTGGTGTGGTGAAAGCGGAGGTGGGACGCGGAGTGCGGGATCCGAGAGCACTCACGAAACTCGAAGCGCTTTGGTCCTGCATGTTATACATCGACGACGGCTTCAAACGATGGGAGTCCACCCTGATCCTTGCCTGGGAATTGGACCGAAAAGGGATCGTGCTGCCCTTGCCGGATCTCCATATTGCCGCCTGCGCGATGCACAGCGGCGCGGTGATTCTGACCTACGACGAACATTTCCAAATGATTCCGGGGATAGATGCGACGGATCGGGTTTTTTGAAGGGCGCAGGACAAAAAAGTAAAGCCGCGCATTTTGTTTCGCATTTCATTTAAGGGACAGACAATCAGTAAATATTTCGCTTGCCAAGCTCCCTGGCACGCGCCATCCTGCTCCCATGAGAACCGCGCGACTCCTTGGCGAAGGCCGTTCGTTTTACCATGTGGTCTCCCGC
>JAAYAT010000089.1 GCA_012719225.1 Verrucomicrobiaceae bacterium
AGTGGCCGCGGACGTTCCGGATGGTGATGTGGCGCATGTCGTCGTCGCTCCCACGCGGTCCGCTGCCGCCCACCATGGTGGAATCCAGGGTGCCCGCCCGGCCTCCCTCGCGGCGGATGCCGGTGAGCGCGATGAGATCATCTCCGCTGCGCCCGCTGATATTTTCGATGGTGATGTCGCGGCAGCCCTTGCGCAAATCGAGACCGTCCTGATTGAGGAATCGTTCGAATTTCCCGTCGATGGTGCGCCCGTTTTGTGCATCGAAGCGCAGATCGGCGACAGTCCCGGAGGTGCAGTGCTCCAGGGAAACGCCCCAGGCGTGGTAATCCTTCAGGCTGAGGTTTCGGATGGAAAAATCCTTCACTTCGGCGAGCAGGATTCCGATGTTGCGCCAGTCTCCGGTTTGGCTTTCGCCGGGTTTTCCCGCGTCAGTGCCGTAGGTCCGTTCTCCCAGGGTTTTGGCGGAATCCCCCGTCGCCCGGGGGCGGTCGGCTCCTTCCAAAACCACTTCGCCAACGCCGAGGATGTGGATGCCACGCAGTTCTTCAATGGTCGCGACGCCGATCCCGCAGTTGGCGCTGCGGATGAAATTGTCACGGCATCGGTCCGAGAGTTTGAGCCGACAGTTTTCCAGAACGAGGGTGGTGCCGCCCGGCAGCAAAATCGCCTCGTCCAGCAGCCAATACGAGCGCTCGGATCCGCCATCGGGCGCTCGCGCGGGGATGCGAACGACGCCTCCGGTCTTCTGCGCCGCCGTGATCGCCGCCCGGATTTTCTCATTGTCGCTCCCCGGAAAATCGTTGGGATCGGGAGCCTGCTGTCGCCGCGGCGACGCGTCGGGACTTTCCTGCCCCCGGCTTTCGCCATGAGGGAGGAACAGCGCCAGGAGCAGCCCCATCAGAAGTGGAGTGCGGGCCAGGGAGAACAAACACATATCCAGAGACAGATCAGAGGCTATTCCAACCGATAAACGCAAAATGGCGGCCCGTCTTTCCCTTTTCGACACGGTAGCTGTAATAGCGCGAGGGATCGCTGGTCGTGCAGGTGCCGCAATCGACCACCTGTGCGGCGGGCACCCCGGCCTCCACGCAATCGCTCGCGATCGTCGCGGCAAAGTCCATCTCGTAGACGGGCGGGCGGATGCAGGGAGCGATCTGGACGATGAGATCCGCTGGCACCGATCCGTAGTTGTCTCCCATCGCCCGGATTGCCGCCGGGGCGATGCCGAGGACACTGCCAACCGCTCCCGAATGCACCGCCGCACAGGCCCGGCGCACCGGGTCGGCGATGAGGATGGCGGCGCAGTCTGCGGCGTAGACTCCGAGGAACTGCCCGGGCGTTGCGGTGAACAATCCGTCGGTTCCGGCCAGATGACAGGTCCCCGGTTCCTCGCCGTCGATCCCCGCGAGCACGCCCCCGTGGACCTGTTCCCCGGTGGCGAGATGCTCCCGCGCGATCCCCGCCCGGGCGAGCTGCTCATCGAAAAAGGGCCGCAATCTCGCGAGCGCCTCCTCCCGCTCTGTGACCACGTCGATCTCCAGCGACCGCAGGGTGAATCCATGGACCAGCCCCGGCAGCGCGCTCAGGATCGGGAACGTTTCGAGAAGAGGAGAGGCTGTCATTTCACGTACCAGATACCCCGTTTCCCCTCCGATTGCGACCTCAATGATGCCTCTCCGGATACAGTTCCCCCTTGCGTCCGCGCCCAGCGCCCCTAACTTCCGGCCTTCAAAAATAAAAACCACCCCCCATGAACCAACGCAGAGTCCTCGTCGCCGACCCCATTTCAGAAAAAGGAATTGAGCACCTCAAATCCTCCGGTCTCGCGGTGGACATCAAGCTCGGTCTCAGCGAAGCCGAACTCATCGCCCTCGCCCCGAACTACGAGGGCATCATCGTTCGTTCCGGGGTCAAAATCACCGCCGCCGTCATCGAAGCCGGGGCCGGTGTCCTCCGCGCCATCGGTCGCGCCGGAGTCGGGGTGGACAACATCGACATCCCCGCCGCCACCAAACACGGGGTCGTGGTCATGAACACCCCGGCGGGCAACACCATTTCCACCGCCGAACACGCCTTCACCCTGATGATGTCGCTCGCCCGCCACATCCCCCAGGCGCACCAGTCTGTCGTCGAAGGGCGCTTCAAAGAGGGCCGCAAGGCCTACGCCGGGGTCGAACTCTACAACAAAACCCTCGCCATCCTCGGGATGGGCCGCATCGGCGGCGAGTTCGCCCGCCGCGCCATGGGATTCGGGATGCGTGTCGTCGCCTACGATCCCTATCTCGCCGCGAGCAAGGCCAAAGCCATGCGCGTCGAGTTGTTCGAGACCGTCGATGAAGCCGTCGCCCAGGCCGACTTCATCACCCTGCACATGCCCAAGACGCCCGAGACCACCCACCTCATCAACGAGGCGCGGATCCAACTGATGAAACCCGGCGTCCGCATCATCAACTGCGCCCGCGGCGGACTCATCGACGAGGCCGCCCTGCTCGAGGGAATCAAATCCGGAAAAATCGCCGGTGCCGCCCTCGACGTGTTCGAGATCGAGCCCCCCGCCGCCGACTACGAACTGCTCCACCGTCCCGAGACGGTTTACACCCCGCACCTCGGCGCTTCGACCGAAGAAGCCCAGGAAAATGTCGGTATCGAGATCGCCGAGGCCATCACCAACCGCCTCCTCCGCGGCGAGGTCATCAACGCGGTGAACATGCCCAATCTCGACGAGAGCACCCTCAAGCTCATCGGCCCCTACCTCAGCCTCTCCGAAGTCCTCGGCAAACTTGTCAGCCAGATCGCTCCCAAACAGGCGGATCGTTTCCGCATCGAATACGTCGGAAAAGTCAGCGAAGTCGACACCACCCTGGTGACCCGTTCGGCCCTCAAGGGATTCCTCGAAACCGGCTCCACCTCGGGTTCGGCGAACTACCTCAACGCCACCGCCCTCGCCGAGGGACGCGGCATCCGCGTGACCGAGAGCCGCCCCGCCGAAGCCTGCGAGTTCACCGACCTCATCACCGTGACCGTCGGCAACGACAAGGAGAAAACCACCGTCGCCGGCACCTTCTTCGGGAGCCAGCCGCGCATCGTGAAAATCCAGGAGCACAACATCGACGCCACCCCCGAGGGCAACCTCCTCATTTTCGCCAACACCGACGCCCCCGGCGTGGTGGGTGCGATCGGTCGCGTCCTCGGCGAAGAGGGCATCAACATCGCCAACATGTCCCTGAGCCGGAACAAGGTCGGCGGCGAAGCCCTCAGCATCCTCAACGTGGACTCCATCATCGACGACGAGACCCTCGGCAAAATCGGGGCCATCCCCGGAATCCGGCGGGCGAGCACGGTGGTTCTTTGATCACAATCTCCGCACCGTGAGGCGGGCGGTGACGCGACGACCCGATTTGCGGTCGTAGGCGGCGACCTCGTGTTCGCCCGGTTCCAGGATCAGCCAGGACCGGGTCCCTTCCGTTTCGATGGCCAGACTGGCGCTCGACCACTCGATCTCCTCTCCGCCGCTCCCGGCGATCTCCAGGGGAAAACGGGCTCCGCGACCGGGGAGATCGGGATCGGTGAAGGCGATGGTGCCCTCGAGCGGACTCACGATGCGGAAATCGGGGAGCGCCGTCGCCGCCGGGAGCGCTTCGAGGGCGGCCACCTCCCGGAGCGGATTGGCCTCGCTCCGCCACCAGTTCGCGTAGCCCGAGGGGAGCCGGGTGCGGGATTCGGCGTCGTAATCCTCCTCCGTGGCCACGGCGGGGAGACGGCCCTGCACGAACCACTCCTGCCGCAACCGTGTCCCCGGCAGCGTGATTGCTTCGGGGAGACGTTTCCCGCTGATCCGGTCCACCGTCGCCTCGACCGCGCCGACGGGCCTTTCGTACCAGCGCGGTTCGCGCCCGCGATGGAGTCTGACCATGACCTGATGAAAAATCGGGGCCGCCCCCATCGCCCCCGTGACGCGGTTGAGAGGACGGTTGTTGAACCGCCCCACCCAGACGCCCACCGTGAAATCCGGGGTGTAGCCGACCGTCCAACTGCCGCGGAAGTCCGTCGAGGTACCGGTTTTCACCGCGACGCGGAACGGGAGATTCAGCGGCGAGTGCAATCCGAAGGAGGAGGCCCGGGCCCGCGCGTCCGAGAGGATATCCGCGATGAGCCAGGCGCAGTCCGGGTCGAAAACCTGACCCTCTTGGCTCGCGGAGGCAACCCTGTCAGGTCCCCGCAAAAAACGGACGGGACGGTGGATTCCGAGCCGGGCGAGGGTGGCGTAGCCGTTGACCAGTTCGAGGAGCCGGACCTCCGCGTTGCCGAGGGTGAGTCCGAGCCCGTATTCGGTCGCGGCGGGTGCGAGGGTGGTGAAATGCAGGTCCTCGCGGAGACAATGGTGCAGCACCGGCGGCCCGCCGATGGCGTCGAGCAGCTTCACCGCCGGGACATTGAGTGAGTTGGCGAGGGCGTGCCGCACCGAGACCGGACCCTGGAAACGGCGGTCGAAATTGACCGGCTGGTAGGCCCCCGTGGAGGTGACGTATTCGATGGGTGTGTCCGCCAGGATGGTCGCGGCGGTGTGGTTGCGCTGCAGGGCGAGGGCGTAGGTGAAAGGTTTCAGCGCCGAGCCGGGCGAACGCGGCTGCCAGGCACCGTTGATTTGGCCGGCGGACGAACCGAAGTAGGAACGCGAGCCGCTCAGGGCGAGGATGTCACCGGTGGCGTTGTCGAGCGCGACGACGGCGGCCTGGATGTCGCTGTCCTCCCCGGCCTGGTGACCGAGCCGCGCCAGCTCGACCGCGACGGTGCTCTCGACGAAATGCTGCAGATCCAGATCGAGGGTGGTCCGCACCGGGGCGGCACGCTCCTCCGCGGCGGCGATGGCCGCGCTCTCCCGCGCCATCGCGAGTTCGATGAAATGCGGGGCGTGAAAGGCCTGGGACGGTCCTTCGCGAAGCTGGATCTCTTCGCGCAGGGCGGCGGCGAAGGCGGCTTCGTCGATGGATTTTTCCTCCTTCATGCGGGCGAGTACCCAACGCTGTCGTTTTCTCGCTCCTTCGGGATTTTTCCAAGGATTCAGGCGCGACGGTTTGTTGGGCAGTCCGGCGAGCAGCGCGGCTTCGGCGAGGGAGAGGTCTCCGAGCGGTTTGCCGAAATACCCCCGGGCGGCGGCGCGGGCCCCGGTGAACTGGTTTCCGTAGGGGAGCGCGTTGAGGTAGGCGGTGAGGATGGATGCTTTGTCGGACCGCATTTCCAATTTTCTCGCACTGAAAATCTCGATGAATTTGGTCGCGAAATCGCGTTCTCGCGGGGGCGAGTAGAGTTTCACGGTCTGCTGGGAGATGGTCGAGGCACCGGAGACGAACCGGCGATGGAGCAGGGCGTCCCGGATCGCCCGCATCGTTCCAAGGAAATCGAAACCGTTGTGGGAGAAAAAGCGGGAATCCTCGGCGGCGAGGGTGGCGAGGAGGAGGTTCTCCGGAAACTCGGCGAAGACGGCGGGTTCATCGGCCCGCAAATCTCCGTCGAGGAGCCGTCGCACCGGCCGGTCGTTCCGGTCGAAAAAAAGCAAGCCGGACGGCGCGCGCGCTTCCAGGCCCTCGGGCAGGGGAAAAAATTTCGGCACGATCCAGAAGAGCACGCCATAGAGGGTCGCCCCGGCGAGGGCCGTCCGCCACAGCCGCCGTTTCCATTTTCTCCCCTGGCTCATGCTGGATTCGATCACCGCGCGTTTTTCCCCGAGGGCCCGTTCAGTTCCCCGCGACTTTGCCGGGTTCGAGGACGCGGGCGGCGGCGGAAATGCGTTCGGTGCCGCTCAGTCCGAAGCGCCGGGGTTCGTACATGGCCTCGATCTTCGCGGGCGGCGCGGTGACCTGACCGGGAGCGACGACGCGGGCGAGATACTGGAGACGGTAATCTCCCGAACCGTGAACGCTGTCGGCGAAAAAGAGGACGCGGTCCTTGCGGATCTCGCGGTAGCTGGTGAAAAGCGTCCGCGCCTCGAAATTCGCGTTGATCCGCTGGGTTTCCTGCGTTTTGAAGGTCGGATTGACCGCTTCGAAGATGGCGGGAAGCGGGTCGTCGATCGCGAGGTAGGTCTCGCGCTCGTTGGGAATGTTCAGGTCGAGGGTCACGAGAACGAGATCGCCGACGCGGAGTTCCCCGAGCGGGACGATGGAGCCATCGCTCTCGACCTTGCGGTAGTTCCGAGTGATCGCGAAGCCGTTGTTTTCCGCCTCCAGCGGCATCAGGGTGGGGCGGGTCGCAATCTGGAGGCTGGCGTAGACGGGAGCGTTACCGCTGGTTTCGAGCGAGAGGGCGCGGTCCGGGTCGCTGCCCTCGAAGTCGAAGGAGAGCGCCTCGCTGCCGGGTTTGGCGGGAAGCTCGACGCGATGGGTCTCACCCGCGAAGGCGACCTCGATCTGATTTCCCGCGAGGTTCGCGGCGGCCTTTTCCCCGTAGGCGGAGAGGGCGATGAGCGGCCAGGCGTTCGAATAGGTGCTGCCCCATCCGTTCTGCGGCTCGCGCAGCTTCATCAGATCGTCGACGAGTCCTTCGATCTTGTCGCTCTCCGGGTCGCGGTGGATTTCGGCGAGGAGCCGGGTCGCGGCGATGTAGGGTTGTTTGTACCACGAGACCTGCGCCACCGGCACCTTGGCGTCGTGGGAAAGCAGTTCGTCGATGCGCTCGGGGCTGCCGCTCCCGCTCTCCAGCATCGCGAGGACGAGGAGGGAACGCGCCTCCGCGGAGAGATCTTTCCGTTTTTCGTAGAGAACTTCGTGGTAGCTGGTTTCGGCCGCGCCGGCGAGGGCGAGGGCGTAGACGGTGAGACAGCGTTGCGAGATCTCGTAGGGACTCTTCAGTTCGGCCGTGTTGCGCAGGGCGAGGGACAGATAGTCGCGCAAGGCGAGCGCCTGGGTCTCGGGGATCTCGATGCCCTGTTTTTCCGCCATGGTAATCGCGACGGATCCGTAGGCGCTGCCCCAGAGGATGGATTCCTTCGCCCCCGGCCAGTAGCCGAGCCCGCCGTCATCGGTCTGCATGGAGAAGAGCCGCAGGATCCCCTTGCGGATGATGGAAGCCGTCTCTTCGGCGGATTTTTCCAGCTTGGGCAGGACGGGGCGGAGTTGTTGGGTGCTGAGCCAGGGGATGAGGCTGGAGGTGGTCTGCTCGACGCAGCCATAGGGATAGGCGAGCAGGAAATCGATGCCGTCGGCGGCCTCGACGAGGCGCGAGTTGGAGAGCGTCAGCTTGACATTGCCGTGACCGTTGAGGAGGCGCGGGGTGATTTTCTCAAGGGCATTGGAGAGGTCGTCGCCGTCTTTGAGCCGGAAGCTGTGCGTCTCGCGCAGGAGCGGCAGCGGATACCCGACCTGGAATGTGGACACGACTCCGTCGCGGAGACGCTCGTCGGTGAGGGAACGGACCCGCCATTCCCACTTTGCTTCGCCCGTCTTCGTCAGCGCGATGGGGAACGAAACGGTCTCGGTCGCGCCGGGCGAAAGGGAGAGTTTCACCCTTTTTCCGCCGGAATCGGGGGCGGCTTCGGTGAGGTTCGTGGGAACGACTTCGCCGATCGCGTCGAGGAAGACTCCGTGGGCGTCGAGGGATACCGCGACTTCGACTTCCTGGGTTTCCTTGGAATTGTTGTGCAGTACCGCCGCGATGTCGACCTGGTCGGTCAGGTTGGTGAAGCCGGGGAGCGCGGGTTCGATGATGAGCGGCTTGTTGATGAGGAGCGGAGCCTCGGCCTTGCCAAAGCGATTGCCCTCGGCCACGACCGCCATGACGCGGAAAGTGGTGAGATTGTCAGGCGCGATCACGGTGGTTCGCACGACGCCCTTGGCATCGGTCGCGAGGCTGGGTTCCCAGAAGGCGAGGGCTTTGAAATCCTTGCGCATGCGCTCGGGATCGATCCCGAAAACGCCGCCGCCGCCGATGACGTATCCCTTGTTCGAAAAATCTTGTTCGAGCGGATTTTCGGGAACGAGGTCGCCGAGGCTTTGGCCGGTCCGGACCGAGAGCGGGAAGGCCTCGTGGAAGACCGCTCCGGGGTCGGGGGTGAGATGACCGGTGAGGCTGAGAACGCCCTCATCGACGGCGTAGAAGGTGACCTCCGCTCCGGCGACGGGACGGTTTTGATGGTCGAGCACGGTGGCGGTGAGTTCGATTTCTTCGCCGGGCTGGTAGTACTCCGCCGCGCCGGTGTCGATGGAGGTGTGGAGGGTCACGGCGGGATCCTCGACGTCGAGTTGGCAATACCCGAGCCGGTAGTCGGCGGAGGGATGGACGTGCGGGCTCTCGCCGGAGCCGCGGATGATGAGGAGCGAAGCGAACAGATTCGGAGCCGCACCGTCCTCGATGGGAACCTCAAGGATGGTCTCGTACTGGTCGATCTGGAGCGATCGGGTCGAGCGCACTCCGCCGCGTTCGACGGTGAGGAGGGCGTGGCCGAAGACCGGAGTGCGGGCGAGCAGCTTCGCCGTGTCGCCGATCTGGTAGGTGCTTTTGTCGGGGATCAGATCGATCCGGATGACATCGTGCCAGGACCAGGCCGGCTCCTCGGCTCCGATGACGCGGAAAGGGGTGCGGGTGAGAATGTGGCGGCCTTTTTCATCCCGCGCCGTGAGGGTGATCTGGAAATCGCCGGCCTCGGGAAAAGTGATCTGGTGCGGCATCGCCCGGGTCAGGCCGGTTGCGGGATCGACCTTCGTTTGCAGTACCACCGGGGTGTCGGAGATCGTGCGCAAACGCTTGTCGTTGCGGTGGACCATCTTGCCGTTGGCCCCCATGACCTTGACGGTGGTCCATTCCTCTTTTTCCACGAGGATGCCGACCTCGACGGGAGCGGTGTGGGCCTCGCCTTTGGTATTCACCGCGGCGAGGGAAAAGGTCGCGGTGTCCCCGGTGCGGTGGACGCCTTCGGGCAGGCGGAGGCCGAGGTAGAAATCGGAGCTGTCCACCGTGAAATGCTTCGAGGCGGAGATGGTCTGCTGGTTGGCGTCGGTGACCGAGGCGACGAGATTGACCTCGCGGGGACCGGGATGGAGGGTTTGCTCCGGCAGGGAAAAGACGGCCGTCGCTTCGCCCCGGGAGGTGAGGGAGGCGGTGCCTTCGGTGCGGAAAATCTCCTCGTCGACACTGCGGTTGCCGAATTGGAATTCATCGAATCCGCGGGGACGCGGGAACTCGTTGCGGGCGTAGACCATCCAGGTGAGCGCGGCCTTCGAGAGCGGTTTTCCCATATAGTAGTTCGCCTGAATCGGGAGGGAGAGTTCTCCGCCGTCCCCGGCGGGCCCGGCATCGGCGATTTTCACCTCGAAGGTGTTCACCCGATAGTCCTCGACCTGAAATGAGTGGTTCGAGATGAGCCGCCAGTCGGGGTGCTCGGCGTCGGCGGGATTGCCGTCCACCTCGATGGAGTGCCAGCCCATCCCCTCGGCCGGGAGGGTGAAGGCTTCGTCAAAGCTGCCCGTGTCGCCGTATGTCACCTCGCGCTCCAGGAGCTTGCGATGGCGAGCGTCGAACACCCGGAAGGTGGCCGTGCCTTTTCCTGGTCCGAGAAGTTTGTCAGGGTCAATGAAACGGGCGATGGATTTCACTTTCACCTCGTCGCCGGGCCGGTAGACGTTGCGGTCGGTGAAGAGGAGGGTGCGTCGCTCGCCCTTGAGGAGATCGTCGTAGCGCTGCGAAATCCCGAAGCTCCACAATCCAACGTTGGGGAGGCGCTCCTCAAAGGCGATGACATGCCGGTCCGCGCCGAGAGTGGCTTCGAGAAAGAAACGCTCCTCCTCCTTGCCTCGGTAGTGATCGCCGGAAATGCGGAGGGTGCCGCTCTGGTCGGTGACCGCTTCGGTGACGACCCCGGCTTCTTCATCGAGGAGTCTCACCGTCAGCCCCGCGAGCGGCGCGCCGCTCTTGAGGGAAAATCCGTAGACGACGGTGTCCTCGTCGGACTGCTTCCAAGCCAGCCCGAGATCGGTCAACTGGATGAGGGATTGCGCCCCGACGGAGAGGCCGACCCTCGTCGAGGAATCGCCCTCGCTGCAGAGGAAAAACGCACCGGTCGCGACGTCTTTGGCCATCTCGTCCCACTGCAGGGTGGCGGTCTCGGTGGTATCGAGTTCGCCGGCGGGATCGCGGAACTGGTCGTAGATCGTCCTGCCGGGAAACGCCTCGTAGGTCAGTCCCTGCTTTTCTCCCCAGCCTTCGTAGTTGTCGCGGTATTCGCGCAGCGCGGTGATGAGTTCCTTGCCTTCGAGGAGTTTCACCCGCGTCCTCATGCCGGTGAGGTTGCCGCTGCGGATCTCGAATTTGCGGTGGCCCGTCGCATTCTGCGTCGTGGAAAAGGTGGGATAGGTGATGAAGCCGGGATTCGGCATGAAGGTGAGCTTTTGCTCGACCACCTGGGCGAGTTGGGTCGTGTCGTTCCCGAGGATGCCATCGCGCACCGTCACGCGGTATTCGATTCCGAATTCGAACTCCCCGCCGATCGTGATCCGGTAGCGATCCGGCTGTATCTTCATTCCCTCCGGGCGCGGCGAGATGAGGATGAACTCCGCGAGGCGCTCGGGGGTGAAGCCATCCTCCAGAGCGCTCTTGTTGTGTCGGATCACAAGTTCCCGCTCCTCGTCATAGGGATTCGAGGCGTAAATGTCGCCGATCTCGAAAGGCATCAGTTCCCCGAGATAGGCGAGTCGCCCCTCGACGATCTCGTGGGTACCGTCGGCGCTGGCGAGACCGGGAGTGGCATGGATGTACCAGGTGCCGCCGAGCGGCAGGGGCGAGGCGGGACGAATCAGCACAAAGCGTTCGAGGTCCTTCTCATCGGGGGCGTGCCGACGAAATTTCAGGATCTGCTCAGGCGTCGGACGCGTCGCGGTGACCGCTGCGAAACGCTCGTTCGGCTTGTCGTAGAGCCGTATCCCGCCCTCGACGGCATCCGGCCTGACATTGACATTAAAGTGAAGCAATACGGAAGAGTCCGGCTTGAGGGGCCTGTCACTCGAAAAATTGTACGGGTAGCGGGTGAAGGTGAGGCTCGATTCCTCTTCCGCCTCCTGTGCCGCCAGGGGCGGGGGCGGGATCATGAGCAGCAGCAGCGGCAGAACGAGGAGCGGTCGGAGGACGGTGACGAGGGCGGAACAGCGGCGGGTATTCATGGGAAAAAGCGGAAGAGTCGACTCGAAGAGCGACGTTTGTTACGCGGGGGGTATGCCAAGTCTTTCACCGTCCCGCAAAGGGGGCGGGCGGCAAAGGCTCCAATCTCCGAACGATTGGGTCGGAGCGGAGCTTAGCAGCCTGTTGAAAAATCCCTCTTCTTCTCTTGCGAGGAGTGTCATCCGCTCAGGGCGATGTCGTTCTCATTCGGTGAGTGGAGATGCTCCTCGATGCGCTCTCTCGGCGAGGGGGTGTCGTCCATCGCCAGCGGTTCGAGTCCGAGACTGGTGTGGACGAGCTTGGGAAAATGCTTGAGGCAAAAGAAACTGATGTCGGCGTTGGTCCGCAATCCCAGTTTTTTGAGCAGCCGGGTGCGGTAGGTGCCGACGGTCTTGGGGCTGAGCTGGAATTCGTCCGCGATTTCACTGGCCGCGCGGCCGACTCCGAGGCGGATGAGCACGTCCATCTCCCGCCCCGAGAGAGGAGACTGATTGAGCCATTTTTCCTGTTGCAGAGTGGTCCCGATCTTTCGGGTGACGGAATGGGAGAGAAAGCTGCCCCGCATCACCGCCGCCTGGTAGGCATGCCGGAAAACGGGGCAGGGATCGTCCCGCGAGACCATCACGCTGATCTCGCTGGCGATCGCCTTGGTCAAAAGAAAATAATCGAGGACCCGCAGGACCACCACGAAGGCACAGGTAGGAGCCGCCTCGCGGATGCGGGCGATCCATTCGAAACTGTCGAAGTCATCGTGGATGCAGGCGTCCATGATGACTACCGAGGGCAGGGTGCCATCGGCGAGAAACACCGGGAAATGCCGGGCGAGCGACTCGGGAGTGACCGTGACCACGGGGCGATCTTGTCCCGATTCAGCTTCGGCAAGTTGACGGAGACCCGAGGCGAAGATGGGGCTGGGATCGACGATGCAGACGAAGTCTCCGGGAGGAGAGGGGGCGGAATTCATGAGTGGGAAAGGAGAAGGGAAGTGGAATTCGGAAGGAAAGGAGAAGAGGGGGTCGGACGAGCCGCACGGGCGGAGGGCGAGGGCGCTCCCCGGCGTGCGGTGGAGACCGGATCAGACCGGACTGAAGGAGCCGGATTTCACTCCGGTGAGAACGAGGGGAGAGCAGGCTTCGAGGCGTCCCTCGATGGCGAGGCGGACCTCGTATTCCCCGAAGCCGGGGAAATTGACGTCGCGGTAATGGACGAGGAGATTGGAGACCTCGGACTTCAGGCTGCCCCAGCAGTTGCGCTGGAATTTGCCGAGGCAGGGAGCGACGACGGATCGACCGTCCTGATCGATCAGCTCGATCCGGTAGTGGCGGTCACCGTCTTCGATCGCCTCGAAACGCACCCGCGCCGCGACGGTGAAGCCCGGGTGCTCGACGGGGGCGGCGGGCGCGTAGATGTGGTCGAAGATGCCGACGAGACTGAGTTTGTCCTCCGGGATCAACGGCAGGGTCGCCCGTTCGCAGACGGAGAAGATTTCGATTTTCATGTTGGTGGTCGTGAGAAAGAGGAAAGGGTTTCGGGAGAGGGGAAAGAGCCGCGGCGGCGGTCTCAGCGGGGCCCATAGACGAAGAGAAATCCATCCTCATGTTTCTCGGCGACAAAAAATCCGTCGGGGATCTCTAGCTCGTTGAGAAAGGTCGCCGCGGAAAAAGTGGCGCGGCCATTGCCGGTGAAGGTCAGTTTGAAATCAGCGCCCTTTTTGATGAGGACACTGCGCTCCGCGCGATTCACGTAGAGATCGATGCTCTTGCACGGGAGCGCCTCGAGGAGTCCTCGGTTGAGGAAAACGTAGCCTCGGTTGACCCGGACCTGCGGTTTCGAGGAGCGCACGTTTTTGGACCGCTGGTATTTTCTGAATGTGAGTTTCTTTTCCATTTTTCGTTTGGTTCAGGGATTTGGTTTCGTTGGCAAGGATTTGCTGGAAAGGGGGGAATCGTTGCGTTTTTCATTCTGAAGCTTTCCCGAATCCGTTCAAGAACGGACTTGGCTTTTTTTATGGAAATTATGGAAAGTTGTCAATCAGATTCCTCCTACACGACCCGGGGATATCGGCCTGTATCTGCGGAAAAGGTCGCTGCGTAAGGGCTTGGACGGCCCGTTGCGGCGGCGCTCAGGCGGGGAGCTTGCGAACTCTCCGGCCCGCGACCGAGATCCGCCAGACGGACGCGAGGATGAGGATGGCACCGGCCCATTGCAGCGGGCCGAATCGCTCGGAGAAAAGGAGCCATCCGCCCAGAGTCGTCGAGACCGGCCAGAGCATCTGAATGGTCGCGCCGGTGGTGACGGTGAGGCAGCGGTATCCCTCGTTCATGGCGAGTTGGCCGCCGCCCGCGGCGACGGCGGCGAGGAGGAGGAGGGCGAGTTCCGACACGCTCAGTCCGGCCAGATCGGGTGCGGCGAGGCAGGCGATGGGCACGAGAATCCAGACGCATTGGGCGAGGTAGATCGTGCCGATGGAGTATTCGAGAGAAAGCTGACGCACCAGCACGACCGACCACGCCGCCATGATCGCTCCGAAGAGCGCGAGGATTTCACTCCACCCCACCGTGAAATTTTCACCCGCAGCCCGGGGTCCGACGAGCAGGACGATCCCGGCGAAGGCGGCGGCGAGCCAGAAGAAGCGTTTTGCGGTGAGCTTTTCCCCGAGCGTGAGCATCGCGATGATGGAGGCGAAAATCACGTAGGTGTTGCAGATCAGGGTCGCCTTGCCCGCGCCGAGCGTGGGCACCGTCCAGTAGTAGGCCGCGGTTCCGAGCAGTCCCGTGAATCCGCGCAGCACCAGCGAACGATCCCGGAAGACCGGACGGATGAGAGTCGGGCGTCTCCCCCGGAAAAAAACCAACACGATGACGATGCCCACCGCGGCGCGGAAGAGCAGCGGCATGTCGGGGGAGAGGCGATGCTCTCCTTCGCCGAGGTATTTCAGAAGTAGGCTGTTCACCGTGAAAGCCAGGACCGACAGCACCATCACGACGATGCCGCGGCGGACCGAGGTGGCCGCCGGGGGCAAGGGGAGCACTGGACGCGGGGAAATATCCGGAGAGGGCATGTCGCAAGGAGAGCCTCAGAGATGCTCCCGAACTCCGTGGAACGCAAGCGGAGGCGGAGCTCGGTTTACGCTTTCGCGGCTTTGACGAATCCCGCCTTTTTTCCCTACTCTCCTTCATGCACCACGACTTCACCGTTTCCGCGACGCGCCGCGACCTGTTCCATCTCGCCGGAGGCTTGGCCCTGACCGGTCTCGGTTTGCCCGCCGGCCTGCGTGCGCAGGAGGGCGGGAAAACTGCGCCTGCTCTCGATCCGTTCCAGCGTTTTCCGCGCATGGTTCACGAGTACTACGTCGAAAAAGTCCGCGGAGTGGAGCGACGGGCGACGGCGCGCAAGGCCGCCCTTTCCACCAAGGCGGAGGCCGAGGCCTATGTCATCGACGTGCGCCAGCGCATCGCCAAAGCCTTCGATCCGATGCCGGTGGAAAAAACTCCGCTCAACGCCAAGGTCACCGGCATCCTCGACCGCGACGGCTATACCGTGGAAAAGGTCATTTTCGAGAGCCGCCCGAAATTCTACGTCACCGCGCATCTCTACCTGCCGAAAAATCGCTCCGGCAAAGTCCCCGGAGTGGTCGGGAGTTGCGGGCATTCCAGCAACGGGAAAAACGCCGATGCCTACCAGAGCTTCGCCCAGGGCCTCGCCCGGCTCGGCACGGCCTGTCTCATTTTCGATCCCATCGGCCAGGGAGAACGCTCGCAGTACCTCGACGAGAACCGCAAATTGCTCATTCCCGGTGCGACGCGCGAGCACAATCACGCCGGAAACCAGATGGAGCTGGTCGGAGAATTCCTCGGTTCCTGGCGGGCCTGGGACGGGATCCGCGCACTCGATTATCTCCTTTCCCGTCCCGAGATCGACCCGCGGCACGTCGGCATCACCGGCAACTCCGGCGGCGGCACCCTGACGACCTGGCTCATCGGACTCGAACGCCGCTGGACCATGGGAGCGCCCGCCTGTTTCATCTCGACCTGGCGGCGGGCCATGGACAACGAACTCTCCCAAGACAACGAACAATGCCCGCCGCGTTCGCTCGCCTACGAACTCGATCACGACGACTACCTCGCCGCGATGGCGCCGCGCCCCATTATCATTCTCGCCAAGGAGCAGGACTTCTTCGACGTGCGCGGGGCCGAGGAATCCTATGGTCGGCTCCAGCATCTCTACGGACTGCTCGGGGCGGAGGAGAAAATCCAGCTTCACATCGGTCCGACGACGCACGGCTACACCCAGGAAAACCGCGAGGCGATGTATCGTTTTTTCAACAGCATCACCGGCGCTTCCGAGGCCACCGCCGAGCCGGATCTCACCCTCGACGACGATGCCACCCTCTGGTGTACTCCGGAAGGTCAGGTCGGTCCCGATCTCGGATCGCGCACCGTTTTTTCCTTTACCCAAGAAAAAGCCGAGGCTCTCAAGACCGCCCGCGCAGCCGATCCTCTCTCCCCGACGGATCTGCGAAAAGCGGTGGATGACGCCTTGGCCATGCCCGAACGCGATCCCGCCGCGCCGCCCGACTACCGCATCCTCCGCGCCTACGGAGGCAAGCGCGGGTATCCGCGGGAACGCTGGATCCACTATTTTGTCGAGAGCGAACCCCGTATTGGTGCCATCTGCACCGTCTTGGGCGACGAGCCGCTCCACTCCCGTCTCGCCCTCGCTCCCGAAGGCGGCGGTCGAGTTCTCCTCTGGATCGCCGACCGCTCCGCCGACGTCGAGTTGCGCGAGGATCCGGCATTGCGCGAACTCGTCGCCGCCCAAGAGGAGAATACCCTCATCGTCGCCTGCGACCCGCGCGGAGTGGGCGATTCCCTCCCCAACACCGCCGGCAACAAGCCCCTCGGCTACTACGGGGCCGACTACCACTACGCCGCCTACGCCAACATGCTGGCGCGTCCCTATCTCGGCGGCAAGACCTACGATGTCCTCCGCACCATCGACCTCCTCGTCTCGCGCGGCTGGACCGATATCCATCTCGCGAGCAAAGGCTTCGGAACCCTTCCGGGCGGTCTCGCCGCCTTCCTCGATGAGCGGGTCAAACGCGTCACCCTGCACGATCCGCTGGAGAGTTGGCATTCTCTCGCCACCACCGAGCACTACGACTGGCCGCTCTCCCACATGATTTTCGGAGTTCTCCAAAACTGGGATCTCCCCGAAGTCTGGGCCGCCCTGAAACCGCAGATGGCCTGAGCAAATCCCCCGCGCCCCGAACTTCCCTTTTACCAAACTTTTACAAAAGGAATCCAGCGTTTTGACACCATCAGGAAAAATAGGGGTCAATCGACAACATTTGACAATGACCTGGCGCCAGACCATCCTTCCCCATGCCCCGTGCGCCGCGAATCCAGTACGAGAACGCTGTCTATCACGTGATGGCCCGAGGGGATCGACACGAACTCATTTTTCTCGATGACGAGGATCGGTGGACCTTCCTGAGGACTTTGGCGGGAGCGTGTCGCCGCACCGGTTGGGAGGTCTTCGCTTGGGTGCTTATGAACAATCACTACCACCTCGCCTTCCGCACCCCTCAGGCGAACTTGGTCGAAGGGATGACTTGGTTACAGAACACCTACACGCGGCGCTTCAACGTTCGGCATGGCCTTTGGGGGCATCTTTTCGGAGGGCGCTACAAAGCTATCCCCGTCGAGGCGGAGACCGCTGTCGGCTCGCGACGTCGTTGCGATTATCTCACCACGCTCATCGACTACATCCACCTCAATCCGGCCCGCGCCGGCCTCGTCGACGGGAGGGATCGCTCTCTTCTCGATTACCCGTGGTCGAGCCTTTCACAGGCATACGCCAAGCCCCCGGCGAAACGAGCGAAGTGGATGGTGACAGCGGAAGGACTGGATCTCTGCGGCGAATCCGACACCGCCAAGGGGAGGCGGAGACTGGTCGAGCGGCTTGATCGCTGGGCTTCGGAGGAGGAATCCGAACGTGCTGGTCTCGTTCATTTTGAAGAGCAGTCGTTGCAAAGCGCCCTTCGGCGTGGGTGGTACTGGGGATCGCAGGGCTTCCGGGAATCCCTTCTTGAGCGCTTCGGGGCGTCCGCCAAAGCCAGAAGGAATCGGGATGATCGCAGCAGCCCGATGCTGAAAGATCACGCGCTCGCCGACGCCGAACGGATCGTGGCCGAGGCCTGCGAGCATTTTGGTATCGACGAAGCGGTCCTCCGATCACGCAGCCGCGGCGACCACATGAAGGCGGCTGTGGCCTGGGCTATCTGGTGTCGCACGACCCAATCGCAGGATTGGATCGCCGGTCGGCTCAATCTGCGCAGCCGGGCGAACGTGAGCCAAACCGTGCGGCGCTTCGAGGCAACGGTCGAGCGAGATCTGCCGGACAAGGTGCGGGAGTGGAAAAAGACGAAAGTTGTCGATTGACCCCTTTTTCTTTTTTCGGGTCCTCGAAACGGTGCGCGGGGTGGGCTACCGATTTCCTCCTTGGACAACTAATGTCGCGGCCGCGACATTAGTTGTCCAAGGAGGAGTGTTTCGTCTCCGGGGCGGCGAGCGCTTGCCTTGTGCACTGCGCTGCGCTTTACTCCCCACCGCGCGGCTTCCTCCTGTTCCCCGATGCCCTCCTACTTCACCATTCTCTCGGCCATCCTTCCGGTCTTTATTCTCATCTCGGTGGGTTTTCTCTTCCATCGCCGGGGGTGGCTCGATACCGCCACCGAGACGGGGATGATGAAAATCGGGCTCAATCTTCTCACGCCCTGCCTGATCTTGTCGCTGATCCCGGGGAATCCGGCCTTGGCCACGGTTTCCTCGGCGGTGCGGGCGATCAGCCTGGGCACTGTCCTGACTTTGGCGGGATTTCTCCTCGCCTGGCTCGGCGGTCTCGGCGGCGGGATGCGGGTGGGGAGCGGGCTGCGAACCTTTGCGATCAGCGCCGGGATCCAGAACTACGGTTTCCTCGCCCTGCCGCTCCTCGTGGATCTGTTCCCGGGAAACACGGGGCCTTCCGGGCTCGTGTTTGTCTTCGGGGTGGGGGTGGAGGTGGCGATCTGGACGGTCGGACTGGCGATTCTGACGGGCAAGGCGGGGCTCAAATCGCTCATCAACGGACCTTTTGTCGCGATCGTGGTGGCGCTCTTGCTCAATTACAGCGGCGGGCATCGGTATATTCCGGGCATCCTCTCGACCAGTTTCGACATGCTGGGGCGCTGCGCGGTGCCCATGTCCATCTTCATGATCGGGGCGACGATGAGCCATTTTTCCCGGAGCGGAATTTTCACCGACGCTTTCCGCGTCGGACTCGTCAGCGTGGTGGTGCGGCTCGGACTGCACGCCGCCGTGATTCTCGCGGCGGCGCTGTGGATCCCGATGGAGCCGGACTTGCAGCGTCTCCTCGTGATCCAGTCGGCGATGCCGACGGCGATTTTTCCCATCGTTCTCGCCCGTCTCTTCGGCGGGCAACCGCAGGTGGCGATCCAGGTGGTGATGATCACCTCGCTGGTGAGTCTGGTGACCGCTCCCTTCGTCATCGCCTGGGGGCTGCGCGCGGCTGCGGTCTGAGCGTCGCAACGCGGGAATCGCGTCCGAACTGCCTCCAAATCGTATAATCGCACTGTAATCGCACGATTGCTGAAGCGAGAGCTTGACAATCGCCGGGAAAAAAGTTCCTTACGGACCGCTTTTGTGGACGGCAGGATAGCTCAGGGGTAGAGCAGAGGACTCATAAGCCTTTGGTCGGCGGTTCAAATCCGCCTCCTGCTACTGCAAAGCGGCGGACCCGTAGGACCCACATGGTTCGTGCACGGGGGGAAGTTTAGAAATTCCCACAACTTTCAGGTTCTCCGTGGGGCGGGAGGGAGGCGATTTTAAAATCCCGGACGGCGAAGTCGGAGCTTTCCGAAAAATTGAGACAAATTCCTCTTGCGGGCCGGTTGAGTCCGCCTATATTCCCGCCCCCCGCTCATCGTTGGCATCCCGTGAGCGGGGTCTTTGTTTGGCTGGAAACCCATGGGGGTGGAAGAAACAGAGCGCGAAGGATGCCGCGAATTTTTTAAACTGACGGAAACGTTATGCCCACGATCAACCAACTAGTACGCAAGGGGAGGAAGGACAAGCCCGTGAACTCCAAGTCTCCGGCCCTCGACGACTGCCCGCAACGCCGCGGAGTCTGTCTCCAGGTCTACACCCGTACGCCGAAGAAGCCGAACTCCGCTCTTCGGAAGGTGGCCAAGGTGAGGCTCACCAACGGTCAGGAAGTCATCGCCTACATCGGCGGTGAGGGCCACAACCTGCAGGAGCACTCCATCGTGCTGGTGCGCGGCGGCCGAGTGAAAGATTTGCCGGGTGTGCGCTACCACATTGTTCGTGGTGCGCTCGACACGCTCGGTGTGAACAAGCGTATGCAGGCGCGTTCCAAGTACGGAACGAAGCGACCGAAGCAGGGGTGATGGTTTGACCGATGGTCAGATTGTCTCTCCGGCGATACGAATGTTTTAGCATTTGACTGAAATAATCCTATGTCCCGAAGAAAAAGAGTCTACAGCAGGCCTGAGCGGCGCGACGCTCGTTACGACAGTCCGGTCGTCTCGAAGCTCGTCTCCAAAGTGATGCATCAGGGGAAACGCGCTCTCGCCGAGCGCATCGTCTACGCGGCGATCGACCGTGCCAACGAAGGGGCCGAGTCGGTGGATCCGGTGGAGGTTCTCAACCGCGCCGTGGAAAACGCCAAGCCCCGCGTCGAGGTGAAAAGCCGCCGTGTCGGTGGTGCCACCTACCAGGTTCCGCTCGAGGTTTCCATGGAGCGCCAGGAAGCGCTGGCGATGCGCTGGATCGTGAACGCCGCCCGCAGCCGCCGCGGCACTCCGATGCACATCGCTCTCGCCAACGAGATTCGCGACGCCAGCACCAATCAGGGTGTGGTGGTTCGCAAGCGCGACGAAACTCACAAGATGGCGCAGGCGAACCGCGCCTTCGCTCACTTCCGCTGGTAATATTCCGTGTCCGCCGCCCTACAGACAGCTTCCGCTCCTGAAAAGATGAGTGTTGGTCCAAGCTCTCCTGATCGTGCGTTTCCGCTTGAGCGGACCCGCAATATCGGGATCGCCGCGCACATTGATGCGGGGAAGACCACGCTCACCGAGCGGATCCTGTTTTATACGGGGATGATTCACAAGATCGGTGAAGTCCACGACGGTCAGGCGACGACCGACTGGATGGAGCAGGAGCGCGCCCGCGGCATCACGATCACATCCGCGGCGGTGACCTGCGAGTGGATGCAGACGGAGGAGGCGGGTGTCTACAAGTCTTTTTTCGGAGAGAGGCAGCGGGTCAACATTATCGACACGCCCGGTCACGTGGATTTCACGGCGGAAGTGGAGCGTTCCCTCCGTGTTCTCGACGGGGCGATCGTGGTTTTTTGCGGCGTGGCGGGAGTGCAGCCCCAGTCGGAG
>JAAYAT010000090.1 GCA_012719225.1 Verrucomicrobiaceae bacterium
GGGTGCGCTACTTCTGCGACGGGGCGGTGCTGGGCACGGCGGAGTTCGTCAACGGGGTCTTCGAACGCGAGCAGCGCCTGCGCAACCGCTTCGGCGAAAAGCGGAAAACGGGGGCTCGCCGGATGCGAGGGGCGGACTGGGGCGATCTGCGGGTGATACGGGATTTGCAGAAAGACGTGATCGGGCCGTAGGGGGACCCGGAAAAAGGGGTCATGTCAGGCGTCGGGGGATTTTTCCGCGGCCTCTTTGTCGCGCTGGTCGAGCGGATGGAGCAGGCGGTAGTAGAGGGAGGCGACCAGTTGGCTGGACAGCGGGATCGTCAGCATGCTGAAGAGGATCACCAGCAGGATCTTGAGTCCGGCGATGTCGTCTCCCAGGGCGATCCAGAGGGCGATGAGCAGGAGGCTGCCGGCGAAGGTGGTGGCCTTGGTGAGGGCGTGGGAACGGCAGAGGGTGTCTGGAAAACGCAGCACGCCGATGGCCGCCAGCAGCATCAGGGTGGAGCCGGTCAGGAGGAGGAGACAAATGAGTGCGTCGCGGATCATGTCTGGGAGGGCTCGGTTTGGCTCGATTCGGAGGTCCGCTCCTGTTTGCGGGCGGCTTTTTTCCGTCTCCAGCCCTCGCTGGATTCGCGCTGGCGCGGGATGACGGTGTTCAGATAGGTGACGAAGGCGACGCTGCCCATGAACCCGAGCAGCGAGAAGATGAGCATGATTTCGATGAGGAGCTTGGTCTCCCAGCGAATCGAGAGCAGGACGATCATGCCGATGATGCACACCGCGACGGTGTCGTAGGCGATGACCCGGTCGAGAATGCGCGGTCCGAAGACCACGCGCCAGAGGGCGATGAGGCCCGCGGCACCCAGAAGCACGAAACAAATGCTGACGGTGGTTTCAATCATGACTCGGTGGTGACAACGGGTTATCGGGTGAAGGCGAGGAGTCGTTCCTTGAGGCTCCGGTCGATTCTTTCGCGGAGGACTTCCTCTTCGATCCGGGGGAAGGAATGGAGGATGAAGTAGCCTTCGGCGGTGCGATCGGCCACAGTGGTTCCGGGGGTGAGGTTGATGAACTGGGCCAGGAGAACCTCTTCCACGTGGTTGAGACCGTTGACATCGTAGGTGGTGAAGTTGCCTTCCCTTTTCCCGATGCCGGGCGTGAGGCTGAGCCGGGCCATTTCAAAATTGCTCTTCACCATGCTCCATACGAAGCGGAAGGCGAAAGAGACCAGCGCCCGGACCCGGCGCACGTAGTTCTCGCAGTGGAGCACTCCGCTCAAGGCCCAGAGCAACAAGAAGCTGGCGATGGCGCCGACGAGAAATCCCCCCATGGTGGCATGGCCGTGCAGGAAGGTCCACACCACCGCCACCGACAGATGCATCAGCGCGGACTTCATGGATTACCTCCTTTGCCGAGGGTTTGCAGGACGCTCTCCCGGTAGATGGACTGGTCCATCAGGCCGTTGGCGGCGGTTTGCGCGATGTTCAGGAAAAACTCGGCGTTCAGTCCGATGCAGAGCGAAAAGAACACCATCACCGCGGCGATCAGGGTCATGCCCCGGATCGCGTTGGGGGAAACGGTGGGGCCTTGCTCCTCGTGGGCTTTGCTCCAGTAGGCTTTCAGCCAGATTTTCATCATGCTCACCATGGTCAGGAGCGAGGCGAGGAGGGCGGCGGATGCCAGCCAGAAGTATCCTTTGTCGAGACTTTCGGAAATCACGATGTACTTGCCCCAGAAACCGCTCAGCGGGGGAATCCCCGAGAGGGAGAAGGCCTGCAGGAGAAAGAGGCAACCGAGCAGCGGGCTGATTTTCCACAAGCCCCCCATGCGTTCGAGATAGTCGGTCCCGCTGCGGAAATAAGCGATGCCGCCCATCAGGAAGAGCGAGGATTTCACGATGATGTGGTGGATCACGTAAAAGACGCAGGCGGTGATGGCCATGGGAGTGAACAGTCCGATCGCGAGGATCATGTAGCCGATCTGGCTGACGTGCTGGAACGAGAGGATGCCGCGGATGAAATTTCGCGAAATAGCGCCCAGCGCCGCCATCACCATGGTCGCTCCGGCGAGCAGGGCGAGGACGATGTGGACGCGCTCCAGGCTGTGGGGGAAAACCGTGCAGAGCATCCGCAGCAGCACGTAGACCCCCACCTTGGTCAGCATGCCGCAGTAGAGGGCCGCCAGCGAGTACGGCAGGATCGGATAGCTGTTGGGCAGCCAGTAGTAGAGCGGGAAAACCCCCGCTTTGATCCCGAACACCACCATCAGGAGCAGCATCACGAGGAGCACGGAGAACTCGCCCTCCATCGCCGCCGCCCGCTCGGAAATCTGCGCCAGGTTGAGGGTGCCGAAGACCGCGTAGGCCAGGCCCGCCGTCATCAGGAAGATGCTGCTGGCGAACATGTTCACCGTCAGATAGGGGAAGGCTTCCTTGATGTGGCGATCATTGGCCTCCAGAGTGAGCAGGGCGTAGGAGGCCACCAGCATGATCTCGAAGGCCACGAAGAGATTGAACAAGTCCCCGGTGATGAAAGTCAGGTTGATCCCCGCCCCGAGCAGTTGCATCAGGGGCAGCCGCATGGGTTGTTCGTCCTCGACCTGGAGTTCGAGATAGCTGAAAAGAATGCAGACAAAGGCCACCAGGGCGGAGAGGCAGAGCATCAGTCCGGCCAGGCCATCGACCACCAACGCCACTCCCAACGGCGCGGTCCAGCCGCCCATGACCACCACCAGGGGAGTTTGGCCCACCACCTGAAAGACAAGCACCACCGCCACGAGAAGCTGGACGAAAGCCGAGGTCCCCACGACCCAGCGACGCCACACCGCGACGCGCCCCGCGAAGAGGCAGAGCAGCGCGGTCGCGAGAGGCAGCGCGAAGGGGGCTATGACGAGGTTATTCATCACCTTCTTCCGGTTGGAACAGTTTCTCCGTATCGATTGTTTTCGAGTCCAGGATGACCCGGTAGAGCAGCATGATGAGGTAGACCGTCAGCCCCAGTCCGATCACGATGGCGGTGAGCACGAGGGCCTGGGGGAGCGGATCGACGTAGTCGCTCACGGGGCGGCCCTCCTCCAGGATGGGCATGCGACGATGACGCGGCGCGCCGGAGATGGACAAGAGGAAGAGATTCCCCGCGTTGGTGAAAATAATGAACCCGAAGAGAATCCGGATGAAATTCTTCTGCAGGATCAGATAGGTCGCGACGGTGAACATCACGCCCACCAACAAGGCGGTGTCATAGGCCATCGGATTCCTCCCTTCTCCGTGCTTTGTCTTCGATCGGTTCCTCCAGGATGGAAGCGTAGTAACGTTCCTCCTCCGCGGTGAAAGGGGCCAGGCCACTGCTGGATCGCACCAGAACGGTGACCAGTTTCACGGTCATGCCGCTGACCAGCAGGAACACCCCCGTGTCGAACAAGAGGGGCGTGCCGAGATGGAGTTCGCCAAGCATGGGGAAATGCTCCCAATGCCAGTTGTATTGGGTGAGAAATTCCCCTCCGACGAGCAGCGGGAGCAGTCCGCTGCCCAGAGCCAGGGCGACCCCGGTCGTGGCGAGGCGCATCGGATCGACCGGGAGATTTTTGCCGAGAGCCTCCCAGCCTTTCGCCAGGCCGAGCAAAATGAAGGAAATGCCGGTCATCAGTCCGGCGATAAATCCCCCGCCGGGCAACTGGTGACCGCGAAAAAGAACATATACCGAAAGAATATTAACCATAAGTAATACCAACTGAATCAGCGACTTAAGCAAAATGGAATCTGTGTGTTTGGTCATTCGCTTTTCCCCTTTCGTTCCGGTCGTTTGCCCAGTAGGAATCCCGGCGCAGCGAAGGCCGAGCGGTCCGTCCCTTTTTCGCGTTTGTAGTGGACCATCAGCCCCATCCCCGCCAGAGTCGCGATGAGCAGCACCGTGATCTCCCCCATGGTGTCGAAGGCGCGGAAGTCCACGAGAATGGTGTTGACCGCGTTGGTGCCTTCCGCGAGCGGTTGGGACAGGGCCAGCATGTGGTAGCCCATCGGATCGGGATGGCGGTTCAGTTCGGCGAAGACCACCAACAAAGTCGCCATGCCCCCCATGCCCAGAGAGAGCAGCGCCCGCGTCACCTGTTTGGCGTTCCAGCGGAACTCGAAGCGCGTTCCCGCCCGCGAACCGGTGGAGAACCGGGCGATCAGCACCAACACCAGCACCACCGAAGCGGATTCCACCAAAATCTGGGTCATCGCCAGATCGGGTGCCTTGTAGAGCACGAAGTAAAAGGTCAGGAAAAAGCCCGACACCGACAAGGCGACCAACTGGGCGGTCCAGCGGCGCAGAGTCAGCACACCGAAGAGTCCGATGCAGACCATCACCGCGACCAGCGACCTCCAGGGATCGAACAATCGTTCCGTATTGACGAACTCGCCGAACTCCGCCCGGTGGACGACGAAGGCGCTCAGGACAAAGGCAAGCAAGGTGAAAATCACGATCGGGAGGTAGGCGGGCGGCCAGTCGGCCCGCAGCGCCAGGGTGATGCGTTTCGCGACATAGCCGAGAGTGTCGACCGAGCGATCAAACACTCTGTCGAGACGCTGCAGGGAAAGCACCCGGTTCCAATGCCATTCCCGCTTTCGGGCCCATCCATGGAGCAGGATCCCGAGAGCGATGGCAGCGGCGCTGAGAAGGAGTTCGCGATTGATTCCGTGCCACAAGGCGACCTCGCCGGACGCGCTGTCCTGGAGACCAGGGACCTTGAAGTGATCGAGCCACTCCCCCAGCACGCCGGGAAAAACGCCGAACCCGAGAGCGGCCCCGGCGAGGGCCAGGGGCGGCAACTGCACCCAGAAACCGGGCGGATGAAAGGGATTGTCCGCCGGTTCTTTGCCGGTGAAAGCCCCGACGAACAAGCGCAGCGCGAAGGCCACCGTCATCACCGCCGAGAGCAGGACGGCGGCGTAGAAAAACAAGGCGAGCGCTCCTTTTTCCGCCCACAGGTCCCCCAGCCCGGCCAGGGCCAGTTCCTTGCTGATGAACCCCGTCGTCAGCGGGATACTGGCGAGAGACGCCGCTCCGAGCAGCGCCGCGACGGCGGTGAGCGGAAGGCGACGCCCCAGTCCGCCGAGGAAACGCAGGTCCCGCGTTCCCGCCGCGTGATCGACGATGCCGGCGACCATGAAGAGAGAGCCCTTGTAGAAGACGTGACTGGCGATGTGCAGCAGATCAAAGCGCACCCCCTCGCTGCCGCCGAGACCGTAAAACCCGATCAGGAATCCGAGCTGGCTCACGGTGGAGTAGGCGAGGATCTCCTTCAGATCGTGCGAGCGGAAGGCGAGAAAAGCCCCCAACAGCATCGTGGCGAAACCGACCCCGGCCACCAGCGGCAGCCACAGATCGAGATCGCGGAAGATCGGGAACATGCGGGCGCTGAGGAACACCCCCAGCTTCACCATCGTCGCCGAATGCAGGTAGGCGCTCACCGGCGTGGGCGCGGCCATCGCTCCCGGCAACCAGAACTGGAAGGGGAACTGCGCCGACTTGCCGAACGCGCCCAGCATGATGAGCGTCAGCATCACCGGAGCGAGCCATCCCGATCCCTCCAAAACCGTCCCGCCCTGCGCCGCGATCCGGCTCAGAACGAAGGTCCCCGCCTGCTGCCCCAGAAGAATGAATCCCGCGAGAAGACAGAGCCCGGTCGAAAAGGTGATCAGCAAGGCGCGGCGCGCTCCCAGTTGGGAGGTGCGCTTTTCGTAGGAAAACCCGATCAGGAGAAAGGAGGCCACCCCGGTCAGCTCCCAGAAAATGAAGAGGGAAAAGAGATTGTCGGCGAAGACGGCCCCGAGCATGGCGGTCATGAAAAACATGAGATAGGCGAAAAAAGGCCCCATGTTTTTTTCGTCGCGCGAGAAATAGAAGGTGGCGTAGCCGCAGACCAGGAAACCCACCCCCAGAATCACGTAGCCGTAAAAAATCGAGATGCCGTCGAGCACCAGAGCCAGATTGATCCCCAGGAAAGGCACCCACTCGATCGCCGCCGTGCCTACGGTTCCGCTCGACCAATGTTCCCGCAGCAAGCAGGTGAGCCACACCGTCGAGGCGAGCGGAGCGAGCAGGGCGAGGAGACCGGTGTAGCGTCCCAGTCTGTTTCCGAAGAGCAGCAGCGCGGGAACGAAGAGGACAGGAAGCACGATCACCCCCAGCAGGAGGGCGGCGGGAAAGTGGTTCAGCTCAGCAAGTCCGGGCACTGGATTCGGGAGTGGTCAAAGGTCGGGATAGAAAACTCGGGGGGCGAGGACAGGTGAATCACCGGCTCGCCAAGCCCGACTCACACCTCTAACGACAGCCTCGAAAAGACGTGTCACAATGGGCTGAAGCCTGAAGCAATTCACGGAAATAGCAACATCTAACCCGCTCCGGGCCGCATTTTCCGCGCTCGGTTTGCGCCGGTTTCACGCGATCTCGACGAGGTGGAAGCTCTCCGGCCCGAGGGTCTCGCGGGCGAGTTCCACGAGGTGGGCGTGGTGGGTGAAGAGAAATACCTGGGAACTTTTTCCGAGACGGGACAAGGCCTTCAGTGCGCTGGCGGCCCGGGTGTCGTCGAAATGGACGAGGAGGTCGTCGAGGATCATGGGCATGGCCTTGTGGTCCTGCAGATGCAGTTCGAGACCGGCGAAGCGCAGGGCCAGATAGAGTTGGTCGCGAGTGCCCTCGCTCATTCCGGAGACCAACACTTCCTCGGGATGGGAGGGATCTCCCCGCAGGCCCGCGATGACCGGCTTATCCCCCTCCCCGTAGTGCGTTCCGATGGCGAAAAAAGACGCTCCGGTGAGTTCGGCGAACCACTCCCCCGCCTTCTCCAGAAAGGGGCCCTGATTCTGCCGTCGGAACGCGTCGATCTGGCTGTTGAGCAGGGCGAGGGCCACGCGGAGCCGGACGAAGCGTTCCGCGTAGCCTTGCAGGGACGAGGCGACGAAGGCCGCTTCCTGCTCGTGGCGGGCGGCGGTGTCCTCTGCATTCTCCATCTCGGTGCGTTGGCCCGCCCAATCCTGCCGGGAGGCGCGGACGCTTTCGATTTCCCCGTCGAGCTGTGTGAGGGTTTCGTCGAGTTCGGCGATCTCCTCGTCGAGCGTCTCGGGGTTCTCCGCCTGCACTTTCTCAATGAACTCGTCGACCGGACGTCCCCTCGCCTGGCCGGCAAGGTGATCCCGCCACTCGTTCAC
>JAAYAT010000091.1 GCA_012719225.1 Verrucomicrobiaceae bacterium
CACTTCGGTAGTTGAGCGCCTCTTTGGTGGCGGGATCATTTCCGGCTCCATCGAAGAGCGATCCGCGGAAGAGTCGGTCCGTCGTCGTCACGATATTTTCGATCTCGGAACTCGCTTGCGCCTCGAGGAGGGGCATGATGTTGATCAGGAGGCTCTGGTTGGGAAGGAATTCGGCAGTGCGGTTCAATTCGGCGAGGGCGGTCCGGGATCTGATGCACTGCTTGAGAACCCGATGGGTCTCCAGAGCACAGTCTGGCGGCAGAGGAGGAAGGTTGTTGTAGGGCTGTTCTGGATTCCAGGACATAGCGGAGAAAATTTAGAAACCCGACACGTGCCGAGGATAGGGTGATCGGATCGACACGTCAACGAAACGTGTCGAATTTCCCCTTATTTTTCGACATATCGCCAATAACCTGTCAAGAAATCGTGTTATTCTTGGCATGTTTGTGATGAATCTGTCTCGCATATAGGACTCCCAATGGCCTGCCCCGTCACTCCTCAGTCCCGCGCCATGAGGGCCTCGATCTCGTCGGGCCCGATGGGTACGGAGGCCATGAGGTCGATGTTGCCGCCGCGTCGCACCACGATGTCGTTTTCCAGACGGATGCCGAACCCTTCGTCGGGCAGGTAGATGCCGGGCTCGACGGTGACGATCATGTTTTCGACGAAAACGGGGTCGGTGGGGGTCACGTCGTGGACGTCGAGGCCGAGGCTGTGGGAGACGCCGTGCATCATGTATTTGCGGTAGGCGCGCTTTTCCTCGGGGAGATGTGCCTCGGCCCGTTCGGCGGCGACGGTGTCGGCCTCGAGAAGGCCGAGGGCGATGAGTTCCTCCTCGAGGGCGCGGGCCATTTCGGGGTGGTATTCTTTTTTGAGGTGTTTACCGGGCACGATGAGTTGGTCGATGCAGAGCCGCAGGATGCGCAGGACGGCTTCGTAGACGGCTCGCTGGCGCGGGGTGAATTTCCCGTTGGCGGGGATGGTGCGGGTGAGGTCGGCGTTGTAGTTGGCGTATTCAGCGGCGACGTCGAGGAGGATGAGGTCGCCGTCCCGGCAGACCTGGTCGTTGGAGATGTAGTGGAGGATGTTGGCGTTGGCTCCCGAGGCGATGATGGGCTGGTAAGCGAACCCGCGCGAGCCGTGGCGGACGAATTCGTGGAGCAGTTCGGCTTCGATTTCGTACTCTTTCACCCCGGGCCTGACGAAGCCGAGGATGCGTTCGAAGCCTCGCGCGGTGATGTCGCAGGCGGTCCGGGTCAGGTCGATCTCGTGGGAGGATTTGGCGACGCGGAGCCGGTGCAGGAGGGGGGCGAGGCGGGCGTAGCGGTGGTCGGGATATTGGTCCTGACAGAGACGCCGGAAACGGTCGTTGAGGGTGAAGTTCACCGGTGCGCCGGAGCGGGCGTGTTCGTTGTGATTGAGATAGATGGTCTCGACGAGGCGGGTCATGCGACGGAAGACGGCGTCGAATTCGCTGGTCCACTGGACTGTGGCCACGCCGGAGAGCCGGGCCGCCTCGGCTAGTGTGACCTTGTGCCCTTCCCACACCGCGATGTGTTCGGAGGTTTCGCGGACGAAAAGGATCTCGCGCCGGGCCGGATCGGGATGGTCGGGACAGAGGAGGAGGATGGTTTCTTCCTGATCGATTCCGCTGAGATAAAAGAGGTCGGAGTCCTGGACGAAGGGCAGGGATCCGTCGGCGCTGGTCCACGGGATGTCGGCCGAGTGCAGCACCGCGAGGGAGGCGGTGGGGAGCATCCGAGCGAGCCTTTCGCGATTGTGGCGAAAGAGTTCCGAGGGGATTTCGTGGTATTTCATTTTCCTAAAATCTCAGAGAAAAGTGATGGCTGTGCTATAGTCCCCCCCCTCCGTAACGCGGGACGGGATCGGCCCGCTCGCGCGGAGGAGGTCCTCGCGGTTCCGTCCGGATTCCTCGCGGTCCCACCCTATATGGAAGACATCCAAAAACAAACGGTCGTTATCGCGGACAATGACGCGGATTTTCTCGAATGGGCCTCGCGCCATCTCGAGGCCGACTCGGTGGAAATCCTGACGACGGGTTCGTCCGAGGAAGCGCTCCAGCTCTTCACCGAACACCGTGCCGACCTGCTCATCGCCGAATTTCTCCTGCGACCTTTCGACGGGGTGGAGTTGCTCAAGCGCATCCGCATGGCGAATCCGAACGCGATGGTGATTCTCAACGGACTGGTCCATTCGACCAACGCGGTGATCGAGGCGATGCGTCTCGGCGCCTTCGATGTGCTGCGGCGCGAGTCGGTCAATTTCGAACTGCGTCCGGTCGCGGAACGGGCGCTCCAAGCGGCGGAGCAGATGCGGCGGATGGAGGAGCGGACGAAGTCGGACCCCGGCGTCCCTCCCCAGCCGACCGACGATCTCATCATCGGTCGTTCTCCGGCGATGCAGGATGTCTACAAGCTGATCGGACGGGTCGCCCGCGCCGACGCCCCGGTGTTGATCACGGGGGAAAGCGGGGTCGGGAAGGAGGTGGTCTCGAACGCGATCCACAAATTTTCCCGCCGCGCCAAGGCCGAGTATGTCGCGATCAACTGCGCCGCGATTCCCAGCAACCTGCTCGAGAGCGAATTGTTCGGCCACGAGAAAGGGGCGTTTACCGGCGCGGTGAACCAGCGGGTGGGGCGCTTCGAACAATGCGACGGCGGCACCCTTTTCCTCGACGAGATCGGGGACATGCCGCTGGAGGTCCAGAGCAAGCTGCTCCGGGTGCTCCAGAGCGGGGAGTTTTCCCGCGTCGGCGGCAACCAGACCCTGCACAGCGATGTGCGCATCCTCGCCGCGACCAACAAGCGTCTCGAGGAAGAAGTGGAGAACAACCTCTTCCGGGAGGATTTGTTTTACCGCCTCAACGTCGTGCGGATCCACATCCCGCCGCTGCGCCGCCGGGTCGAGGATATCCGGCTGCTCGCCGAGCATTTCCTGCAAAAGCGCACCGAGAAGGGGAAAAACCGGGCGATGCGATTTTCGCAGGAGGCGGTCGAGATGCTGGAGGGCTACCACTGGCCCGGCAACGTCCGCGAGCTGGAAAATCTGGTGCAGCGCGCCTGTGTCCTGGCTTCGGGCAACGTGCTGCTGCCCGGCGACCTGCCTTTCGATCAGGGTGGCGGTGGCGAAAGCGAACGCACCCTGCTGGAGCGATCCGCCGAGCGTTTCCTGCGGGCCGCGCGGGTTTCGGGGGAATCGCCGCTCGCCCTGGCGACGCGGGTGCTCGTCGAGGCTGCCCGGCGCGAGACCGGGAGCGACGAAAAGGCCGCCGCCTTGCTCCAGCTCAGCGTCGCCGAGATGCGGGATCGGCTCGGGGAAAAGGGGAAGGGAAAGCCCCAACGCGGTGGGTCGTGAAGGCGGTCGGGTCCGAAGAAGCCACCGGACGCTTTTCGGAAAAAGGGATTGAGAATTGTGACGCCATCCGCTTACGTCACCCCCATGCATGAAAGCGCACCGCTGGCAGCCTGTCGGACTTATCCTCTCCGGATGTGGAAAACGGGGCTCCGGCCCAAATTTCCCTTCGTTC
>JAAYAT010000092.1 GCA_012719225.1 Verrucomicrobiaceae bacterium
CCGCCGCGAGAGCTGCGGTGCCGTTGGGTGCCTCTATCGTTCCGTGGTTCTCCACGGTGCGGGCGATGAGGATGACGTCGGAGGACGAGGCGCTGATTTTCCCGAGGTTGACCACCGAGGCGTCGGAGGTCCCTTTAAACCGCAAATCCCCACCGGAGAGGAAATTTTCGTCCGAAATGTCCAAGGTCGAGGCGAGAAACCCGCCCGTGTCGACCACCCCGCTCGGGCCGACGAGGATGCCGTTGGGGTTGATCAGAAAAATTTGTCCGTTGGAACTGAGGGTGCCGTAAATGGCGCTGGGGTTGCCGCCGACGACGCGGTTGAGCGCGGCGCTGATGGCGGAGGGCTGGATGAAGGTGGTGGTCTCACCCGCCGAGATGGAGAAATCCTGCCAATGGAGGATGGCCCGATCGGTCAGTTGATTGACGGTCAGGGTCGAGCCGGGCGAGGAAATCGTGGCCTGTCCGGCGGTGACCAGTCCACCGCTGGGGTTGGCGTAAAGGGAAAAGGGAAAGCAAAGCGAGACGAGGAGCGGGAGCGCGATCCAACCCCGCCAGCGGAAGAGGAGGAAGATAAAGCGGCGCGCCGCGAGCGAGCCGGTCTGTTTCCGTGAGGATCGGGTCGGGTTTTCTCCTCCGGAAAAAGATGTTTCGGAGACGGGGCGACGGGGCGACGGGGCGACGGGACGGAGGGACGGAGGGACGGAGGGACGGAGGTCATGAATTCGGGGAGGACCTGGCAGGAACGGTTTCCACCGATGTAGGGACTTTTTGTATAGGCCAATGCCCTGGCATTGCAAACACAAACAGAAATATTCGCTCGGAACAGGCTAACCATCAGCGGGTCATCCGACAACCGTCCGATATGGAAGGGGGTGAATTTTGGCTATGTTGGTGGTTATGGAAATCAGGCGTAGAGGAAGATGCCCAATCTTCCCGGGAAGGATTGAGGGATTGAGGTGTTCAGGCAGGCGGGGCTTTCCCCACGGGAAGATTGGCATCTTCCTCTACCATTTTTCGCTATCCGCAGTGGAGGAATTTGCCAAAATTCCCTCGTTCATCCGGCGGACGGGCATCTCTCCCCCGGGAAGATTGGCATCTTCCTCCACCTTTCTACCTTCCCACTTTGCTACATTCTTCGCACTTTCTCGCCTGCATCAGGAGTTGACGGGCGCTCCTGCCTTGCTTCCATTACTGCTATTCTGCTGTTGTTCCCGCCGATCCGCTGATGACGTTTTTTTCCCCCCACCCTTTCGGTTCCTCCCTCGGTCTGCTTGTTTTGGCCCTGCTCGCCGCCTCGCCGGGATCGCCCCGAGCGGAGGAAAAAGCGGACGCTCCCGCCGACACCACCCGATGGCACGACATCTCGGAGTGGGCCATCGAGGGCCAGGGCTGGCTCCCCGCCGATCTCAAATCCCGCTACGACCGACTCCCCGCGAAGGCGGAAAAGATCGTTCGTCCGGCGGTGTGGAATCTCAGCCGCGACAGCGCCGGTATCGCCTTCCGTTTCAACACCGACGCCACCACCCTCAAGATCCGATACACCGTCGGAGACAAGGGCCTCGCGATGGCCCACATGCCCGCGACCGGAGTGAGCGGAGTCGATCTCTACGCCCACGACGACGGCGTCTGGAAATGGGTCGACGTGACCCGCCCGAAGTCTCTCGAAACCACCCACGTGATCAAGGACATCGATCCGGGAAAACGCAGCTACATGGGCTACCTGCCCCTCTACAACAGCACCGTGAAACTGGATATCGGGGTGCCCGAGGGAGCCGTCCTGGAGCCTGTCGCGCCGCGCACCGAGAAACCCATCGTCTTTTACGGCACCTCCATCACCCACGGGGCCTGCGCCTCGCGTCCCGGGCTGTGCCACCCCGCGATCCTCGGACGTCGCCTCGACCGGCCCGTCATCAATCTCGGATTCTCCGGCAACGGCGAGATGGAACCCGAGGTCGTCGCCCTTCTCAGTGAAATCGACGCCGCCGTCTACGTGATCGACTGCCTCCCCAACATGAACGCCACCGAAGTCGCCGAGCGAACCGAACCCCTCGTGCGCCGTCTCCGCGAAGCCAGGCCGGAAACCCCCATCCTCCTCGTCGAGGACCGGTCTTTCACCAATGCCTGGATCTTCAAGGCGCGCCGCGACCGCCACGCCGAGAACCGGGCCGCCCTCATCCGCGCCTTCGACCAACTCGTATCCAGTGGTGTGAAAAACCTCTACTACCTCGACGGGGAAAACCTCCTCGGCGACGACACCGAGGGAGCCACCGACGGCTCCCATCCCAACGATCTCGGCTTCATGCGCCAGGCCGACCATTTCGAACCCGTCCTGCGAAAAGCGCTCGGGCAGGAATAAGAACCCTCTCTTCTCCCAAAACTTCCACCCTCTCCACCGCTTTCCCTCCCCAACGGGAAGATTGGCATCTTCCTCTACGGCTTTCGCAACCCCCACATTATCAATTACTTCCACTCCCACAGGAAGATTAGCATCTTCCTCTACTTTGCTACTCTACTACTCTACTACTCTACTACTTTCCCACTTTGCTACTTTCCGACTCCCCACTCCCCCACCCCCATGAGCAACTTCATCATCATCGGCCTCATCATCCTCGTCGTCCTCGTCATCTTCCTGATTCTCGCCAAATTCATCGGGCTCTGGATCCGGGCGCGGGTGTCGAACGCTCCCATCGGCCTGCTCAACCTCGTGGCGATGTGGATCCGAAAAGTTCCCACCTCCCTCATCGTGGACAGCCGCATCACCGCCGCCAAGGCCGGACTCGATTTCACGACCGACCAACTGGAGGCCCACTACCTCGCCGGAGGCCATGTCGCCGACGTCGTTCTCGCCATGATCGCCGCTGACAAGGCGGGCATCCCCCTCGCCTTCGACCGCGCCTGCGCCATCGACCTCGCCGTGAAAGGCACTTCCAAGACGGTGCTGGAGGCGGTGCGGACTTCCATCAATCCCGCCGTGATCGACTGTCCCGGCGGCGGTGGCAAGATCGACGCGGTCGCCCGCGACGGCATTCAGCTCCGCGCCCGCGCCCGCGTCACCGTGCGCACCAACCTCGATCGCTTTGTCGGCGGTGCCACCGAGGAGACGATCATCGCGCGGGTCAACGAAGGCATCGTGACCTCGATCGGTTCCGCCGTATCGCACAAGGACGTGCTCGAAAATCCCGATCACATTTCCCGCCGGGTCCTCGAGCGCGGTCTCGACGCCAACACCCAGTTCGAGATTCTCTCCATCGACATCGCCGACGTCGATGTCGGACAGAACATCGGGGCGACTCTCCAGGCCAGCCAGGCCGAAGCCGACAAGCAGGTCGCCCAGGCCCGTGCCGAAGTCCGCCGCGCCGCCGCCGTCGCGACCGAGCAGGAAATGTCCGCCCGCACCCAGGAAATGCGCGCCAAGCTCGTCGAAGCCGAGGCCCAGATCCCCATGGCCATGGCCGAAGCCTTCCGCAGCGGCAACCTCGGGATCATGGACTACGCCCGCTATCGGAATGTCGTGGCCGACACCGAAATGCGCACCAGCATCGCCAGCGAAATGAAAGAGGAGGAAGACTCCAGCGGCGGTGCCAAAAAGAGCTGACGCGGCCTGTCTCCGCCCTCCACCGCCTTTCTCCCCATGAACGACGAAATCCCCTGGGCCTATGTGGCGATGATTTTCATCGCCTTCGTGAGCTGGGTCTACGGTCGCCTCAAGGAAGCCGCCGAGTACCGGCGCGCCCGCGCCGCCGCCAAACGGGCCGCTCAGGAAGCACGCAATCGGGCCCGTCCCGAGCCCGCCCCCTCGCCGTATCGCCCCTCTGCTCCCGTTTCGGCCACGCCGCCCGTCCCCGTCCCGGTTGCTCCGCCGGAACCCGAGCCCGCCGCCGAAATCGAGATGCCGAAGACTTTTCGGGAACTATTCGAGATGCTGCAGGAGCCGCCCAAGCCCGCGCCAGCGCCAGCACCCGCGCCAGAGCCTGCTCCCCCCTCCGCGCCCGCCGCGCGGGAAGAAACCCGTTCCGCAGATTCCCCATCCCCTTCCCCCTCCCCTAGTCCGGGCGCACTCGACCGGTCCGAAATCACCCGCCTCTTCCCCGGTGCCGACCGCTCCGCCTCAACCGCGCCGCCGCTCCAAGTCGAACGCGTCCGCCGCAAGGCCTCGTCGAATCTCCACCGCATCCTGCACAATCGCGGAACCCTGCGCGAAGCGCTCATCCTCAAAGAGATTCTCGACACTCCCGTGGCTCTGCAAGAGTGAGGGGAAACCCCGGGCGGAACGCCCCGCCACCTTTCAACCCAGCAGTTTCCCGATGACGAACGGCGCGAGGAAATGGATCAGGGCCAGCCCCGCTCCGCTGGCGAGCAGGCTGACAAAGAGCACGAAGACGGCTTCGAACGCCACCAGCGCACGCAGGGTCGCGGGATCGGCCCCGAGGTGACGCAGGTGGCGGAACTCTTCCTCGCGGAGGCGGTGGGAGAGCAGAAAGACGAGCGCCCCGATGACCAAAGTGGCGAGTCCGATGGCGAGGAGCAGCCCGAGAACAAAACGCTGCACGCGGAATACGGTGGCGAAAAGCTCGTCCATTTCCCCGGCAGGCGAGATGAGCTGGAGTCCGCCCGCCTTGGTGTAGCGTCCCTTGAGGAGCGCCGCCTTGCGGTCGTCGGGCGGGATCACGATCGCAGCGGTCACGGGATAGTCCGCGGTGTCGCCGTGAAAATGAAATCGCTCGGCGTTCTCCGGAGTGATCTCGTTGTATTCCACGACCGAGGCATTGAGTCGCACGGCGGTGTCCCCGGGGCTTGCGGGAGCGAGTTTCTGGTCTTCGTCTAGGGCCTCGGCTTCGTCGTGCCCGTGCCCGAGTCCCTCGATGATCCAAGCGGTCTTGAGATCGACGAAAATGGCTTCGTCATCCGGGGAGGCGGTGGGCGCGAGGACGCCGACGACGGTCATTTTCAACGGGTAGACCCCGGCCAGATCAAAGAGCGTGCCGGGCGTGGAAATGACCGCGTCCCCCGGTGCCAATTCGTTTTTTTCCGCCACCCCGGCACCCACGACGCACTCGCCGAGCCGCAGCAATTGGCGTCCGTCTTGGATTTCCAGACGACGAAAATCGAAGTAATCGAGCGTCGTTCCGACGATGCGGTGAGTCCCCGCGCTCTGCCGCGCGTGGATCGGAATAACCTGGGCGAAACCCGATTCCGCCGCTGCCTCGACCTCGCGGAGCGGCAGTGTCGCCAGCTCCGGCTTGGTGAAATAGAGTCCGTTGAAGACCAGTTCGAGCGGACTGCCCGCCTGTCCCAGCAGCAGCGGCGTCCCCACCGCCCGCGCCCGCAGTTGCGCCTCCACTTTCGCCACGATCAGGCCGATCCCGGCGGGGAGCAGCCAGACGAGCGTGAACGCCGCGAGCAGGAGCAGGGTTTTGACCCGGTTCCGCCGCAGATAGCGCAGCCCGAGATAGAGGACGCCGCTCCCGTTCATGCCCCCCCTCCCCTTCGACGCAGTTTTCCCACCTCGACGACCCGCCCGAACCTCGGCAGGAGCAGCGGATCGTGGGTGATCATCAGCACACTCGCCCCGATGCGCGCGGCTTCGCCGAGGAGGAGCGAGACGATCTTGTCCTGATTGTCCGGATCCAGGTTGCCGGTCGGTTCATCGGCGAGGAGGAGCGGCGGCGAAGTCACGAGTCCCCGGCAGAGCGCGGCCCGTTGCCTTTCCCCCTGCGAGAGCTGCCGCGGAAATTTGTCGAGCTGCGCCGCGATGCCCGCCCGCTCCGCGAGATCCTCGCAGCGCTCGCCCATTTCCTCGCTGAACCGCAGTTCCGCGCCGATGTGAAAAGGCACGAGAATGTTTTCCCGTATCGTGAGGTAGTCCAGCAATTCGAAATTTTGCGGGACCAGCCCGATCTTCGCGAGGCGGAACCGCTGCCGCGCCGCCACCGCCAGTTCGTTCACGAGCACTCCGTTGACCGTGACACTCCCCTCCGCCGGGGTGAGGATGCCCGAGATCAGATTCATCAGCGTCGTCTTGCCGCAGCCACTCGGGCCGATCAGGGCGACCGTCTCGCCTTTCCCGACAAAAAAGTCATCGATGGAGAGTTGAAAAGACTCTCCCGGATAACGAAAATCGATCTTTTTGCAGCGTATCATGAGGACTCCGGCGCGGCCTCCCGGCGTGAAATTTTGCGGACCCGCTCTTCGTTGAGGAGATCGAGCCCGCTGATCTTCCAGGTATCTCCCACCGCCGAAACGGTCATTTCCGCCTCGTAGCGATTGGTGCGTTCGTGGGTATGTCCCCAGTGGGTGACTTCGCCTATGGTGACCCATTCGGCGCGCCTGCGAAACCGCTCCGACCGTCCCCCGCCGCCGTCGGCCTCCCGGCACTCGCGCAGGGCGATCTCGTAGACCCGCACCCTCGGCCCGCCCGTCTCCTCCAACTCGAGGGACTCGCGCATTTCCAGATAGACCCGTTCCAGGAGCGGTCCGGTGACACTGGCTTCGAGAGTGTCGTAAATGGCCTCTTCGTCGCGGAAATCAAAAGCGTGGTAGGTGTTCCGCAGCAGGGCGTAGAGGATCTCCTCGACGACCGGGTCCTCCGGCTCGACGACCTCGCTCCCCCGCACCCCGAGGGCCAGGGCACCCGCCACGCAACCGCCCGCGAGAAGCCCTCCCACCCGCGCGAGGGATAGTCCCCGGCGACGGATCACCGCCAGGACGGCCCCGAGTCCCATCGCGAGAGCGGGCACCAGCAACAACCGCAGCGGACGTGTCTCCCTCGTCTCCATCGCCGGGAGTTCCCGCAGCGAGGGCAGGTCGCTCCCGCCGCTCTGCCGCCACCGCATCGTGTTTTCCACCGGAGTCAAGACCCGCGCCGAGGGTTTGCCCCGGCTCGCGACCTCCACGACGAGACGTTCCTGTCCCGGGGCGAACCAGAGCCAGTCCAGTTCCAGCTCCGACACGCCGCGGACGGCGGCGGAAAAGGTCAGGCCGACGAGGGCCTCGTCCAGAGGAATGGCATCGCGCACGTCGGGGACGAAACCCTTTTCCGCATCCGGCACGATGAAACGCACCGTTCGTTCGGTGAAACGCGGGGGCGACTCGGGGATTCGCACCTCCACCTCCGAGGCGAAGAGTCCTTCCATCTTTTCCAAAATCGCCTCCCGCTCGACAGCGCCGAGAACCCCCGGCTCCAATTCCCAGGCGTCGCGGAAAGGTTCCACCCGGACGAGGGCCTCGAGGCGGAGTTCGAAGGGCTCCACGCCGACGAACCCCCGGATCGCGTCTTCCGCAGCCCCGACCTGCATCTGGGGCACGAGACAACACACGATTCCCGTCATCCCCGTGAGAACACCCGAGACAGTTCTGGCCACACTGCGAAACATTCGCGGCAACCAAAACCGCACCGTGGCACGCGTCAACCGATTCGCGAGGCCTTTGCACCCCCCGGAGGCCGCTCCGAAAACTTTGAAAAAAGTCATGAATACGGTTCTTGATTCGGTCGCCATTGTTTGCTTAGTTCCCCGCTCACGAAAATCGACCATGCGCAAACGATCCCTACCCCTCTTTCTGGCCGGTGCACTGCTCCCGCTCACCCTCAACGGGCAGACCGTTGATTTCACGACCCAGGTCAAGCCTCTCCTCGAGGGCACCTGCGTCCACTGCCACGGCGCGGACAAGCAGGAAGGCGACTACCGCATGGACACCAAGGCCGCCGCCTTCGCCGGCGGGGAATACTACCCCAAGGAAACCATCGTTCCCAAGGACGCCGAGGCCAGCGCCCTCTACTGGATGACCGCCGAGGAGCACGACAGCGCCGACATCATGCCGCCGAAGAAGCCGCTCACCGTCGCTCAGCAGGAGATTCTCAAAACCTGGATCAACGAAGGCGCCGCCTGGCCCGACGGAGTGGTTCTCCAGGAAAAACCGCGCATGGATTTCAAAGTGAACGTGCTTCCGCTGCTCAGCCGCGGCGGTCCCTTCAAAGCCGAAGAACTCCACATGCTCCGCCTCTGGGTCGAGCAGGGCGCCGTCTGGCCCGAAGACTTCACCCTCGGCGGCAGCGAAGCCGATGCCACCGCCGACGGTCCCGCCGACAACCTCGAACTCGTGAAGCAAATCCGCGAAAACATCCTCGCCACCTCCACCGAGAAAAGCGAGGCGGAGATGAAGGACTACACCGACACCATCACCAAAACCGGCGTCAAATTCGACATGGTCGCGATTAAAGGCGGTGAGTTCCTCATGGGCAGCCCCGAGGACGAAGCCGGTCGCTTCGAAGACGAAGGCCCCCAGCACAAGGTCAAGGTCAATCCCTTCTGGATGGGCAAGTTCGAAGTCACTTGGAACATGTACGATCCTTTTATGATCTCCGGTAATGCGCGTAACAAGGATGGCTCCCCGGTGAACATTCCTCCCGGTTCGGAACCCGTTGACATCGTCTCCAGCCCGACCACCCCCTACATGGAAATGAGCTTTGGCATGGGATCGGACGGCTATCCCGCGATTTGCATGACCCAGCACGCCGCCAACAAATTCTGCCAGTGGCTCAGCGCCCAGACCGGACACTACTACCGCCTCCCCACCGAGGCCGAGTGGGAGTACGCCTGCCGCGCCGGCACCACCGGTCCCTACAGCTGCCCGCCCGAGCAGCTCGCTGATTTTGCCGTGCTCGACCCCAACGAAGTTCGTGTCGGATACGAAAAAGTCGGCACCAAAAAACCCAATCCCTGGGGCCTCTACGACATGCACGGCAACGTTATGGAATGGTGTCTCGACCAGTATCTCGCCGACGGTTACGCCGGTCGCGCGGGGAAAACGACTGAAAACCCGCTCGCCATCCCCACCACCCTCTATCCCCGCGTCGCCCGCGGCGGTTCCTGGTATGATCCGCCGGAAGAACTCCGCTCGGCCCGCCGCATCCCTTCCGACGAAAACTGGAAGGTGCAGGATCCCCAACTGCCCAAGTCGATCTGGTACCACACCGACGCCCATTGGCTCGGCTTCCGCATCGTGCGTCCGCTGGAGGTCCCCGAGGCCGAAACGATGGATCAGCTCTGGAACATCGGTCGCGTCGACGGCTGAGCGGGTGGCCCCAAACGATGAGGAAGATTTTTCCGACTCGAAACTCCGACAAAAAGGCGAGCCATCCGGTTCGCCTTTTTTGCATCGCGCTGCTTCTCGTTCTCGCTCCGGCGATTCCGGCACAGGGCGGGGAACGGCTCCACACCTTCAAGGAGCCCCACATGGGGACGGAGTTCACGATACGCTCGTGGGCCGAAGAGAGTCGGGCGGAGGACCTCACCCTCTCGGTTCGCGAAGCCTTCGCCCGCATCGCCGCGCTGAACCGCGCCCTCTCCGATTACCTGCCCGAATCCGAGATCAACGCCCTCGCCAAAGCTCCCGCCGGGGTCGCCTTTCCCGCGAGCGAGGATCTTTTCGTGCTCTTTGAAACCGCCGGTCGTCTCAGCGCGAAAACGGAGGGTGCCTTCGACGTCACCGCCGGTCCTCTCATCCGGCTCTGGCGCATCAGTCGCAAGAACCAGTCTCTCCCCACCCCCGAACAAATCACCTCGGCCAAGGCCCGCACCGGATTCCACCATCTCGTCCTCGATCCGGACAAGCGCACGATTTTGAAGAAAATCGACGGTATGCTCTTCGATCTCGGCGGCATCGCCAAAGGCTACGCGGCCGATGCCGCGCTCGCAATTTTGAAAAAAGACGGCTTTCCCCGCAGTCTCGTCGCGGCGAGCGGAGACATCGCTGTGGGCGACGCTCCCCCGGGAGAACCGGGCTGGAAAATCGGCATCGAGACACTCGATCTCGGACGCGATCTC
>JAAYAT010000093.1 GCA_012719225.1 Verrucomicrobiaceae bacterium
AGAGCCACACCACGGCCCGCTTTTTCATCGGGGCATCCCACTCGACCGGACCGACGAGCCAGGGGTGGCGGAAACGGGTCAGGCCCGAGGCGGCCGCTCCATCGATGAGAAAGGTCGCGTTGGCATGATTTTGCAGGAAGCTCGCCGACACCTGATCGGTCACGCGCCCTTCGACGGCATCCCGGACGATCCCCGCCTTGTTGCCGCCCCAGGCCATGAGGACGAGACAGCGCGCCTCTAGGATGGTCCCCACCCCCATGGTGATGGCCGAGCGGGGAACATTCGCCACGCCCATGAAGTCCGCCGCGGCGTCCTGACGGGTCACGCGGTCAAGGGTGATCATGCGGGTGACCGAATCGCTCGAAGAACCCGGTTCGTTGAACCCGATGTGGCCGGTGCGCCCGATCCCGAGGATCTGCAGATCGAGTCCGCCCGCCTCGACGATGCGGCGCTCGTAGTCGAGGCAGTGGTCGTAGACCGCCTCCATCGGCACGGTCCCGTCGGGAATGTGGATCTGGGAATCGGGGATGTCGATGTGATCGAACAACTGGTCGAACATGAAGCGATAGTAACTCTCCGGATGATCCCGCGGCAGGCCGTAGTATTCGTCGAGGTTGAACGTGGTCACCCCGGCAAAGCTGAGCCCCTCCTCCCGGTGGAGACGGATCAGCTCCCGATAGAACGGCACCGGGGTCGATCCCGTGGCGAGACCGAGCGCGAAGCCCTTTCCCGCGGCGGCGCGTTCCTTGATTCCCGCCGCGACCTCGGCGGCGAGGGCGGCGCTGGCGCTTTCGGAATCGCGATGGATCAGGGTGCGGACTTTTTCAAATCGCTCCCGCTGCGTAAGTTGCTTTTTTCCAGTGGCTTCCAGAATCCGGTCTCTGTCTTCGTCGGTGTTGCTCATGAGTGATGCCGCCTACGCTGGAGCGGAGGAGCGCGTGTGTCAATGGCCCGGAGCGGACCGCGGAGACATTTGCGCCGAAGAAGGCTCGCCGCCCGGCATCCGATAGGACACCCTCCCTTGGAAAACCTACCACAACTCCTGCGCCACTTCGCCGAAGGCTGCCGCAGCACTGGCGAGATCGCCGTGGGTGTGGGCGGCGGAGACCTGGGTGCGTATCCTCGCTTTTCCCTCGGGCACGACCGGATGGGAAAAACCGATCACATACACGCCGCGTTCGAGAAGCCGGTCGGCCATGCGGGCGGCGACCCGTGCGTCGCCGAGCATGACGGGAACGATGGGATGGACGCCCGGCAGGAGGATCAACCCGGTTTTTGCCATTTCCGCGCGGAAAAAAGCGGTGTTGGCGCGGAGCCGCTTGAGGAGTTCGTCGGACTCTGTCAGCAGGTCGAGGGCCCGGACCGAGGTGGCCGCGATGACCGGGGCGAGGGAATTGGAAAAAAGGTAGGGACGGGAGCGTTGCCGCAGCAATTCGATGATCTCTTTCCGCCCGCTGGTGTAGCCGCCGCTGGCTCCGCCGAGGGCTTTGCCGAGGGTCCCGGTGAGAATGTCGACCCGTCCCATGACCTCGTGGTACTCGTGGGTGCCGCGCCCGCTTCCGCCGATCACGCCGACGGCGTGGGAATCATCGACCATCACGAGCGCGTTGTATCGCTCCGCCAGATCGCAGATCGTTTTCAGGTCGGCGATGGATCCGTCCATCGAAAAGACCCCGTCGGTCACGATGAGCCGGAAGCGGGCGGACCGCGCCTCCCGGAGCCGGCCCTCGAGTTCTCCCATGTCCCCGTTCTCATAGCGGTAGCGCCGCGCCTTGCAAAGCCGTATCCCGTCGATGAGGGAGGCATGATTGAGCGAGTCCGAAAAGATCGCGTCTTCAGAGCTGAGAAGAGTTTCAAAAAGACCTCCGTTCGCGTCAAAACACGAGGAATACAGGATGGTGTCGTCGGTGCCGAGGAAGTCGCTGAGGCGTTCCTCGAGTTCCTTGTGGATGGACTGGGTCCCGCAGATAAAGCGCACCGAAGAGAGACCGTATCCCCAGCGATCCAGCGCCTCGTGGGCGGCCGCGAGGATCGCGGGATGACCGGAGAGACCGAGGTAGTTGTTGGCGCAGAGATTGATCAGTTCCGTTCCGGCCTGCGTTGCGATGCGGTGGGATTGCGGGCTGGTGAGGATCCGTTCCGCCTTGTAGAGTCCGGCGTCGCGGATCGAGGCGAGCGTTTCCGAGAGATGGGAAGGGAAGTCGGGTTCCATGCGTGGCATTTCAGAAAGAATTCACCATTTCAGAATCACTTTACCCGATCGACCGCTCTTCATCACCTCAAATCCTTTTTCGAATTCGCGGTGGTCGAATTGATGGGTGATCACCGGGCCGAGGTCGAGCCCGCCCTGGAGCATGACCGTCATTTTGTACCAGGTCTCATACATGCGGCGGCCATAAATCCCCGAAATCGTGAGCATGTTGAAGACCACCTTGTTCCAGTCGATCGCGATGTTTTCGGAGGGGATCCCCAGCATCGCGATCTTGCCGCCGTGGCACATATTGTCTATCATCTCGCGGAAGGCGTCGGCGTGGCCCGACATTTCCAACCCGACGTCGAAGCCTTCGGTCATGCCGAGCTCTTTCTGCACGTTGGCGATCCGTTCGGTGCGAACATCCACGACGCGGGTCGCGCCCATTTTTTTCGCGAGATCGAGACGCCAGGGATTCACATCGGTCACGACGACGTAGCGAGCCCCGGCATACCGGCAGATCGCCGCTGCCATGCACCCGATGGGACCGGCACCGGTGATGAGGACATCCTCCCCGAGAATCTCGAAGGTCAGGGCGGTGTGAACGGCATTGCCGAACGGATCGAAAATGGAGGCGAGGTCGCGGTCGATGTCGTCGGCATGATGCCAGACATTGGCCATGGGTAGGGAAATGTATTCGGCGAAGGCACCCGGGCGGTTCACCCCGATGCCCTTGGTGTCTTTGCAGAGATGGCGGCGTCCCGCCATGCAGTTGCGGCAGCGTCCGCAGACGACGTGGCCTTCGCCGCTGACGATTTCACCGGAGCGGAAATCGGAGACATTGGACCCCACCGCGACGATTTCCCCGACAAACTCGTGCCCCACGACGAGGCCGAGCGGGACGGTCCGGCGCGCCCAGTCGTCCCAGTTGTGGATGTGGACGTCGGTGCCGCAGATGCCGGTGCGGTCCACTTTGATGAGGACGTCGTTGATTCCCATCTCGGGTTCAGGCACATCCTCCAACCAGAGTCCGGGAGCGTCATGACTTTTGACAAGGGCTTTCATGGAAAATGGAATGGATGGAGAATCACTCTGGTGGCGGTATCTTGCACGGGAGGTCGCGATTCGTCGAGGACGCAGTTTGTCATACTTCAGAAAGCGCGTGGCACGAGCAAGCGTGCCGGTGGCGTCGGTGACTTTGGCGGGGCGGCCTTCGGTGTCGTATTCGCTCGTAGGTGACTTTGGTGCTGTCGCTTGTTTTGCTGCTGAGGAGTCGGAGGGTTTTTCGTCGCAGGTATAGGCGGTGTGGTCAGGCGTTCTTCGCCGCGGGCAAGAATGCCCGCGCTACTTTGGTTTCGTCTATTGAAACTCCCACTCC
>JAAYAT010000009.1 GCA_012719225.1 Verrucomicrobiaceae bacterium
ACGTTCCGCTGATCTTCTCGCGCACTTTCATCATGCGCAGATCCCGTTCGGCCTGGTTGTTGTCGAAGGGCACGCCAGGGTATTCGAAGAAGCCCATGATCTCCTCGTAGCGCTCCTCCAAGCGGATCAGCAGATTGAGTGGCTTGCTCCGCTTTTTTCTTCCCTATCCCTAGCAACCTGTCGGACTTATCTCGCCCGGCTGCGAAAACCGTGGATTCGGCCCGAATTCCCCTTCGTTTTCGTCATTTGTGTTCACACAAATTCCTCAAACTCATGAGAATTCTGACTCGAACCACAAATTCCTCGCTCAGACGGTCTAAGTCCGACAGGCTGCTAGGAATTGGGTTGAGTTTTCCCATTTGCCGAGCTTTCGAAAATCGCACCTCGCTAGAACTGCGGCCGCGCCACTCAAGCCCTGATCGCCCGGAGTCGAAATGACTTTCCTAATTCATGAGATGCCGGGATGCCACCCGGTCCAGTGACCCCTCTCAACCCTCGCGCTTTTCCGGGAGGATGGCGCAGGCTCCTTTGCAGCCGAAGATGCGGCTGAAGAAAAGGCGGTGTTTGGAAACAAAGGCGTAGACGATTTCCGCGATTTTGATGACTCCGGGGAACCAGAGCAACAGGCCCGTCGGAACGAGCAGGGGGATGCGCATCCCGAGAAAGCGAAAGGCCCGCGCCCCGCGGTGGATCTCGCCCTCCGGCGTGATGCAGTGGATCGCCTCGAGGAGATCTTCGCGGGTGATGTCCGGCGCGATCGCCGCCGCCCGGGCATCCTTCAGCGGGACCATTTCCACCACATCGCACCAGTCCATCCACGAGAGCAGCCGACTCTGAAAGGTGCAGAGAGGGCAATCGCTATCGTAGAGGAGGATGTGTTTGGCAGCCATGAGGAGCTAGGAGTCAGGAGCTGGGGGAGCGCTTCTTTCTTCGCGGAGGGCGCGGAATTCGGAGGCGTAGCTGGGGAAGGGGGGCGGGGCGTCTTCGTCGCAGACGACGAGATCCCACCTGTCGTTGCAACCGGAGCAACGATAGGCGACATAGTCTCCGATTTCCCAGCCTTCCTCGGGAGGATGGCTCAGTCGGTGCGCTGGTTGCCCGCAATCGACACAGGTGATGGTTTCGGGGACTTCCATGGCACCCATCTTCGCACAGCCTTTCATGTCAATCAATCTCCAGCCTGTCATCCTTCTCGTGGAACCGCAACTGGGGGAAAACATCGGGATGTGTGCGCGGGCGATGCTCAATTGCGGGCTCGAACACCTGCGTCTGGTGCGTCCGCGCGACGGATGGCCGAACCCCGCTGCCGTCGCCACCGCCGCCGATGCCGACCGCGTTCTGGAACAGGCGGAAGTCCACGACACGGTCGAGGCCGCCATCGCCGACTGCCACCACGTCGTCGTCACCTCGGCGCGGGATCGCTCCCTCCCGGTGCCGGTGGTCGCTTCGGAAATCGCTTCCGCCCGGGTGGCCGCCTGGACCGGGGCAGGGAGGCGCGTCGCTGTGGTCTTCGGCCCCGAGGCGTCGGGACTCGACAACGCGGTGATGGCACGTGCGGATCTGCAGATGCGATTCGAGACCAACCCGGATTTCAGTTCGCTCAACCTGGCCCAGTGCGTCCTGCTTTTCGGGTGGGAATGGAAATGCGCCCGGGCCGCTGCCGGCGGGGAGGCCCGGCCTCCGTCGGAGCTTCCCGGGAACCATCTCCCCGCGAGCCGGGGGGAGCTCGACCGGTTTCTGACCCGCCTCGAACAGGCCCTTGAGGAGAGGGCTTTTTTTCTCACGCCGGACCTGAAACCGACCACGGTGAAAGCCCTGCGCAGTCTTTTTTCCCGCACTCTGGCGTCGGAAAAAGAGGTGAATTTGCTCCAGGGAGTCCTCACCGCCCTGGAGCGGAAAAAGCCGCCCGAGACCTGATCCGTGGTCTTTTCCATTGCGGGAGAGCGAGGTTTCGCCTACCACTTCCGTCCCCGCAGGCGTTCCTGTCGGTTCTTCTTTGCCCTTCCGGATGAAACAATTGGTGATGGTTCCCCACCGAAAACAGCGATGGTTCGGATGTGTGATCCGGGTACTCGTTCCCGTCGCCGTCCTGGCGCTCAGCTCGTGTTCCACGGTAAAGGTGAAGACCAGCCCGGACAAGGTCACCAACGGGGCGCTCCGGTCCACCGAGGTGCTGGAGGAGGTCGTCGCGGCGCCCTTCGACGCCCTCGCGGATTTCGCGGAAAACACCGCCGATTTGCTGCGGATCGCGGAACGTTCCCAGAACAAGGGGAAAAACGCCGAGGCGGCGGGGACTTTCCTCAAGGTGGCGACCGATGCTCATTTCCGCCTCGTTTCCGGGAAAACGGTGCCGGGTTCGGACGAGGAAAAGGCGCTCCTCAAACTCTACAACAGCGCCCTCTCCGGTTTCGCGGCCCGGTGGATCGAGGATCCCCGGGGGCCCGGACGGGGCGCGTCTCCCTACACCTGCGGCGACGAGGCCTTCGAAGTTCGCCTCGCGGACGACTCCGCCTTCGAGGAGGCGTATTTCGACCGGCTCATCCCGGCGAACGGATTGAAGAAAAGAGGCATCGTCAGCAAAACCCGCGACGGTGCCGGGGCCGCGCTCGTGGGGATACGCGAGCAGCGGCCGGATCGCATCGAAGAACTGCAATTTTTCTCCAGCCGGGGAGTCCAGGTCCCGGTCACGGCGACGATAGATTCCGTCTATTTCCCCACCGCCGAGGGAGGGATCAAGCGGGTGACCTTGTCCCTGCGCAATCCTTTGTTGGAGGAGACGGTCGCGCTGGGCGAGCGTTCCCTGCCGCTCGCGGCGGATTTCAGCGCGGCGCTGGCCATGGTCCTGCACGGCGGCAACGAAGTCGTCTCCGGGGTCCACGGATTTTTCCAGGCGGACGACCGCCTCGCCCATTCGGGGATTTTCCTCCTCGAACCCTACGATCCCGACCGCATCCCGGTGTTGCTCATCCACGGGCTCTTTTCCGTGCCGATGATCTGGCGCGACATCATTCCCGAGATGACTTGTGATCCGGAGATCGCGAAGCGCTTCCAGTTCATGCTGTTCACCTATCCGAGCAGCTTCCCCGTGATCGAGTCGGCCGAGCTGCTGCGCAACGAGCTGGCGGCCCTGCGCGAGACCTACGATCCAGAGGGCCGGGATCCGCTCTCGCGGGATCTCGTCGTGGTGGGGCACAGCATGGGAGGTGTCCTGACGCATACGCTGATCGCCGAGTTCGGGGACAATCTCTGGCGGGAATACTGCGAGACACCCCTGGCGGAGTTGGATCTGGCCGAGGCGAAAAAGGAGAAAATCAGAAAGCTGGTCTACTTCCCGCCCGATCCCGGTGTGACCCGGGCGGTCTACTATTCGACTCCGCACCGGGGCTCGGTCATGGCCAACAAGCGCATCGCCCGGATGATCTCCCGCACCGCGAAACTCCCCGCCAACGTCGTGCAGTTCACCACCGGCCTGATCGGTCCGCCGGGCGAATCGATCGTCGCCGTGCCGTCGGAAACGAAGACCAAGGCGGGCGGGAAAAAGAAGGCGAAAGTCACGAGCGTGCAGTCGCTCCGGCCTGGGTCCCCGGTGCTAGCCGCGATGGATCGCTCGCCCTACAAGGACGGGGTCGTCTACCACAGCATCGTGGGCGACCGCGGTCGCGGCGACACCCCGGACAGCTCGGATGGCGTCGTCGCCTACTGGAGCGCCCGGCAGGAGGGCGTCGCCTCGGAACTCGTCGTCCCCAGCGCCCACAAATCCTATCGACATCCCGAAGGCATCGCGGAACTGCGCCGCATCCTCCGCAAACACATCGGAAGCGAGGCGATGCCGCCTCCCCGAATCGCATCGCAAACCCGATGAAAGGGAACCGGCACAATGGCGCGTGCGTGTCGCGGCGCGGTGTCTGGAGTGCATCGGGTGCCGCGATTCTCCTCGTCCTGCTGAGTTCGTGTTCCACCGTCCGGGTAAAAACGAATCCCGACAGAGTCGTCGGAGCGGGGCTCGAATCGGCCGACCTTCTCGGCCAGATCGCGGGAGCGCCTTTTTCGGTTTTGTCCGAGTTCAGCCAGCACAGCGCCGAACGTCTCCGGCGGGCACAGCGGAGCGAAGCGCTGGGGCACCGCGCCGACGCGGCGGGCGAGTATCTCAACGCGGCGGTGGAGGCGCGCCGGTTGCTGGCTTCCGGCGGCGAGGCGCGGGATTCCCAGGCGGAAAAAGCCCTCGTCGAGGTCCACAACTCCGCCCTGGCCCGGTTCGCGGAGATCTGGGCCGCCGGCGACCGCCGCGAATCCTACCCCCTCAGCGACGGTTTCGGGGAGTTGCGGGTCGGATTTTCGCCGGATTCGGACTACGCGCTCTCCTATTTCGACCGCATCGTCGCGGCGGAGTCGGTCCGGGAAAGGGGGATCGTGCGAAAAACCCGCCGGGGCTACGGAGCGCCTTTTGTCGCGATCCGGGAGCAACGACCGGAGCGGACGGAGGAGATGGACTTTTATCCGCCGCGCGGTCTCCATGCGCCCGTCACTCTGACGATGGACAGTGTCAGGACATCCGGTGACACCACCCAGGTGCTCTTTTCGCTGCGGAATCCCCTGCTCGAAGAAACCGTGCTGGTCGGGTCGCGTCGGCTGCCGCTGGCGGCGGACTATTCGGCCTCGCTCGCGATGCTGCTGGAGGGCCGCACCGAGGAGATCGACGGACTCAAGGGGTTCTTCAACGCGAGGAAAAGGATCAAGCACTCGGGTGTTTTCCTGACCGAACCCTACGACCCCGACCGCATCCCCGTGCTGCTCATCCACGGATTGATCTCGGTGCCGATGATCTGGCGCGACATCGTTCCCGAGATGATTTCCGACCCGGAGATCGCGAAGCGCTATCAGTTCATGCTCCTGGCCTACCCGAGCAGTTTTCCGGTCATCGAGTCCGCCGCGTTCCTGCGGGAAGAACTCGCCGCCTTGCGGGCGAAATATGATCCCGAGGGGCGGGACGCGCTCTCGCGCAACATGGTCGTGGTGGGGCACAGCATGGGAGGGATGCTGGCCCATGTCCTCGTCGCCGAGATGGGGGATCATCTCTGGGACCAGTTCAGCGACACACCCCTCGACGAGGTGCCCATCAGCGACGACTTGCGCGAGGCGCTCCGCCGTCGGGTCTATTTCGAGCCGGACGAGGCGGTGCGGCGGGTGGTCTATTTTTCCGCGCCCCACCGCGGGGCCTATGTCGCGGCGAAAGACTTCGCGGGGATTCTCGCGATGCTCGCGAAGCTGCCCTCGGACGTCCTGCGGTTCAATGCGGGGGGCGTTGCTCCGCAGGCCGACGAGTATTTCAAAATCCCGCTGCACCGGCATTACACCAGCCGGGAATCGCTCAAGCCCGGTTCGGTCACGGTTACTGCGCTGGAGCTCGCTCCCTACAAAAAAGGGGTCGTCTATCACAGCGTCATCGGCGACCGGGGACGGGGCGACACCCCGGACAGTTCGGACGGTTTGGTCGAGTATTGGAGCGCCCATCAGGAGGGCGCCGCCTCCGAGCTCATCGTGCCGTCCGATCACCGCTCCTACAAAGATCCGCTCGCGATCGAGGAACTGCGCCGCATCCTCCGCCTCCACGCGGGGATCTGATGCGGGGCGGGAGGCCGCGTTTCGGCACTTGCGCGGGGCCGGGCGATGCTCTTCCGTTGGGGCATCTTTCACCCGACCCATTTCCTATGCGACCGCTCCTCCCCTGCTTTTCCGCCGCCGTTCTCACGTCCCTGCTCGCCGCCGCCGGGATTCTTCCCGCCACCGCCGCCGAGTTCACGATCCGGAAAGAGGCGGACGGGATCGACATTCGGATCGACGGAGAGCTTTTCACCCGCTACGTCACCGGTGACAAAGAGACCAACAAACCCTATTTTTATCCCGTGATCGGCCCGACCGGCAAGGCGATGACGCGGGCCTATCCGATGGGGGATGTGGAGGGAGAAGCGCGGGATCACGTCCACCAGCGCTCCTTCTGGTTCGGGCACCAGCTCATCGACGACTTCGACACCTGGCACGAGGAACGCACCCTCATCGAGCGCGCCAAGGGGGATGCGGAGAAGCTGGCGGAATTGAAAAAGAAACTCGGAGCCTCCCTCGGAGCCTCGGTTCACCGCGAAGTCCTCGAAGCCTCGGCCGACAAGGACGGCGCGGTCCTCAAGGTCTCGACCGACTACACCGATCCTTCGGGAACGGTGGCGGCGTCGGATCTGCGCACTTTCACTTTTCATCTCGGGCCGGACGGCGCTCGCATCATCGACGTGGACATCGTCTTCACCGGAGTGGGGGAAGAGGTGGTCTTCGGCGACGCCAAGGACGCCGGGCTCAGCCTGCGGGTCGCCCATTCTCTCAGCGTGGACGCGAAGCAAGGGGGCCGCATCGTCATGAGCGATGGTTCGACCGACAAGGAGGCCTGGGGCAAACGGGCCGCCTGGTGTGATTTCAACGGTCCCGTCGGGGGAGAGACGGTCGGCATCGCGGTGCTGAATCATCCGTCCAGCTTCCGGCATCCCACGCCCTGGCATGTCCGCACCTACGGGCTTCTCACGGCCAATCCCTTCGGACTGAAGACGGTTGCAGAGGAGACCCAAGAGGGTTCGGTCACCCTGAAAAAAGGGGAGACGCTCACGCTGCGCCACCGCGTCCTCTTCCACGCCGGGGACGAGAAAGAGGCCGACATCGCGGGGGCGTGGAAGCGCTACGCGGAGTCGGAGTGAGCGGGGTTCACTCGGCGACGCTGCTGAGGAGGAGCTCCCCCTCGCCGTTCAGCTTTTCGTTGATCGAGACGCGGAGACGCGTCACCCCGCGGCGGATGCGGGCCTTGACCGTGCCGAGGGGACTGTCGATGCGCTCCGCGATCTGTTTTTGGGTGAGCCCTTCGAAATAGGCCAGTTCGATGACTTCGCGCTGTTCCGGAGAGAGGGAGACCACGGCGGTCTGGAGGACCTGGCGGGCGTCGGAGAGATAGAGCAGCTCGCGTCCGGTGGCGCGGGCTTCGGGGGCGTCCAGCTCCACTTTTTTCCCGAACCGTTCGTAGAGGGCCGAGCGGCGCTGGACGCTGCGGACGCGGTCGATCGAGCGGTTCCGCGCGGTGGTGCAGATCCAAGTGACCAGAGAGCCTTTTTTCGGGTGGTAGGTGTCCGCCTTTTTCCAGATCGTGGCGAGGACTTCGTTCATGACGTCTTCGGTGTCCTCGTAGTGGTTGAGGACCTTGTAGGCGGTGGAGAAGATGAGGGCGGAGTATTTTTCGCTCAGTTCCGCGAAGGCCCGGTGGTCGCGTGCCGCCACTCGTTTCATTAGTTCCGCCTCGGCCCGGCGCTCATTGGCTTTGTCAGTTGGGTTGCTCATGATGGATTCATTTCCCCGACAGCGGGCATGGAGCCGCCCATGGAGGCATGGTGTCGGGGGAGAAAGGTACGGTTCCACCCATCTTGGTCACCTGAGGACGCGAAACGCTCAATCTTTTCGGATCCGGCGGGTGGATCCGGCGATATCCCCCCGCGCCGGAGGGGTTGCCAGAGCGGTTGCAAATGGCGGTGCGAGGTCGTAGCATGGCCCGCAACATGGGGGGAAACGTCATATCACCGGAGGCCTTGCTCGACCGCTTTTCAGAACAGCGTCTCCTCGTCGTCGGGGATGTCATGCTCGACTGGTTCATCTGGGGCGGGGTCTCCCGCATTTCGCCCGAGGCTCCGGTGCCGGTGGTCGAGGTCCAGAGTGAGTCCCGCTATCCCGGCGGGGCGGCGAACGTGGCCCGCAACGTCACGCCTTTCGGGGCCAAGGTGGAACTCTCGGGACTCTACGGCACCGATCCCAACGGTACCCTGCTGGAGACGACCCTGGCGGAAAATCACATCGGGATGGAACTCTGCCTCCGCCGCGCCGAATACCAGACCATCACCAAGACCCGCGTCGTCGCGCGGCATCAGCAGGTCGTGCGGATCGACCGGGAAAAGCGCCAACCGCTCTCGGCGGCGCTCGCCGGGGAACTGGTGGAGCGCATCCGGGCCGTCCTGCCCCGGATCGACGGGCTCATCATCGAGGACTACGGCAAGGGCTTGATCCGCGCTGAATTCGTCGCCGGTCTCCTCGCCGCCGCCTCCGAGCGGGGCATCCTCGTCACGGTCGATCCCAAGCCGGGCAATCCGATCGATTGGACGGGGGTCACGACGGTGAAACCGAACCGCTACGAAGCGTTCGCCTGCGCCGGGATCGAGGACATCCACCGCGACGCCGGGGTCGATCCGCTCGACGACGCCCCTCTCCTCGCAGCGGGGCGGAGCCTCCTCGAAAAATGGTCCTGCGCTCAGGTTCTCCTGACTCTCGGCGAGCAGGGCATGCTGGTTTTTTCCCGCGACGCGGACCCGCTCCATCTCCCGGCGAAGGCGCGGGAGGTCTTCGACGTCTCCGGGGCGGGGGACACGGCCATCGCCGTCTACACGCTCGGGTTGTGCTCCGGGTTGTCCGCCGGTGTCGCCGCCCATCTCTCCAATCTCGCGAGCAGCATCGTCGTGGGCAAGCTCGGGACGACCCCGATCGAGCGCGAGGAATTGCTCGCCGCCATCACCCTGCATTTCCCCGACGGAATCCCGCTCTGAAAATCGCCTTTCACCCTTCCTCCCGCACCCGCCGCCAATGTCCCCCGCCGATCTCATTCACGACAGCTTCGTCGATCACGCCGCGACCGTGGCCCGTTTCCAGGAACAATGCGCCGGGGTGATCGAAGCGATGGCGGAACGGACCATCGGGTGCCTCCGCGAGGGCGGAAAGATCTGCTTTTTCGGCAACGGCGGCAGCGCGGCCGACTCCCAGCATCTCGCGACGGAATTCGTGGTCCGCTTCACCCACAATCGCCGCGGCCTGCCTTCCCTCGCCTTCACGACCGACACCTCCGTCCTCACGGCCTGCGCCAATGATTTCGGGTTCGAGGCGGTTTTCGCCCGCCAGGTCGAGGCGCTCTGCCGTCCCGGCGACATCGTCGTGGGAATCTCGACCTCGGGGAGCAGTGCCAACGTGGTGCGCGGACTGGAGTTCGCCCGCGGCGAGGGCATCGCGACCTTCGCCTTCACCGGTGAAACGCCCGGTGCCTGCGGAGAGCACGCCGACCTGCTCCTCGCGGTGCCTTCCCCGGTGACCGCCCGCGTCCAGGAATGCCATCTCATCGCCGGGCATCTCATCTGCGAACTGTCGGAGCGGGCTTTCGCGGGGAACGCCTCTTCTATTTCCGTGAGCTGAGCGCCTTCTGGACCGGAGCGAGGATGCGCTCCAGTTCGACGAGAGAGGCCTCGATCTGGCCGATCACCTTGAGCTGCGGTTCGTATTTCTCGCGGTGCTCGCGGCAGACGCTGCGGAGCGGTTCGAAGAGAACGATGAAGTCGTGATAAAAGGCGCTCGTTCCCTCGGCGAACGCTTCGCGCTGCTTTTGGGCCACGATAGGACGATGTGTTTCGAGGATTCCCGTGTAAAAATGCCGGGCCTTTTTGACCGATTGTCCTCCCACCGCCGCCGCGCAAGCGAGCAGGACCGAGGCCACCCCGAAGGTGATCGCATTCCACGGTGTCTGATCGAGCATGGTGAGGATGACCCCACCGAGCGCGGTGAGGATGGCGGAAAAAATGAAACCCCAGATGACGCGGCTGCGGCGGGCGAAGAGGCTGCCGAGCTGCTCGCGCAGGTTGAGATTGCGGAGGGCCTCGGCGGTGGCTTCTTCGACTTTTTCCTCGATGCGGCGGTGGGCGACGCTCCAGTCGGGGCTGCCGTCTTCGCCGACACTGAGTTCGAGGTTGAAATGCTCCTGCATCTCCTCGGAGACGCGCTCCCAGAGATGGGCGACGTCCTCCTTCACCGCGGTGGCTCCGGCCCCGATGCTGCGGCGCACCGCTTTCATCGTGGTGGCGAAGATGAGTCCCTCGATCTCCTCAGCGCTCTTGCGACGGGGGAGCAGGGCGGAGAGGACGCGGAATTCCGAGTCGAGGAGCGGCTCGGCCTGCAAACCGGCGGCCATGAAACTCTGGTCGAAGGCTTCGAAAAGCGGCTCGCACTTTTTCAGGGTGCGCTCCTGCTGGGTCTGGCAGGCCGGCTCCAGTTCGCTGAGCAACTCGGTGTCGGCGCGGATGATCTCCGAGGCGGCACCGAGGTTTTCTTTGATCTCACCCAGGACGTAGCAGGCCGCCTGCCACGCGTGGATGAGTTTGATGAGGCGTGGCTCGGACGATTCGACGATGCCCGAGATGTAGCGCTCTAGGCCGTCGATGCGGCTGTTGCGGGAGAGATCCTCATTTTCGAGTCCCGAGGTCTTGGCGAGGAAGGCCTGTTTCGCCGAGACTGCGAAGGTCGGGAAATGCTGGCCGAAACGGTGGTGCGCGGTTTTCTGGAGGTGTTCGAGGATGGCGGCGACCTCTTCCTCGGTGCGCAGGTCGCATTGTTGCAGGATGAAGACGACCTTTTTCTTCCACTGGTGATGGATGCGGTCGAGGAAATCCCAGGTCGAGGCGCCCCAGGGATTGGTCACCGAAAAGACGAAGAGAACGAGGTCCGCCATGGGGAGGAACTGTTCGGTGATCTGCTGGTGCTCGATCTCGATCGAATTGGTCCCGGGGGTATCGACGATGTTGAAGTCCTTGAGGAATTCATTGGGCCGGAAAATTTCGACGATGTCGTCCGAGAAATCGAACTCGTGTGCTTCGGCTCCGTATTTGAAAAAGCCGATCCGGTCGGTCGTGGGGATGACGTCAGCGTTGCAGAAGTCCTCCCCGAAGAGCGCGTTGAGCAGAGTCGATTTGCCCGCGTTGACCTCACCGACCACCACGAAGAGGAAAGGGTCCTCAAGATTCGCGAGGAGATTCTTGAGCAAGGCGAGTCGGGCCGGACTGATCCCGCCGTCCCGCCCGAGGTCGGTGAGGGACTGGATCGCCGAACTCAGTTTTTCTCGCGTCTGGAAATAATTTTTCCCCAGCAGATCTGTCGGTTTCTCAGGCACGGTGGCTCGGGTGGAGGTGAATCGGGGACGGTTTTCCCCGCCAAAAACAGGGGGATGGCACCGTCATCTTCATATAAAGCCCAAACTTCGCTGGAATTGAAGCGAATTATTTCAGTTTTCCAAATTAAATTTGAGAATTTTCGCGCCGGAGACGGAATGGGTCGGGAAGCGGGCTTCCCCTCGGAACCGACCGGTCGCCGGTCCGGGCGGGGGAAGTGGGGGAACAGTTCTTCATGG
>JAAYAT010000094.1 GCA_012719225.1 Verrucomicrobiaceae bacterium
GAAGAGGCCGTGGAAACGGAAGTAAAAATCGTCCTTTTTGTCGGGAAGTTTGTCGGCCCGGGCGTGTTCGACCAGAGTGTCCCAGACATCGAGTCCGTTGCGCTCCCGCTTCCAGTGCTCCTGCTCGCAGAGATCCTCGACCGGCGTGCCGAAGACGGTTTCCGCGGCGGCGTTGGGAACGCCCGAGGCGGGATCGCTGGTGAGGCGTCCGTCGGACAAATGCCCGGCAAAGGGACGGCAGGCGGCCGCAGCGAAGAATCCCTGGAGATATTCCTTCTGTTCGGCGCTGAAGGCCTGGTTGGGCAAAGTGGGGAGTTCGTTCATCATGGTGGGGAGAGGGAAAGTGAGATGCCCGGAGTTCGTGTGGTTTTTGCAGTCCACGGGGAGTCGCAAAAGCACCGATCATGCCAACATGACAAAAACGTGGGAGAGCAGCCCGTTTGTGCGTATCTTTTTCGCGAACGGGGCGGGGGAGAGCGTATGGGAAGTCGTCCGGGAGAGAGAGCGGCGGTACACAAAAAAGGCCCCCTCGTGGGAGGGAGCCTTCTTTTCTCAGGAACCGGGTGGGAAAAACGGGATCACGCGGCGTCGGCGCCTTTGTGTCCGAGGATCTTCACGGTGCGATTGAGCTGATCGTATTCGATCGGCTTTTTGATGACCGTGACCGGGCCGCTCGAGAGGATCTTGGTGAGGATCTCGCTGTCGGGGTAGCCGGTGATGATGACGATGGGAAGGTCCGGATAGAGCTTTTTCAACTTCGCGTAGAGCTCGTCTCCCGGAATGTCGGGGAGCTTGAGGTCCAGGAAAACGAGGTCGAAACGCTGCTTTTCGGCGTAGGTGAGGGCTTCGGCCCCGGTCCCCACGACGATGCGTCCGAATCCGGCTTTTTTCAGGAACTGCTTGAAGAGCGTCTGGAGGGCCGGGTCGTCGTCGACCACCAGCACGGTCGGCTGGCCGCCTTCGTCGGTCTTGAGGATGTCGCGATCGAGCAGGCTGCGCTTGATCCGCCAACGTCCGCCGATCTGGATCGCAGGCAACTGCCCCCGCTGAACAAGGTAATACACCGTGGGCAGAGGGATGCGCAGGTATTCTGCGGTCTCTTTCACGGTCATCAATTCTGGTGCTTCTTCGTCTGCCATGTTTCTGAACTAGGGTTCCCCGAGAAGGGTTCTGGTCTGGGCCATATCCTCTGCGAATCACGTGAATGTAAATACCACAATCATCAGGAGAAATACTCGGTTCTGGCAATTGTGACCAATTTCAGTAGAAATACAAGAGGTATTTGAGAAATATTTCAATTATGAGACTTGCTGATGAGATTTCCTTTTTCGTGGGGAAGTGGATTTTGTAGAAGGGGCGTTCTCATGCGGCCCTTCGGGGCGGAACGTTCCCCGGGGCGCGAGGTCCGTGGAGAGGGGAAAAATCTATTGCTTGCTTGCCGCGGTCTCCTCTGTTTTGTGTTTTCTCCGGCACTTGTGTCTAAGGTGCTCCGGTCCCGAAGCGTTTCCAGAATCGTCCAGCGGATTTCATTTCACGTATTCATGTCGCGTTTTCCCCATGCCCGTTCTTGCTCCCGTGTGTTCGCGATTTTCGCGGCGGCATGGCTGGGCCAGATCGCGGCGCTCCTCCCGGCGGCGGCCCAGTCCTACTCCACGGCCCGTTTGGCGGACGGCTTCGACTATCCGGTGGGCAAGCCGGACGGGGTCGGCTACTACATCTTCCGCGGATTTTCCCCCAACGGCCACCTCGGCGAGGACTGGAATGGAAAGGGCGGCGGGGACACCGACGAGGGGGATCCGGTCTATTCGATCGCCCACGGCGTTGTGGTCTTTTCGGAGGATTACAAAAAGGGCTGGGGCAATGTCGTGATCGTGCGCCACGCCTATCGCGAGCGGAACGGCCAGATCGCCTTTGTCGATTCGCTCTACGGGCACCTCAAGGTCCGCTCGGTGCGCCTCGGGCAGCAGGTCACCCGCGGGCAGATGGTGGGAACGATAGGCTGCGGGCCCTACCGGATGTATGCCGCGCACTTGCATTTCGAAATCCGCAAAGATCTCCGGGTGGGGATGCGCCGGGAGCTGTATCCGCGCAACCACGTGACCTATCATACGCCGAAACAATTCATGGATCTGCATCGCAGCCTGCGATTCGAGGACCGGACCGTGCGGGTGCCGATCAACACCTTCCTCAAGAGCAACCCGAACCGCATCACCACGGATGAGGTCGAGATCCCCGAACTCACCGCCACGGGTGAGACGACACGACCGAAGCTGCCGGATGAACTGGGCCTGGTCATTGAGGAGGAAACGGAGGTTGAGGCGGCCACGCCGGAAAAATCGCAATCGCTTTTCGAGGCCCTCCTCAAGAAGTTGTCGAATCCGCAGTGAGAGCGGTGCGGAAATCCCCGGGGCGGCGCTCTTCGGGAGAAAAGCAAGCCGCCCGGAGAGCCGTTTCCCGTGCGGAAGAATTCCCGCTTCGGGGCTTTGCTTCTTGACTCGCGCGGGCTTTTTGGCGAAAGGGAGGTAAGCAATCTTCCCGCCCCGCCTTATGGAAAAAGTTCAGTTCGACGTCGCCGTCAAAACCATCACGAGCCGAGATCGGCGCTACCAGAGTGACGGCTACCACTTCCTCAAGGACGCGCTCGACCACACCCTCAAGACCCTGCGCAAGGACGAACTCATCGAGCACCGCCACGTCAGCGGTCTCGAGCTTTTGGAGGGCACCGTCGAATACGCCCTCTCGAAATTCGGCCCGATGGCGGCGGCCGTCCTGGAATCCTGGGGCATCCGGGAAGGGGATGACATCGGAACGATGGTGTTCAACCTCATCGAGGTGGGGGCCTTCGGCCGCTCCGAGGAGGATTCTCCCGCGGATTTCCGGGGGGTGATCCGTTTGCAGGAGGAATTGCAGGCCCCCTACCGCCCGACCCGCGAAGTGCTTTCCCGGACGAAGAGCGGGGCGAACGGAACGAGCGGAGGGACGGACATCGAACCGCCCACCCGAGGCAATCAACCCGCGAAATCGAAGGAGCTTTGAGCGGAGAAGACAAGCTCCTCGCCTTTCCCGCGTCCACCGCCGAGGTCACGATCCTCCCGAACGGGTTGGAAATCATCGTGCAGGAGGACCGCTCCGCCCCGGTGGTCAGTCTCCAGGCCTGGTGCCGGGCGGGAAGCATCCACGAGGGTGCCTGGCTCGGTGCGGGCATGTCGCACTACCTGGAGCACATGTTGTTCAAGGGCACCGCGCGGCGCAGCGCCAACGAGATCGCGCAAGCGGTGCAGGCGGAGGGGGGCTACATCAATGCCTACACCTCCTTCGACCGCACCGTCTATTGGATCGACACGCCCGCCAGCGGGACGGAGCGGTGTCTCGACGTCCTCTGTGACGTGATCGGTTCCGCCGCCATTCCCGAGGAAGAATTCGCCAGCGAGGGCGAGGTGATCCGGCGCGAGATCGCCATGGGGGAGGACAATCCCGAGCAGGTTCTCGGCAAGGCCTTTTTCCGCACCGCCTACGCCGTCCATCCCTGCCGTCACCCGGTCATCGGGCATCTCGACATTTTCGGGCAACTGCGCCGCGACGATCTCTACGGCTACTACCGGGAAAAATATTCGCCGGACAATCTTTTCCTCGTCGTGGCCGGTGACGTCGATACGGAGGACATCGTGGCCGCCATCACCGACAAGCTCGGCGGGATGACCCGTTGCCGGCGCTCCCCCGTCGTTCTGCCGGACGAACCGGTGCAGATGGGCCATCGCCACGAGGAGATTCCCTTTCCGACCGATCTCCATCGTGAGCGCCTCGGCTGGCCGCTGCCGCCGGGGACGGACCCCGACGCGCCCGCACTGGATCTGGTCGCCGCGATTTTGGGGGACGGGCGCAGCTCGCGCTTCTACCAGTCCATCCGCGAGAGACGGCAACTCGCGCATTCCGTGGGGGCCTACGCCTGGACGCCTCCCACCTTCACCGGCCAGTTCATGGTCAGCTTCGACACCGAGCCGGACAAAAGCGAGGCGGCCCGCCAGGCCCTCCTCGAAGAAGTGGAGCGGTTCAAGGACGGGGGCGTCACCGACGCGGAAGTCACCAAGGCGGCTCGGCAACTCCTCAGCGCCCAGTTTTCCACCTTCACTGACATGCGCGGCCAGGCCTCGGATCTGGGGGCGAACTGGCTCCACGCCCGCAACCTGGATTATACCCGCGACTACATCGCCGCCGTGCAGCGCGTCGACCGCGAGGCGGTGCGGGAAGCCGCCGTGAAATATCTGCGGACCGACCGCCGCACCCGGGTCGCGTTGCTCCCGAAGACCGAGGCGAAAACGCGGTCGCACCGCACCGCGGCGAAACGTTCGGAAGAGATCCGCAAAATCACCCTGGAAAACGGCCTCACCGTGCTGCTGTTGCGCGATCACCGCGTCCCGTTCGTGCAGGCCAAGGGCGTCTTCCGGGGAGGGCTGCTCGCGGAGACGGCGGCGAACAACGGGGCAACCCGCCTGATGTCGCGCCTCCTCACCAAGGACACCCGGCAGCGCTCCGCCGAAGAGCTCGCCCTCGCGATCGAGTCGGTCGGGGGTGGCATCGGTGCCTCCACCGGCAACAATTCCTTCGGCGTGTCACTCGGTGCCTTGCGGCCCGATCTCGGACTGGTCATTGATCTGCTCGGCGAGTCGCTGCTCGAACCCGCCTTTCACGAAGAGGTTCTGGCGCGGGAAAAATCCTATCAAATCACTCAAATCAAGGCGGAATCGGACCGCCCCTTCGCCGTGGCGATGAAAGCCCTGCGCGGTCGTCTTTACGGGGACCATCCCTACGGCCTCGAAGCGAACGGCACTCCCGGGTCCGTCGAGGGGCTCTCCCGCGACGCCCTCGGCGATTTGCACGCCCGCCTCGTCCGCGGGGGGAACGGAGTCGTCGGTGTGTTCGGCGACCTCGATCCGGACCGCGCCGAGGAACAGATCCGGGCCCGCTTCGAGAAAACCCTGCCGACCGGTCCGCGGGAGTTCACCTCGCGGTGCGAACACCTCCTTCCGACGGACCATGCCGGTGAGATCGAGCTGAGCCATGAGAAAGAGCAAGCCGTGCTCCTGATCGGCTACCGCACCGTCGATCTCCTCCACCCGGACAACGCCGCGTTGGAAATGATCGACGAGGCGTGCAGCGACATGGCCTCGCGCCTTTTCATCCGCATCCGCGAAGAACTCGGACTCGCCTACTCGGTCGGAGCGGCCCGACGCGTCGGGCTCGAACCCGGCTATCTCGTTTTTTACGCCTCCACCGCGCCGGAGAAGCTGGACCTCGTGCAGGAGGAAATGCTCGCCGAGATCGACCTGATGGTGCGGGAAGGACTCGCCGAAGCGGAATTCGAGCGGGCCAAGGCCTCGTGGCTCGGGCGCGAGGCGATCCAACTCCAGGGGGCCAAAGAACTCGCCGCGACCGCGACCGTCGATGAACTGGTGGGGTTGGGCTGGGACCACTACCGCAAGACCCCGGCGATCGTCCGTTCGCTCACCCGGGATCAGGTGCGCGAGGCGGCGGTCCGCTATCTCCGCGAGGACAACCGGGTCATCGTGCGGCTGAGCCGGTGATCGCAAGCACCGCCACGATCCGGCACAGGGCGGCAGGCGTCGCCTCCAGAGCCACGGGCAACCACGGGGCCAAGAAAAACGACCGGGCCGACGATCATCGATCCGATGACCGCCGGAACCACCCGGTCGTCCGATTTCGCGGTGCTCAGGCCTTTTTGGCCACCCCGCCGATTCCTTCGATCTGGGTCACGCCGGGAACGGCGACGGGAGCGGGCTCGTAGGATTGATCCCACTGCAGAGACTTTTCGTTGGGGAAAAGATCTTCATTGGCTCCCATGGCTTCCTCCCAGGTCACTTCCTTGCCGGTTTGGCAGGACATGCGGCCCATGATCGCCATCATCGTGGAGTTCATCATGCGTTCGCCGTCGTTGACGTATTTTCCGGTCCGGATGGACTGGAACAGTTCGTCGTGCTCGATCTGATACATGTTCGGCTCGCCGCTACGGGGCTTGCGGTAGCGCCAGAGCACCTTGCCGTCGTTGTCCTCGATGTAGGGATCGCCGCCGCGACCGAGCACGAGAGTGCCCTTGGTCCCGCGGACGTAGTCGGCGTTTTCATTGAAACAACCCGGTGACTTGCGCGAGGCGAGGTGGCACCAGACATTGTTCGGGTATTCGAAGGCGAGGTGGTAGTGGTCGTAGATGTTGCCTCCCGCCTGCGGAGCGGCCAGACCACCGGTGGCGCGGCAGCGGATCGGACTCGTGTCGCCCATGACCCAGCCGATCTTGTCGACGCTGTGGACCGCCTGTTCGACGAGGCCACCGCCTCCGAGCCAAGTGTAGTTGTACCAGTTGCGGATCTGCCACTCGACGTCGCTGACGCCGTCCATGCGCAGGCTGGGATCGAGGTGGGGCTTGGAATGGTTCGAATAGTAGGTCGCGTAGACCGAGACCACGTCGCCGATGAGCCCTTCCTCCATCACCTTTTGGTAGGCTTCGCGGCGGCTCACGGAATAGCGCCAGCAGAAGCCCGCGACGATGGAGAGGGGTTTCTCGGCCGCCATTTTCAGGGTTTCGTTGCAGTGGCGCACCCCGGCGGCGTCGACCGCCATGGGTTTTTCGGCGAAAACGTGTTTGCCCGCTTCGACCGCCGCGCGGAGGTGGAGGGGACGGAAGCCCGGCGTGGTGGTGAGCAGGACCACGTCCACTCCCGAGTCGAGGACGCGCTGGTAGCTGTCGAGTCCGACGAATTGCCGCTCGGAGGGCACGTCGATCTTATCGGTGAGCGCTTTGTCCTTGCCGAGAGTCTCGAGGGAACCGTTGATTTTCTCTTGGAAGACATCTCCGACGGCGTGGAGGACGATGTTGTCGTCGGCCGAGAGGGCTTGTTTCGCCGCGCCGGTGCCGCGACCGCCCGTGCCGATGAAGCCGACTTTGATTTTCTTGGAGGGATCGATGCCCTCGCCACTGGCGCTGCCGATGAAAGCACCCGCAGCGGCGGCGGTGCCGGCAGCCGTGCGGATGAAATTGCGGCGATCAAATTCGGAAGCGGATTTCTTTCTCTTTCTGGAACTCATGGGATGACTTTTCGTACATTTATGACAAGTGCAAGTTCGATTCGAAGCAATCGCCTCGCAATGACGTGATCAGGCTGAGGGGATTTTCGGCAAAGAGAGGCGCGCGACGGGGGATTTTCCGTGTCCTCTCCCCGGCACCTTCGTCGCCCCGCTCGTCAGGGATTGCCGTCGCCGACATCGGGGATGCGGGCCGAACCGACTCCCTGGGCGTCGTCGACGAGGCCTTCCAGATCCGCGAAAAATTCCTCGGCGAGAGGGTCGGGAGCCACTTCCGCGATCAGGGCGACCATGGCGGTCGAGGCGGCGACGGGATCGACGAAGGCGAACTGGTCCTTCAATTTCCCCCATTTCAAACGCGGCAGGGTTTCCCGCGTGAATTGATCCTTGCTGTGCGCCCGCAGCATTCGGCTCTGGTCGCGGTCGACCAATTCAGAAAGGCTTCTCTTGTCTCGCGATTTTTCCCTCGGGTCGGAGAGTTGGCGGATGCGGTTCTCCTCTTTGTCCATCATCGCGATGAGGGACACGGCGAGGCGGGATTGCTGGTCGATCCGTTTTTCCCAGGCGTTCATGAGTCCGCCGGGTTTCTTTTCCCGGAGCTGGGGCAGGATCGTTTTTTCGTAAATGCCGGCGATGTTGTAGGGACAGCTTTCCCATTGGCTGTTCCGGCTGAGGAGCGGCTGGAGGTCGTAGGCCCGCGCGAAGACGGAGTTGGCGACGGAGCTGAGGATGTCGTTGGTGGGGAGTTCCTTCATCTGGCTGAGGCTCTCGACGTAGGCGATGAGGTCGGCGAAAACGGCGTCGGGTGATTCCGCCTCGGCGGCCTTGCAACTGAGTCCGAGATAGCGGAGCTGGATGAGGAGAGATTCGAGAAAGCGGGGGTCGTCCGCTCGCTGGCTCGCCGAGTCGCGCCATTCGCGGAAATCCGACTCCCTCATCCCCTTGCGGGTGAAATTGAGTTCCTTGACGCAATTCTCCCAAAGCGTCACCGCCGCCCTGGGATCCACCGACGCCTGAAGAAACGTCTCCCCCGCGGTGGTGTGACGGGTGGTGGCGTTCTGGTCGAGGGATTTTTTGATGGTCTCCAGTTTTGCCTTCAATGAGGCGATCTGCTCGGGAGTGAGCGACTGGGCCGACAATGCGCTCGCGCCAAGGCAGGAGATAAGAGCGAAAAGAAAGAGGGATTTCATTTTTTCGACGGATCGTATCGGGAATGTCCCGCGACGACAATAGCGAAATGAGGGGAGGGCAGATCGCGGGCTTCGGCGGATCGGAGGGGGGAGAAATTCTCACGAATTTCTCTACGCGAGGGTGCGGCAGCGCGACTCGCGTCCCGCATATTTGGAAATATTGTCTTGGCTCTTCGGTGGAGTTGTCTAAAAGTATCGTAGTCTTTCGAGATACCCTTCTTTTTCATTCATGCCATTCTGCCCCTTATTTTTCCGCCCGCCGGGCGGGCTTGCCGACGCGTATCTGGCGGCGGTCGTGGAATCGTGGCCGGAGATGGTGGATCTGCTCTCCAAACCGGTCTCGATCGCGATTATGGTCGCCGGGATGCTCGGGCTGATCGTGGGTTGGTTCGTGCGCGGGGGGGAGTCCGCCTCCGCCGCACCGTCCCCGCCTCCGTCGGACGGCTTGGTGGAACTGCGCTGGCGTCATGAGAAATTGGTCCTGACCGAGCGTCAGCAGGTGGAAAAACAAACCCGGCTCGATGCTTTCGCGGACTCGGTGGGACGGCACTCCTCTCCGGCGGAACGGACCGTGGCCCTGCGCCTTTTCGTCCTCGCGGAACGGATGCGCGAGGCGAGGCAAAAAACCGGGAGCGACCTTTCGCGTATGCTCGCGGTGCGCGAGCGGCTGGGGGCGATCACGGTGGAGGACCGGCGCGAGAGCGAGGTGGTGAAAACGTCGCTCCGCATGACCTCGCTGCGGTCGGGCACTCTGGAGGAAACCCGCGATCTGCTACGTGGCATCGGGGAGCGCGCGCTCCATCTCGAAGAGGAGGCCCACGCCGGGTGCCTCGATCTCTCCGACGAGGACAAGGGCTTGCGCCGTCAGCTTCGCGAGATCAAGGGAGATATTCTCGCGCTGCCACAAGGCTGGGCGACTTCGGGGGACGAGACGGATCGCCAGTTGCGCGAATTGCTCGCGATGGTGCGTCACCCGGCCATCGACGCGGTGCGCGATATTTTGCTCATCGACGGGGCGATGACCTTGTCCCTCGCGGGTTCGGGCGGGATCGACCTGGCCGGAGCGGTCGGCGAGGTGATGGATGCGATCGAAGCGAGCCGGGCGACGGAGGCGGCTCGGATGGCGGAGGCAGCCGACGCGGCCGATGGGGAAGCCGCCGCATCCTCCGACGAGGAACCGTTCGAATCCCCCGCCGTGAGTGCCGAGGCCCCGGAAGAGTCCGTTTCCCCGGAAGCCACTTCGGAAGCGCCGGATAATGCGCTGCAAGAAGCGTCCGCGTCGGATAAAACGCCGGGAAAGGTCAATGGTCTCGGCGGACACGATCACGACCATGGGGGCGGGTCCGATACGCCCCCCGCGGACGCGGTTTCCTTCGTCGGCAATCCCTTTCTCAAGCCCGCCACGGCGACTCCAGTTCCGATGATGCCGCCCGACACCGCTTTCCGCGATCCGGATGATTTCGCGGATCGGCCGGTGCGGATCGGGAAAGGGTTCCACGATCTCACGGCGGAACCTTCGGGGATGGTCTCGAGCGACCCGCCGGAGCCGAGCCAACCCACCGACGAGATTTCCGACGAAAATCGCAGCCTGGTGATTTTTTGCTCCAACGATGTGGAGTTGTGGGGCAAGGACATCTACCGGGGTGCCCGCTGCCGTGCCCGCGCGATCCGGGATTTTCCCGACTGGGCGGAGTGGATCTCGATCCGTCGTCTCGATACGGGAGAGCGCGTTTTCGCTCCCGTCCGCACCGCGAGCCTCTTCAACGGACAGACCAGTGACCCGATCGGGTTCAACGGGACCAACGAACTGTTTTACGGGGCGCGTCATCTCGGGATTTTCTCGGAGTCGTGCCCGAACGAAGTCGAGACCCGCTTCACCTACGGGGGCTGGGGTTTCGGGCATCGCGCCCACGAGATCACTCCTGAGGTGGAGCAACTCCAGGCGGCCGGATGGGCTGGACGGGAGATTCCCGCGGACACGGTTTTTGAGATCGTTATCCACGAGGAACTGCCGACGCTAGGGGCACTCGACCGGCTTCTCGAGGCGACCTGCGGCAGTGCCAAAAGGTAGTTTGTCAGAGGGATCGTCTATGGAAAATGGGCGACACTTCGTTTAAGCTCCGGTATCGCTACTCCATCCGACAGCCCCCAGATCCCCAACTTCGAGCTCCTCGGCCGTATCGGCGGTGGTTCCTATGGGGAGGTCTTTCTCGCGCGCTCGATCACCGGCATGTTTCGCGCCGTGAAAGTGGTGCGCCGCGAGGATTTCGAATTCGAGCGCACTTTCGAGCGCGAGTTCGAAGGCATCCAGCGCTATGAGAAAGTCTCGCAGGATCATCCCGGACTCGTCGATGTGCTTCACGTCGGGCGCGACAGCGAGGCGGGATTTTATTATTATGTGATGGAACTCGCCGACGACGAGGTGAACGGGCACGAGGAAGTCGAGATCGAGACCTACAAACCGCGGACCTTGTCCTCGGATCTCCGGCACAAGCCGACCCGCACCGTCCGCGAGTGTGTTGATCTCGGCTTGTCCATGGCCGGGGCACTCGGGCATCTCCATCACGCCGGGCTGACCCACCGCGACGTCAAACCCTCGAACATCATTTTTGTCAAAGGCCAGCCCAAGCTGGCCGACGTCGGACTCGTCGCGAGCACAGGACAGCGCACCTTCGTCGGGACGGAGGGCTACGTGCCGCCTGAGGGACCGGGGACGGGTTCCGCCGATCTCTACTCGCTCGCGATGGTGCTCTATGAAATGCACACGGGAAAATGTCGCCTCGATTTTCCCGAACTGCCGACCAATCTCGAGATCGCCCCGACGGTCAACCGCGACGAGTGGCGCGCCCTCAACGGGGTGATCTGCCGCGCCGGTTCGCCCGATCCGCGCAAACGCTTCGACTCCGCCCACGCCTTCGCCCGTGCCCTCCGGACGGTTTGCCCCGATCTCGAAGCGGTCGCGGGGACAAGCGGGGGCAGCTCTCTCGGTCGGGGGACCGGAATCCTCGCCGCGCTGCTCGTGCTGCTCCTCGTAGTCGCCGCGGCGGGTGGATACTGGCTCTGGCGGGACAATCAGTTTTTCCTCGGGCGGTACGGAGCCGATCTGGCGGACGCGGGGGAGAAGGGAACCGACCACTCCGGCGGCGAGGCCCGCGATTTGGAGAGCGACGGCCAGGTCATGCGTCCCGCGATCCATCCGCCCGCCCGGATGGACTCGGAAGAGTCGGTCGCCGTCGATCCCGATTCCGGAGCGGGTGAGAGCACCGCTCCCGCCACCGCCGACGCGGAGAAGAAAGAACCTGGTTTTTCCCTCATCGCATCGCCGGAAGAAACGGAGCAAGCGACCGGCGAGGTGGTCATTCGCGACGAGGTGACCACGGCGAAGGGAGAGGAAAAAACGCCCGCCGCGCTCGACGAGACCGTGGTCGAAGCGGAAAAAGAAAAGCCCCCTCTGGTGGCCGATCCCCTCGACAAGCAGCTCGCTCAGGTGAAGATCATGAGCCATCCCAGCGGGGCCACGGTGCTCTATCAGGGGAAGGAAATCGGGGTCACCGAGACCCGCTTGCTGGACTTTCCGATCGGACCCCTGAGGTTCACTCTCCGGCGCGAGGGATTCCACGATCTCGTTTACGAGGATGAGATCGCCGGGGGGAAACTCAATGTTCTCGAGTTGGCGATGATACCCGACCGCAGCCCCGTCGCCGGAAATCCCTGGCGGAATTCCCTCGGGCTGGAGTTCCTCCCCTCGGTCGACGGGACCTTTGTCACGGTGGCCGAAATTTCGGTGGCCACCTTCGATCTTTTCCTCGCCGAGACCGGACACAAGTTCGCCCGTGTCGGCGTCAACGGCATCGCCCAGGTGCCCGAAGAACGCGCTGTCTGGGAATTCTGCGACTGGATGACGGAAAAGGACCGCGGCTCCGGCTATCTCGGCGCGAAGCGCTATCATAGTCCCCGGCGAGAGAGCGGAAAGAATTCTTTTTTCTGTGCGGTCCGGGGCGATTTCGGCACTCTCCTGCTCAATTCGGAACCGAGCGGTGCCCGCGTGTTCGACGGCAAGAAGGATCTCGGCGTGACGCCATTGGTCCTCAACGACCTCCGCTACGGGACCTTCCATCTCGATCTCTACCTGCCGGGCCACGAGGTCACCACGGCGCGGGGGGAGATCGATGGATCGCTGGAGAGCAAGACCCTCGCCCTCGTCCAGCCCCTCGCGCGCGATGCCTCGGTCGTGTTCGGGGAAGCGTGGCAGAACAGCCAGGGAATGGGTATGGTGCCCTTTGAAAATCTCCTCGTCGCCTCGACCGAAACACCTTCGCGGGCCTATCTCGAGTTTCTCACCGATCAGGGGATCGTCGTCGATCCGGTGCCGCCCGCGTCGCCGGGACCGGACTACCCCGCCTACGGAGTCGGATACGCCGAGGCGGTGGGATTCTGCGAGTGGCTCACCCGCAAGGAACGCGCCGCCGGCTGGATCCGCCCGTGGCAGCGCTATCGTCTCCCCACCGATCTCGAGTGGAGCCGTTTTGCCGGATTGCGCGAAGAGAGCGGTGCCACCCCCGAGCAGCGCAGCGCCTCCGCGAGCGGGGGATTCCCCTGGGGTGCGGAGTGGCCACCGCCCGCCGGGGCCGGTAATTTCGCCGACCTCTCCGCCGCTGTCTACTTCGGATCGAATATCATCGAGGGGTACACCGACGGCTTCGATACGACCGCTCCGGTCGGCAGTTTCGCCGTGTCCCCGACGGGTCTCTACGATCTCAGCGGAAACGTCTGGGAATGGGTCCTCGATCCCTACACCGACGGCAGCGACGGGCTCAAGGTGATGCGCGGCGGAGCGTGGAATTCCTCCGCCCGCGAAGTCCTCGCGACCGCCTACCGCAATCCAGTCCCGGTCGCCGCCCGCGAGGGATATTATGGCTTCCGCTACGTGCTGGAAGAAATCGCGGAGGGGAAATTGTGAAGGGCAAAATCGACCGCATTTCCGCCTTTTGCCCTTCTGCTATCGTCGTTTCGCCGCGCCGTTCGCGAGGATCGGACAGAAGATCATGAAGCCGATCCAGGTCAGCGGCCAGGTGATGAAACCGATAAAAATGGCGCAGAGCAGGAAATTCACGAGACAGGTCGCCCAGTAGCCCAGCATCATCAGGACACCGCCCGCCACATTGCCCGCGTAGATATTGCCGATGCCGAAGGTCTGTAGGAACAGTCCCGGGAGGAGTTCCAGCACCACCGCGAGGCCCGGCTCCGGGCCGCGTGGGTGGTAGTGATGTACCTCGCGGACGGGTGGGGAGACGGGATATTCGGGATTCATGTGAGGCGATCTCGAGGGGCGGCAGCGGATGTCGGACGGTGCGGAAAATTCCCGTTCCGTCTTCCCCCGGTTTTGGGAAAAGATCGTCCGTTTTTTGCGATAAGGTCAAGGATATTCTCGGGAGCGGTGTGGTGGGAGTAGCTGTTTAGCGATTAGCTTTTTTGCTGTTTAGCGGTTGAGGGGGGCGTAGAGGAAGATGCTCATCTTCCCGTGGGTTGAGGGGTTGTGTTGCACTCGCCCTGACAAACGGGATTGCGGGCTGGAAATGTGCGGCGCGATCTGACATGCTGCGGCAACCAATGAACCGATTCCTTTTTCCCGCCTTTTTCGTTCTCTTCGCCGTTCTCGCCCTGGCCGCCGGGCCTCTCTACGCGGCGCCGACCGCCTTGCTCAACGGGCACATCGTCACGGTGGACGGAGACTTTTCCATCGCCGAGGCCCTCCTCATCGACGGCGAGCGCATCGTGAAGGTGGGGACGAACGAGGCCATCGAGGAGAATCTGCCCGCCGACGCCACCCGCATCGATCTGAAAGGCGCGACGGTGCTGCCCGGCCTGATCGATTCCCATGTCCACAGCACCGGGGCCGCAGTCTACGAATACGACCACGTCATCCCCGAGATGGAGACGGTGGAAGACGTCCTCGCCTACATCCGCGGGCGCGCCGAGCTGGTCCCGCCGGGGACCTGGATCAATCTCTCGCAGGTCTTCATCACGCGGCTGCGCGAACAGCGTTTCCCCACGCGGACCGAACTCGACGAAGCCGCTCCGAAGCATCCCGTCTTTTTCCGGACCGGGCCGGATGCGGCGGTGAACTCGCTCGCGCTTTCCCTCTCGGGAGTCACCCGCGAGACCGCGCCTCCCGAGGGCGGGACGGGACGACTGGAGAAAGATCCCAACACCGGGGAACTGACGGGCATTCTGCGCGGTTCGGCGACGAGATTGATCAAGCGGGGGGACACGGGCACCAAGAAACCCGATGAAAAAGGTCGGGTCGACGCGCTCGGCGAACTCCTCGCCGATTACAACAAGGTCGGGATCACGAGCATCTCGGATCGCGGGGCGGGGGAGAGCAATATCGGTCTCTACACCGCGCTGCGGGATTCGGGCCGACTGACCTGCCGCGTCTATCTCTACTACGGCGTGAACGCCCAGGCGCCCATCGAAAAGGTTTTGGAAAACATCGACAAGGCGGCGGCGCATCCGCTCCACGCCTACAACTCCAAACTCTGGTTGCGGGGCATCAAAATTTTCCTCGACGGTGGCATGCTCACTGGGAGCGCCTACATGAAGCGCCCCTGGGGCGTCAGCGAGGCCTACGGGATCGACGACCCGAACTACCGGGGCATGGTCTACGTCGAGCCGGAAAAACTCCACGAGATGGCGCGACACGCCCTCTCCAAAGGGCTCCAGTTTACGGCGCATTCGGTGGGGGACGGGGCGGTCGAGCGTCTCGTCGACGTCTACGCGAAAATCGGGACGGAGGATTTCCCGGTCAATGAGCTGCGTCCCTGCGTGACCCACTGCAATTTCATGAGCGCCGGGGCGATTGAAAAGATGGCCGCCCATGGCATCGTCGCCGACTTGCAGCCAGCCTGGCTCTACCTCGACGGGCGGACCCTCCTGAAGCAGTTCGGCAATGAGAGGCTAGAGTATTTCCAACCCTACAAGACCCTGCGGGACAAGGGCGTCGTCGCCGGGGGCGGCTCCGATCACATGCAGAAGATCGGGAGCCTGCGTTCGGTCAATCCCTACAATCCCTTTCTCGGGATCTGGACGACCTTGGCCCGCCATCCCCGCTGGATGGGAGATTCGCTGCGCCCCGAACAAATCATCGAGCGGGCCGACGCGATCCGGCTCTACACGATCAACAACGCTTGGCTCACCTTTGAGGAAAAGGAAAAGGGTTCTCTCGAAGCGGGCAAGCTCGCCGATTTCATCGTCCTCGACCGCGACATCCTGACATGTCCTCTCGACGAGGTCCGCGAGATCACCGTTCGGGAGACCTGGCTCGGCGGGCAGCCGGTCTACCAAGCGGCGGAGTGAGAATGGTCTTCCGGTCGGAGCGGGTTCATTCCCGCGCTTTGCGGAGGCGGTGCATCCCAAAGAGGATCACCGCGGCGAGGGCGGAACCGATCAGATTGAAGACGAGATCCCAGCCGGTATTTTCATACCCACCCACATTTGTTTCGGGCAGAGTCAGGGTGGCGATAAACTCGATCACCTCGTTGAAGGCACCGAAGCCCATCCCCCCCGCAGCACAGAGAACCATGAGGCCGGGAGTGGGTTCGAGCGGACCGCCCGTCTCGTTGCGGGTGCGCGCGCTGAGAGCCTGCCAGCAAAGCCAGGTGGTGATCCCGAAACCGTAGGCGTGGATCAGTTGGTCGTATTTCAGCCAGCCGTCGAGCAACCAGAAGCTGTAGAGCACGCCCGACACCTCCGGGTCGTGTCGACTCGCCGGAATGGGAACGAGTCCGCCGGCCATGTGGAGCAAACCCCAGAGCGAGAGACACCAGAGCAATCCGCGACTGAGTCCGACGCGGCGGTGGACCGCCATGAGAGCGCCGACCAGCACCAGCATCACCACGATGTAAAAGACAAATTCCCCGTTTTTTTGCCAAAGCGAAAAGAGACCGGCGGCGACGATGTAGATGGCGCTGAAGAGGAGGATCTTCCGGAGGTCGGAGCGGGAGGCGGAGGAATGCATTGCCGGATTGAACCACGGATCGCCCCGGTCGCGCAACTCCCATCACCGGGGATTTGGCGCGATCAACCGACGGACGCGACTGTGGGGGGAGGCGGAGTCCGGCAGGGAGGCGGGTCGAACGGGCCTGGAGACCCGTTCGACGGTCGAGTCGGGACAAAGACGTCCGTAATCTGCTCATCGAAATCGAAATCGAAATGCCGCCCGGTGAAGACCATCCGTCGGCTCACCGGGGATGGTTCGCTCTACCTTTATGGCTATGGTTTTGCACCGAAGGACAGAGATCGCCCTGCGAATCGATTTCGATGGCGATTTCGATTTCGATCCCGATGGGACAAGAGGCTCCCCGTCGCAACTTCGGCGATGGTAAGGCGAACCGTCCCCGGGGAGCCGATCGCGCTTCTCAAAATCGAAGGCCCGGCTACCGCATCCCGGAAACCCGTCCGATTTGATTTTTTGCTCGGCATTTTCCGAGAGCGGCGCGAGACTCTTCGCGAGAAAGTTCCGCCTCCTCACTGTTTTCTTGTTTTGATATGATCCAAGCCCCCCAATCCCTTGAAGAACTCGATCTGCTCGCCAGCGAACCCGACCGTGCGCTGGTGGAAACCCTGTCCCGTATCGATGGCGATGTCGTGGTGGCCGGGGCCGGGGGCAAGATGGGCTATCATCTCTCGCGGATGCTGCGGCGCGGTTTTGATACCCTCGGTGCCTCGAACCGCGTCGTCGCGGTGTCGCGCTTCGGCGACGAGGAAACGCGAGCTCTTTTCGAGGACCATCACATCGCGACCCATCCCGCCGACCTCACCGACGCGATGGCTCTCGCCGACCTGCCTGACGCCTCCACCGTCTTTTTCCTCGCCGGACGCAAGTTCGGCACGGGGGACTCGCCCGAGACGCTGGCACTCTACAACGAGGAAATGCCCGCGCTCGTCGCGGAGCGCTACGCGGGTGCGAGCATCGTGGCGCTCTCGACGGGCTGTGTCTATCCCTTCGTCGAGCCCGACAGCGGCGGTTCCACCGAGGAGGACGAGGTCGGACCGGTGGGGGACTACGCGGTCTCCTGTCTCGGTCGCGAGACCGCCTTCCGGCGGGCCAGTGAAAAGAACGGCTCGCCCCTCGCCCTGATCCGGTTGAACTATTCGGTCGACCTGCGCTATGGAGTGTTGGTGGACCTCGCCCGCAAAGTGATTCGGGGGGAGGAAATCGATCTCACGACGGGGTATTTCAATTGCATCTGGCAGGGGGACGCAATTCGCTGCACGATTCGTGCCCTCGACCACGCCGCTCCGGTGCCGGATCCTTTCCTTTTGAACGTGAGCGGGACCCGCATCCTCGGCGTGCGGGACACCGCGCTGCTGTTCGAGGAACTGCTCAACCGTCCCGCCCGGCTCGTCGGGACCGAATCCGCCACCGCCTGGCTCAGCAATACCGACAAATCGCAGCGCCTTTTCGGGCCGCCCTCCGTTCCCGAAGAGCGGCTCATCGATTGGGTCGCCGACTGGATCGACCACGACCGGCCGCTCCTCGACAAACCGACCCGGTTCGAGGTCCGGGACGGAAAATACTGACCTACTCCGCAGCGAAGGCTTTGAAAAGGGCCTCGACGTCGGCCTGGGTGGGATCGCCGCGGTGGAAGGCGAAACGCCAGCGGAAGGTCACCGTCTCGCCGTCGGGGAGGATCATCTCGCCCGCCTTGGGGTCATCGAGCTTTTCAAAGAAGCGTTTCCCGAAGACGTTGGCGGTGATGAGACCGTAGGTGCGCGCATGCCAGTAGGTGGGGTGGCGCGGATTCTCCGGATGATCGAGGATCGCGATCCCGACGGCTTCGCCGTCGACCTCGCCATAGGCATCGACCCAGCGGGCCCGCTTGCCCCAGGTCTCGCCATCCTTGATGCCTTCGCTGTTGAGGATGTGTCCGGCGGCGGGTGCCAGTTTATTGTTCTTTTCCTTCGAGCGGCGTTCGACCTGTAGATCGGAGGCCACGCGGATCGCCATGCCGGCATCCTTGTCATCGCCGAAGGTCACGTCCCCGTTGGTGGCACGGAAGGTGATCGTGATGTCGAGGAGACGGGGCGCCATGGGCTCGCTCGGAGCGTAAAAGCGGACCGTGCGGGTATCGCTCATGATGAGGGTGCCGTCGTCGGCGACGTAGTCGTTTTCCGAGACGAAGTGACCTTTCTCCTTTCCGCTGACGATCTCCTTGAACCCGCGGTGAACTTGCTTGCCGGGCTTGCGGTCGCGGTACTGGCGAATCGCCCAGAAGGAGTGGCCGTTCACGTGGCTGTGGGCGAACCAGAGGGACTGGTGGTGGGGATGGTCGGTGTCCTCGCCCTCGACGATTTCCAGCGGATACTTCCGCGTCATCGGGACCTGTCCGGGACCGAGGACGGGATAAAAGAGCGGGAAGAAGCGGTCCTCTCCCTTGATGATGTAGTCGGTGAAATGTTCGCCGTTCAGTTCGATGCGGAGACGGTCGTCTTTTTCCGTGAGGGTGACGCCGGTCTTGGCGTCCTCAGCGGTGAGGGTCATGGCACCCAGAAGAACGGGCAGAAAGGGGAGCAAAAGGAGGTTTTTTGTCATGCGCGGGAATGTATAGGGGATTACGGACATCGGAATGCCTCTGTCAACCGCATTCACGCCAGAAAGAGGGCTTTATTCGCTCAATTTTTTCGCGAGCGCGACACTGGCGGGGTCGAGCGATGCCAACGGCACGAGGAAACGGCGTCCGTTTTTCACCATGATGGTCACCGATTCCCCTTCCATGCCGACGTAGCGGGCCTCTATCGTTTTGCCTTCGAGATTGCTCCAGGAGAAGTAGACCTCGTCGCCGGCCTTCGCGCTGATGATTTTCACCTCGTCGGCGCGGGCGAGCTCTTCGGCGGAGGGATTTTCCGAGTCGATGAGGGCGCCTTCGCGGATCCATTGTTCGATCAGGGCGAGTTCGCTCCGGCGCAGCGCTTCGCCGTTTTTCGGCATGAAGTCGTCCTCTTCGGAGTCGAGCCTGAGCCGCGTGAGGAAGTCGCTTTTCGCCGGATCCCCGGGCCGGATCAGCGCGTGCTCGCCGATCTGCGATTTGCGGAGGGCTTCGATGTCGTCAAAGGCGAGACCGCCCTTGGCTTCCTCTTCGTTGCTGTGGCACTTCCAGCAATGCTCTCTGACGAGGGGGAGGATGTCTTTCTGAAAATCGACCGCACCGAGAGTCCCGCCGCCGAGGAAGAGGGCGATCATCGCGGAACAGGGGCGGATTTTCACGGGCGAAAGGACCCGGAGTCCGGGAATTCTCATGGGTAACGGATGCACCCCGCCGCCGAATTTTGCAACGGCTATCTTCCCGAGGCTGTCGGGGAAACAGTGCGGAAGGTCACCCTTCCTTTTTGGCACCGGCTTCTTTCGCGACCAAAGCGGGACGCTTCAGCTTGTCGAGCACTTCGCGGGAGTTCATCTTGGCGACGATCGCTTCGTCGAGGCCGAGGGCGACGAGGCGTTTCTTCTGATCGCGCTGACGACGCGCCCTCGCCCCGCTGGATTTCTTGGGACGGGTGAGGTTCTTGTTCCGTTGTGCTGTGGTGGCCATGATGCGTGCTGGGGCGGGCGCCCGGTGAAAATCTGAAAAATTGCGAGGACCCGGAACGCCGTTTTGTTTCCGGGAGGAGACGCTGTAGGCTGTTTTTGCCTCCGGGTCAACTCGTTTTCGCTTCATGAGCGCGGCGAAGCGGGACCGCGCCGCCCTGTCGGCACGCGGGTCATGCGACCGTCTCTGTTGGGGAGAGCGCCTCGCCCTCTTTCACAAAGGAATAAATCGCGTTTCCCGCCGCCACTGTTTTCAGCTCGCTGCTGGCGGGTTGGAGACCTTTGTCTTTGGAGTGGGTGAACAAGACGATGGCACCTTCATTGTTGGCGA